>JAGQJA010000001.1 GCA_020430845.1 Myxococcales bacterium
TCGAGGTCGTTGTGCTTGCCCGAGATGCGGATGCACTTCTGGCTCGACGTCGCGCGCGAGAACGGCCGAGTGTCCTTGCCCGTGAAGACGTCCTTGAACGGGGCCATGCCCGCGTTCGTGAACATCAGCGTGGGATCGTTCTGCGGCACGAGGCTCGCCGACGCGCAGACCTCGTGACCACGCGACTTGAAGAAGTCGAGGAACGACGCGCGCACCTCGGAGGCAGTCCTGCTCATGAGGAGCGCGGATCTACCTCACGCGGCCCGCAGGGGGAACGGGCAAGCGCTCAGACGCCCTGCAGATACGGGGGATTGAGGGCGCGGATGCGCTGCCAGAGCGAGCCCTCGACCCGGGCGAGCTCGGACTTGGCGGGCTCGGCCGCCGCGGAGCCCTCGACGCGGGCGAGCGTGTAGGCGGCGGTGAGGATGCCCTCGTCGGACTGCGACGGGTCGAGCGCGATCTGCGCCCACGCGGCGCGCGGGTCGGGCGGGAGGCGATAGCCCTGGGCGCCGAGGCCGTGCGCGCGCTCGGCAATAGTGCCGAGCAGCGCCTCGCGGATGGAAAAGCGCGCGTCGCCGAGATCGGCCGGGTCGGCGAAGATGCCGGTGTGGAGCGCCCAGACCGCGCGCTTCTGTTTGTCTTCTTGGCTGAGGCGACCGATGACCGCCCACGCGAGCACCGTGGCGGCGAGCGCGAGCAGGAGCCCGAACGCGGGCGGCACGACACCAAGGGCGAGATCGACCATGTCCTCGGACGGCTCCGAGAAGCCGGCGCCGAGCGCGATCAGCGCGCCGACCGTGGCGAACGGTCCCCACACACGCATGTATCCCGCAAACATCGACTTGAGCGAGAACGGGTGAGGCAGCCCGCGGTAGCTGCCGTCGCCGTTCTCCTCGATGACGAGGTGAGACCCGACCGGGATCAGCGGCAGGTAGTAGATGTGGAAGAAGCGCGTCGCGATGAACGACGAGCCACACGCAGCGACCTTGCCGTAGAACCGAGTGCCGTAGACGACGACCATGGGGCGTCAGCATAGCAGCCAGGCCGGTTGGACCGAGCCTCCGATTCGCCCCGTCCCTCGGGCGAGCGGGGCGAATCTCCGGTCTCTCGCGTCCTCTCTGGTCTCGGCTTCTGACGACCCAGGATCGGCGCAACCGAGTTGCGCCTTGGTGCCGGCCGGAGCGGTCGACCACGCGCCAGAAGTCGCTATTTTGCGAAGCCGTCGATGGCGTTGCCGACGCTCCCGACAGCGCTCTCCATGGCGCCCGCGAGCGCGCGGCTCTGCAGCTCGGCGATGGCCGAAGGCTCGTTGCGCGCACGTGCGGTGTCGGTCGCCGACGCGGCGCCGGTGACGATCCCCTTGAGCGTGTGCTGCGGCGCGCTCCGGACCGAAATGCTCACGCGCGCCGTGACGACGACCCCGCCGGCCTTGCCCGACGTCTGCGTGAGCTGCGTGAGGTTGCCGTCGAGCAGCAGCACCGGCACGTGGCGCGCGGCGGCCGTCTTGACCGTCGCCTCGTCGCTCGCGTCGACGACGAGCGCGCCCTTGATGCTCTCGGCGCGACGGCGCGCGACGTCGCGCATCACGCCGTCGAGCCCGCCCGCGCGCACAGCCGTGTTGTTCCGCATCGTGCCGAGCTGCACGACGTAGCGCGCCTTGGCCACCGAGCCCGCGGGCCGCGCGGCCGACGAGGCGCGCGCGCGGAGCTTGTCGACCTGCTGCGCCATCGTCGCGCGGACGCTCGCCGTCGACTCGGCGCGCGTCGCACGCTGCAGGGCCGGGATGGCGGCGCTCTCGCCGATCGAGCCGAGGGCGACGGCGCACGCGACGCGTACGGCGGGGTGCGTGTCCTTGAGGCCGCGCTCGAGCGCCTCGCGCGCGCTGGCGCCGCCCTGCTTGCCGAGCTTGAGCGCCGCTTGCACGCGAACGCGGAAGTCGGACGCGTCGAGCCCCGCACCATCGGCCGAGGCCGGCGGCGCGAGCGACACCACCCCCACGGCGAGCGCGAGGACGACGGCGCGGGCGCGCGATAGACGGCAGAGCTCGACCAACGCTCCTCCTCTCCTCAGCCTGGCGCGGCGGCGCCTCGTTCCGTCAAGCAGAAGAAGGCGCCGCCCCGAGCTGGCGCCGTCAGAGGAGGCTCTTCAGCTCCTGCTCGAGCTTCGCCTCGTCCCCATCGTGGTAGCCCAAATGAACGAACCGCACGACCCCTTTTTTGTCGACGATGAACGACGACGGCATGTTGGGCGGCGACCACTTCTCGCCGATCGCCTTACCCTTGTCCCACAACAGGGGGAACTTGGCTCCATGCGCCTCCCCGAACTCCTTGATGCCGCTCTCCTCGTCGTCCTCGGAGATCCCAACGATTTCGAGGCCGCTCGCCTTGTACTTGACGTTCATCTCCTGGAGCTTCGGGAACGACTTCTTGCAGGGCTCGCACCATGTCGCCCAGAAGTCGACAAAGACCACCTTGCCCTTCCATTTCGCCAGGTCGACGCTCCCCATGCCATTGACCGACGCGCCCGAGAACGTGGGCGCGGGGTTGTTGAGCAGGGCGTGAGAGTCTCCGCCACCCGCGGGCGCGTTCGCGCCACCACCGGGCTTGGCCTCCGGTCCGCACCCAGCCATCACGACAAACGTCACCGCCGACAGCGCAAGCAGTCGCATCTTCACGTGTCCTTCCTCCTGATCTGCCGAGCAGATCGTCGTCATCCGAGCGAGCAGTATTTGTGGCCGATGGCGCGCGCGGGCACGCACTTGGTGGCGCGCGGGCAGCCAGAGTCGTTGGTGCACGGACGGCGGCACATGCCGTCGAGCATCTGGTAGGGCGTCGGGCACTTGCCGCTGGGCGGCGGCGGGAACGCGAGGCCTCCTTGGGGGTTGCTGGGCGGCGTAGGCGTCGCGCCCGCGTCGACCTTGGCCACCGGCGCCGCGCCTGCGTCGACGACGGCGACGGGCGTGGCGCCTGCGTCGACCTTGGCCACCGGCGCCGCGCCCGCGTCGGTCTTCGCGACCGGGACCTGCGGCTTGACCGTGCCCGTAGGCGCCGGGGGACGGAACGTCGCGGTGGCCGTGACCGTCGTACCGGGCGGCGCGACGAACGCCGTCGTGGGGACCCACCCCATGAACTTGGTCTCTTCGGGCGTGGACGGATCGTCGAACATGATGAGCACGCCGCTCGAGAAGTACTGCGCCATCTTGATGACGGGCGTGCCCGCGTTGAGCGTGGCCACGATGGTGCCCGTGTTGACGGCGGATTTGACCTGCACGCCGTCCTTGGCGATGACGCCCTCCTCGTTGGTGAGCGGCGTCTCCTTCTCGTAGCGCGTGACGGCGGCCTCGTTCGCGGCGCCCGTCCCCGTGACCGTCACCGTCGCGGCGTCCGCCTCGGGCGCGGCGGCCGCGTCGGCGTCGTCGCCCCCCTTCTTCTTGAGGAGGCCGCAGCCTGATCCGACGACGACGAGTCCCAGCAGTGCAACCGATGTCCAGCGCATGTCAAAGCTCCTCATCGACAGAGGTTCCGATCACTCGAGCACACCTTGCGCCCCACGCACTCGACGCAGAAGCTCGAGCACCCTCCGGGGCACGACGTGACGATCTTGTGGCACTTGCCGTCCTTGGCCACGAGGAAGAAGCCGGCCGGACAAGCCCCGGCCGTCGGCGCGACCTCTTGCGCCCCGGCGGGCGCGGCGGGCGGCGTCACCGGCGGCGTGACGGGCGGCGTCGTAGGCGCGGGCGCGGCGCCCGAGTCGCGGAAGAATCGGCCGAACGATCGCGGTCCGCCGTCGAAGAGGGAGAGCAGGCCCGGGATGGGGTTGATCGCGCCCGCCTCGGGGACAGCCGGCGGACGCGCGCCGGCGTCGACGATGACGATCTGCGGCGGCGGGCCGGCGTCGGGGACGTGCACGGCGGTGCAGACCTTGACGGTGCCGGCGGCCTTGCCGTTCACGAGCTTCTGCGCGGTGCCGGTGCACGCGAGCCCACCCGTGCAGTCTGCATCTTTTGCGCAGACCTTGCCGCAGAACGGAAGATCGCCCAGGAGCGCCGTCTGACCCGCGGGGCACGTGATCGTCTTGGCGACGGGCTCGCCGGGCACCGGCGGCATGAGCGCCTCTTGCACGATCCAGCCCATGAGCTTTCGGCCCGGCGTCTTGGGATCGTCGAACACGACGAGGATGTACTTGTCGCGCAGCGCCACCTGCGTGACCGCGGCGCGCACGGGGAGCGCGAGCACGACCTTGCCGCTGGGCGGGGCCTCTCGCGCGTTGGCCGGTCGCTGCAGCACCGAGGGCACCTCGACGGGCACCTCGTCGGGGAAGCGCGCGATGTCGTCCTCGTTGGCCGCCTTGGGCACCTGGACGGGGAGCGCCTCGGCGTCGACCACCTCGGTGACCGCGACGACGTCGGGTGCCGCGTCCGCGGCGTCGCCCGTGCCCTTCTTCTTCAGGAGGCCACAGCTCACGACCGCCGCGCAGACGGAGAGGACGAATGCTCCGCGTAGGACCTTGCTCATGCGCCGAGCAGGCTAGCAAACCCAGAGGCCCCGCGACTACTACGGCGCGGAGGCGCCCCGAGTCTCGTCGCTCGGCGCGCGCGCAGGTCTTGCGTCAGCGCGCGGGCGACACGTCGTGGGGGGCGACGCTCGAGAGCCACCGCAAGAAGATGCCGTAGCCGTCGTGCACCAGCGAGAGCGAGGTCGACTCGTTCTTCTGGTGGGCCTGCGCGTTCTCGCCGGGCCCGAAGTTCACGGCGGGGACGCCGAGGGCGGAGAAGCGCGCCACGTCGGTCCACGCTTGCTTGGGCGCGACATCGACGACGCCGGCGGCGACGAGCTTCTTGACGAGCGGGTGCTCGGCCGACGGCATCGCGGCCGGGCTGAGGTCGGTGAACGTGATCTCGCCCTCGTCGCCGAGCAGCGCGGTGAGGTCGGCCTGGGCCTGCTCGAGCGACGTCACGGGCGCGAACCGGTGGTTGACGTTGAGGGTGAACACGTCGGGCACCACGTTGCGACCGCGGCCCCCGTCACGCGCCTGCGTCACCGTCGTGACGGTGCGATACACGAGGCCCTCGACGTGGTGCTCGACCGGCGCGACGGCGGCGAGGCGCGTCAGGAGCGGCGCCGCGCGCGTGATCGCGTTCTGCCCCTCCCACGGGCGCGCGCTGTGCGATGTGCGGCCGCGGACCGTGACCGTAGCGTGGATGGACCCCGTGCAGCCGAGGTGGAGCTTGTTGTCGCTCGGCTCGAGGCACACGGCGAGGTCGACGTGCCGGAGCTCGGGATCCTGGTCGAGCACGGGGCCGAGCTCGTTGTCGGCGTAGGGCCCCTCTTCGCGCGCGTAGAAGACGAGCGTGAGGTCGCACGGCAGCGCCTGCGCGGCCAGCTCGGCGATCGCGATCATGATCGCGAGGCCGCTCTTCATGTCGCTCGAGCCCGCGCCGAAGACGCGATCGCCGTCGACCCGTGCGGGCCCGTTCTCGGTGCGCACCGTGTCGAGGTGTCCGACGAGCGCGATCTTGGGCGCGCCGCCCGCCGCGCGCGTCACGGGCACGACGATCGAGTCGCCGTATCGACGGATCGGCGCCGCGAGCGCGATGCGCTGCATGCGCGCGGACACGGCGTCGCAGAGCGCCTTCTCTTCGCCGATGGGCGAGTCGACCGAGCAGAGCCAGAGGAGCGTCTCGTCGAGCGTGCGCGCGACGGCCGGGTCGATCGCGTCGGGCCCGGCGCCCATCAGACCGCCACGGAGAAGTCGCGGAGCGCCGCGTTGAGGCTGACCTTGCGATCGGTCGCCTCGCTGCGTCGCCCGATGATGAGCGCGCAGGGCACGCCGAACTCGCCGGCGGGGAACTTCTTGGGGCGCGTGCCCGGGATGACGACGCTGCGCGCCGGGACGCGGCCTCGGTGCTCGACGACCTCGGCGCCCGTGACGTCGAGGATGGCGGTCGACGCCGTGAGCACGACGCCCGCGCCGATGACGGCCTCCTTCTCGACGTGCACGCCCTCGACGACGATCGCGCGCGAGCCGATGAACGCGCCGTCCTCGATGATGACGGGGCGCGCCCCCGGGGGCTCGAGCACGCCGCCGATGCCGACGCCGCCCGAGAGGTGACAGTCGCGGCCGATCTGCGCGCACGAGCCGACGGTGGCCCACGTGTCCACCATCGTGCCCGCCCCCACGCGCGCGCCGATGTTCACGTAGCCGGGCATGACGACGACGCCTCGCTCGCAGAACGCGCCGAACCGGATCACCCCTGGGGGGACCAGACGCACGCCCTGCGAGGCGAGGTTCTTCTTGAGCGGGATCTTGTCGTGGTACTCGAACGGGCCGACGGCGTACGTCGTCATGCCGCGCACCGCGAAGTAGAGGAGCACGGCCTGGTTCAGCCAGGCGTGCGTCGTCCAGTCTCCGCCCTCGGTCTCGGGCGGCGACGCGATGCGCAGCTCGCCCGAGTCGAGCCGGGCGACGACCGCCTCGACGGCCTCGGCGTTCTCCGGGTCACGCAGGGCCTCGCGATCCGCGAAGGCCGTCTCGATCCGCTTGCGAAGGTCGTCGATCATCGATGCTCCTCCCCCCCTCTCGATGCGTCGCCTCAGGCGACGGGCGCGACGTCGGACGCCGCGAAGAAGTAGCCGATCTCGATGCGCGCGTTGTCCGCCGAGTCCGAGCCGTGCACGGCGTTCTCGCCGACGTTCGTCCCGTAGAGCTTGCGGATGGTGCCCGCGTCGGCCTTGGCGGGATCGGTCGCGCCCATGACGGCGCGGTACTTGGCCACCGCGTCGTCGCGCTCGAGCACGGCGATGACGACCGGCGAGCGCGTCATGAACTCCACGAGCTCACCGAAGAACGGGCGCTCCTTGTGCACCGCGTAGAACCCCTCCGCTTCGCGACGGGAGAGGTGCGTCCTGCGGAGCGCTCGGAGGACGAAGCCGTTCTCTTCGAGGAGGGCGAGGATGGCGCCCGTCTTGTTCTTCTCGACGGCGTCCGGCTTGATGATCGACAACGTTCGTTCGACGGCCATGGGAAACTCCAGCGAAGCTCGGCGCGCGGACGCGAGGGCGAACCGCGAGACCTGTGGGGGGAAGGTTTGCGGCGCTTTTAGGTGAGATGTCGAGCATCTGCAAGCGCGACGGCCCGCGCGGCCGCAGAACGTACGAGCGCGGGCCGCGGCCGACGCGAGTCAGCGGCAGCAGACCGTGATCGGAGCGACGTCGACCGCGCCCGACGCGACGGCCACCGTGGCGGCCGCGGCCGCGCACGTCTTGTCGTTCGGGTCTGCCGTGTAGCGCATGTGCGTCGGCGTGCCGCTGCCGCCGAGGCCGTGACAGAAGCCGTCGAAGTCCGCCCCGCGGCCGCCGCCGCTGCACGTCGCGTTGTCGTAGAACGTGAGGCGCTCGTTGGAGCACGAGGTCGCCTGACTCACGCACGAGCACGCCGCGCACGCGCGCGTGTCGGAGACGGTCGTGAGCGGGCGCCTGTCGGGGAACCCCGCGGGGCAATCGTGGGTCCCCTCTCGGACCGCGCACACCTTGCCGGCGCCGGGCAGGCAGGACTGTCCCTCGCCGCACCCAGGCAGGACGGGCGCCGAGCACGCCGTGACCGAGCCGTCATCGACCACGGGAGGCGGCGTCGCCGTCGTTGGACAGTCGACGACGCGCACGGGCAGCGGGTCGCCGCCCGCGCCGTTGAAGTTGTTGTTCCAGGTTCCTTGACGGGTCTGGCAGCCGCCGTCCACGTCGTAGTCGCGCGTGCCGTCGTTGCACGTGGCCGGGCCGGTGCGCAAGAAGGCCCGCAGCCTGCCCGACGTGCACGGGTTCCGCGGGAGCTCACCGCACGCGCACGCGCAGTCGCCCGCCGTCACGCGGGCGTTGGCGCGGAGCACCGTCGCGCCCGTGGTGCCCGCCGGGCACGACGTAGGGATGCCCGCGTCGGTCGGAGCGCCCGCGTCCGTCGGTGCCGCGGCGTCGAGAGCCCCGGCGTCGGGATCGATCTCGTCGACCAGCGAGACGACGCGCCACTCGGGCGGCAGCGGCGCGCACGACGTGCACGGCGGCGCGACATCGGGCGGATCTGCGCCGTCGGGCGTAGGCGCGACGCCGTCGGGCGCCGTCGCGTCCTCGGGCAGCGTGCCGAAGACGGAGATGCCGCAGCCGCCGACAAACGACCCGATCGAGCCGGCGACGCCCGCTACGAGCGCGCACAACAAGACGGCGCGCCGCGCGCGAGCCCGTGATGCCATCCCGACAGAGTACCGCAGCAGCCGCCCCGAGCCCACCCCGGGGCGGCGCGTGCGTCAGGCCATCATCGACTTGAGCGTCGTCGCCATGTCGCTGGGCGTGGGGGCCACCTTGGCGCCCGCGGCCTCGAGCGCGGCGATCTTGGCGGCCGCCGTGCCCTTGCCGCCCGAGATGATGGCGCCCGCGTGCCCCATGCGCTTGCCCGGCGGCGCGGTGGTGCCGGCGATGAACGCGGCGACCGGCTTGGTCATCTTGGACTTGATGAACTCGGCCGCGCGCTCCTCGGCGCCGCCGCCGATCTCGCCGATCATGATGACGCCGTGCGTGTCGGGGTCGGCCTGGAACAGCTCGAGCACGTCGACGAAGTCCATGCCGCTGACCGGATCGCCGCCGATGCCGACGCAGGTCGACTGCCCGATGCCGAGCGCGGTGAGCTGTCCGACAGCCTCGTACGTGAGCGTCCCGGAGCGGGACACGACGCCGATGTGGCCGGGCTTGTGGATGTGACCGGGCATGATGCCGATCTTGCACGCACCGGGCGTGATCACGCCGGGGCAGTTGGGCCCGACGAGCCGCGGGATGCGGCGACCGCGCGCCTCGTGCTCGCGCTGCATCGCCTCGAGCACCCGGCGGACGCCGAGCATGTCGACGACGGGGATGCCCTCGGTGATGCACACGACGAGCTCGATCCCGGCGTCGAGCGCCTCGAGGATCGCGTCGGCCGCGCCCGGAGGCGGGACGAAGATGCACGTCGCGTTGGCGCCCGTCTCCTTGACGGCGCGGCTCACCGTGTCGAACACGGGCACCTTGACCGTGCCGACCGACGTGGCCGCCTCGAACGTCTCGCCGCCGCGCGTGGGCGTGACGCCCGCGACGACGGACGTGCCGTACTCGATCGCCTGCTTGGCGTGGAACGAGCCCGCGCCGCCGGTGATTCCCTGGACGATCAGCTTGGTGTCTTTTCCGACGAGGATGCTCACGCCGCACCTCCCTTGGACTGCTGAGAGACCGCCTTGACGATCTTGGCCGCGCCGTCTGCCATCGTCGACGCGGGCTCGATGGCGAGCCCGCTCTCGGTGAGGATCTTGCGACCGAGCTCGACGTTGGTGCCTTCGAGGCGGACGACGAGCGGGACCTCGAGGCCGAGCTCCTTGGCCGCGGCGACGACGCCGTTGGCGATCACGTCGCACTTCATGATGCCGCCGAAGATGTTGACGAAGATCGCCTTGACCTTGGGGCTCTTGAGGATCATCGCGAAGGCCTTGGTGACCTGCTCCTGCGTGGCGCCTCCGCCCACGTCGAGGAAGTTGGCGGGCGCGACGCCGTGCTTCTCGCCGGCGTGCTTGATGATGTCCATCGTGGCCATCGCGAGGCCCGCGCCGTTGACGAGGCAGCCGACGTTGCCGTCGAGCGACACGTAGTTGAGCCCGGCCTCCTTGGCCTGCAGCTCGACCGGGTCCTCCTCGTCGTCGTCCCGAAGCTCCGACCACACCTTGTGGCGGAAGTCGGCGTTGTCGTCGAAGTTGATCTTCGCGTCGAGCGCCACCACGTCGCCGTTCTTGAGGACGACGAGCGGGTTGATCTCGAGCAGCGAGCAGTCCTCTTTGACGAAGAGGTCGTAGAGCTGCGCGCAGAGGCGCACGAACTTGCCGACCGTGTCCTTGCCGTACTTCATCAGCCCGAGGCCGAACGCGAGCTCGCGCGCCTGGAAGCTCGAGAGGCCCACGGTCGGGTCGACGTGCACGGTGAGGATCTTGTCGGGCGTCTCGGCCGCGACCTTCTCGATCTCCACGCCGCCCTCGGTCGACGCCATGAAGGCGACCCGACGACGGTCGCGATCGACGACCGCGCCCAGGTACATCTCGCACGCCATGTCGAGGCCCTGCTCGATGTACAGGCGACGGACCTTCTGGCCGCCCGGCCCGGTCTGGTGCGTGACGAGGTCCATCCCGAGGATCTTCTCGGCGAGCTGTCGCGCCTCGGCGGCGCCGCCCTTGGCGACCTTGACGCCGCCGCCCTTGCCGCGGCCTCCGGCGTGGATCTGCGCCTTGACGACGACGACCTGGCTGCCCGTATCGGCGATGAGCTTCTTCGCGGCAGCCTCTGCTTCGTCGACGGTGAACGCCGCGATGCCCTTGGGCACCGGCACGCCGTACTTCGCGAAGAGTTGCTTGCCCTGGTACTCGTGAATCTTCACGCGTGTCCTCCGCGTTGTGCGCGCCGGGAACGTCCTCGGCGGGGGCACGGACGCTAACACGGGTCTCGTGCGGGCGTCACCACGGGCCGGCGGGGGCCGCCTTGACGGCCGACCGATCCGCCCTAATATGACCATTGGTCACATTGAGCCCGCCACGGAAGATGGCGAGCTTCTCCGACGTGCAACCACAAGTGACCAAAGGACACATCATGACGGACCCCGGAGCCCTCACCCTCGACCAGTACCTCTTCGATCGCGACGCGCGGCGCGCCGAGGCCGAAGCGCCCCCCTCGCCGGCGACGCCCGTCGACATCGTGGCCGCCGACGGCACGCGCCTCGTGGGAGCCCGCTACGCGGCGCGCGGCGATCGCGGCGGCCCCGTCACCGTGATCGCCGGAGCCACGGGCGTGCGTCAGCGGTACTACGCCCGGTTCGCCGCGTGGCTCGCGGGACAGGGCGTCGACGTGGTGACGTTCGACTACCGCGGCATCGGCGACTCGCTCGAGGGCGACGTGTCCGCGTCACGCGCGCGCATGCGCGACTGGGGCGCGCTCGACCTGGCCGCCGCGCTCGACTGGACACGGGACGCGCTCGGGGCCCGCGCGGTGGGCGTCGTGGGCCACAGCGCAGGAGGTCAGCTCGTGGGGCTCCTGCCCGACGTGAGGCGCGTCGCCGCCCTGGTCACCGTGGGATCGCAGAGCGGCGACTATCGCCTCTGGCCCGCACCTTCGCGGTGGCGCATGGCCCTCTTGTGGTACGGGCTCGTCCCGGGCGTGACGCGCGCCGCGGGCTTTCTCCCGGGGCGGCTCGGGGTGGGCGAGAGCCTCCCCGCCGGCGTCGCGCTCGAGTGGGCGCGGTGGTGCCGCACGCGCGGGTACTTCGACGGAGACCCGTCGGTCGACGTGCGCGCGAGGCTCGGCGAGGTGCGCGCCCCGCTGCTCGGCTACTCGTTCGACGACGATCCGTACGCCCCTCCCGCGGCGGTCGACGCGCTGCTGTCACTCTACGCGAACGCGGACGTGACGCGCCGCAAGGTGGGCGCCTCGGCGCGCCTCGGTCACTTCGGGTTCTTCAGGCCGCGGGCGCGCGAGCGTTATTGGACGGAGGCGCGCGACTTCTTGCGCCGGGGCCTGGCCGCCTCCGCGGGCCGCGCGTGAAGGAGGCTACGCCGGAGGCGGACAAACGCCCCCGGATCCCGCTATCGTGCCGCCCGATGCCCGCGGCGAAGCGCACGCGCCGGTCCACGTACCACCACGGCGATCTCGCGCGCGCCTTGGCAGCCGCCGCCGTGGAGCTGGCCGCCGAGGGAGAGGCGTTCACGCTGCGCGAGGTCGCGGCGAAGGTGGGCGTCGCGCACTCGGCCGCGTACCGGCACTACCCAGACAAACGCGCGCTGCTCGCCGCGGTCGCCGAGGAGGGCTTCCGCGAGCTCTTCGCCCACGTGGCGCGGCGCGCGGTCGCGGCCGGGGACGACGCGCGTGCGCGGCTGTCGGAGATCGCGATGTCGTACGTGGACTTCGCCCTGGAGCGCCCGGGCCACTACGCGATCATGTTCGGGCCGCGCCTCAACCGCGACGGGCGCTTCCCCGCGCTCGAGGCGGCGATCTCGGAGGTCGCGCAGCTCGTCGCCGACGAGATCAAGCGCGGCCAGGCGCAGGGTCAGGTGCGCGAAGGCCGCGCGCGCGACATCGGGCTGTCGCTGTGGGTCTTTGCGCACGGCTACGTCGAGCTCGTGCAGCACCGCCGCGTCAAGGTGAAGGACCGCGCCGTGGCCGCGGACTACTTCTTGGCGTTGCTCGAGCCGCTGCTCGACGGCCTCACGCTCACGGGGTCACGGTCAGCGCCGCCGACCCGCGCACGGAGGTCGTAGGGTCGGTCGCGGTGATCGTGGTGTCGCCGTTGGCGAGACCGCTCGCGAGGCCGAGCGCGCCGATGGTCGCCACGTCGGTGCGAGACGACGCCCAGTGCACGTCGCGCGTGACGTCGCGGGTCGCGCCGTCGCCGAAGACGCCCTGCGCGATGAACTGCACGGTGCCGCCGTTGATGACGACGGCCGGATTGGGCGTGACGATGAGCGCCTTGAGGCTCGGCGCGTCGCCGGCCACGAAGACGGTCGTGCGTCCCTGCACGCCGGTCGCGGGATCGGTCGCCGTGACGACCGTGTCGCCCGTGGCGACGCTCTTGACGAGCCCCTTGCCGGTCGGCCCGTTGCCGACGGTGGCGGCGGCCAGGTTGGACGACTGCCACGACACCTGCGCCGTGACGTCGGCGGTCGTCTTGTTGTTGAACGTCGCGGTGGCCGTGAGCTGCCGCTCGCCGTCCTTGGGCAACACGAGCGCGGGCGACGGCTGCACGTCGATCGACACGATGCTCGCCGGCACCACCGAGAGCGTCGCGATGGCCGTCGCGTCGCTCGACGGGTCGACGACGCGGATGAGCACCGGGTTCGCCACGGCGTAGGCCGTGACGACGCCGCGCGAGCCGCCCGCCTCGCCGACGCGCACGGCGCTCTGGTCGGACGAGACGTACGCGACGACCTGCGTCACGTTCTCGATGGGACCCGAGGCGTAGCGGCGCGTGACGGTGAGGCGGAGGCTCTCGCCGGTCGTGAGCGTGGCGCGCTCGGGCGTGACCTCGAGCGTCGGCACCGCCGGTTCGGCGCAGCTCGCGAGCACGACCGCGGCGAACGCCGCCGCGGCCGAGCCACTCCGGAGTGCCGACGCCAGGGAGATCACGACTTCTTGCAGACGTCGACGACGGCCTGGACGCTCTTGGCGCTCTTGTCGAGCATGCCCTTCTCCTCTTCGGTGAGGGGCACTTCGACGATCTTCTCGACGCCGTTGCCGCCGATGATCGCCGGGACGCCGATGAACATGTCCTTGAAGCCGTACTGACCGTCGAGGTGCGCCGCGCACGGGAGCAGGCGCTTCTGGTCGAGCAAGAAGGCCTCGGCCATCGACACGGCCGCCGACGCGGGCGCGTAGTACGCGCTCGTGCCCATGAGGCCCACGATCTCGCCGCCGCCCTTGCGGGTGCGCTCGACGATCGCCGAGAGCTTGTCCTTGGCGATGAGCGTCTGCGCGGGCACGCCGTTGATCGTGGTCATCGAGAGCACCGGGACCATGTCGTCGCCGTGGCCGCCGAGCACCATGGCGCGGACGTCCTTGACGCTCGTGCCCGCCTCGCGCGCGAGGAACGCCTGGAAGCGCGCCGAGTCGAGCACGCCCGCCATGCCCGCGACCTTGCCCTTGGGGCAGCCGGTGACCTTGGCGTACTCGAACACCATGGCGTCGAGCGGGTTGGAGATGACGATCGCGAACGCGTCGGGGCAGTACTTCTTCGCGTTGTTCGCGACGTCGCGGATGATGGGGAGGTTGATGGCGACGAGGTCGTCGCGCGACTGACCGGGCTTGCGCGGGACGCCGGCGGTGATCACGAGGACGTCGGCGCCCTCGAGGTCGGCCCAGTTGCTCGTGCCGCGGATGTTGCAGTCGTAGCCGAGGACCGCGCCGTTCTGCTCGAGGTCGAGCGCCTTGCCCTTTGCGAAGCTCTCCTTCGCCGGGATGTCGAAGAGGAAGACGTCGCCGAGCTCCTTGTTCGCGAACAGACGCGCGAGCTCTCCGCCGATGTTGCCTGCGCCGATGAGGCCGATCTTCTTTCGGGTAGCCATGTGCTCGTTTTCCTTTCGGCGCGTGTCTACCACGGCGCAACACGCGCGTGAACGGGCGTTGACGACGCCAGGGGCGCCGAAGCCATGCGGCCGGGGCCGGGCGACGACGGAACCTACGCAAAAGCGCGCCGGAGCGGGGGCGGGCGCCGGCGGCCCGGTCCGTGCTAGGCGCTTCCGCCATGAACCGACCCTCCGTCTTTGCCCTGCTCGCCTCTGGCGCCCTCGTCGTCGCCTGCTCCTCCTCGACCGGCAACGGAGGCTCGTCCGCCTCCGGCGCGTGCGACGCGTACTTCGACGCCGTGTTCTCGCCGTCGACCAAGTGCGGGCGCACCAGCCTGAACGTCGCGCCCTCGCAGCAGGCCGACGTCCGCGCGCGTTTCAACTCGGTCTGCGAGAAGGCGCTCGCCGCGCCGGGCCAGGGCATCACGGCGGCCTTCCTCTCGGACTGCGCCAGCAAGCTCCAGGCGGCGCCGTGCGGGGCCGACTTCGACGAGATCTGCGCCCAGCCCGCGGGCTCGCTCGAGAACGGCGCGGCGTGCGGCGACGACACGCAGTGCAAGAGCAAGGAGTGCAAGAAGGCCTCGGGCACGGCGTGCGGCAAGTGCGAGGCGCAGGCCGCGATCGGTCAGCCGTGCGACCCGCGCAGCAGCAACTGCGTCGACGGCGCCTCGTGCGTGACGAAGGACGGCACGACCGGCACGTGTGAGGCGTCGCCCAAGCTCAAGGAGGGCGAGGTCTGCTTCGATCCGAGCAAGCCGTCGTCTGGGCTCGGCAACTGCGCGAGCGGGCTCCGGTGCGCGATCGGCGCCGCGTCCGCCCCCGCCAAGTGCGCGCCCCGCGGCGCGGCGGGCGCCGACTGCAGCTCGTCGGGAGACTGCCTGACCGAGCTCACGTGCGTCGACAAGAAGTGCGCGCCGCCTCCGGGTGAGGGCGCGGCGTGCGCCACCGGCACGCGCTGCGCGAGCGGGCTCGCGTGCGACGCGACCGCCAAGAAGTGCGCGCCGATCGTCTACGGCAAGGCGGGCGACGTGTGCGACTCGGCGACCAAGCGCTGCGAGCGCGGGAGCTGCGAGCGCGTGGGCGACACGGCGACGGGCAAGTGCGTCGACCCCATCCCCGACGGCGGCCCGTGCGGCGCCCCGAACGAGACGCGCGAGTGCGACGTGCTCGCGAGCTGCATCGACGGCAAGTGCCAGCTCCCCGACGCGGCGCAGTGCAAGTGACGCGACGGCTCGCCGTCAGCGGCGGGCCGTGACGACCCACGACGACGTGCCGAGCGCCACGTGTCCGTCCGGGGCCACGTGGCGCGAGAGCGCGTCTCGCACGAGCGACAAGGCGCGCGCGCGCGTGTCTTCGTCGACCTCGGCGAGCTGCCTGGCCGCAGGTCCGGCCTGGGTCGTCATGTCGACGGCCTCGTCGAGCGACGCGCCGAGGAACATCGGCACGTCGAACCGCGCGAGCGAGACGTCGGTGAGCCCGGCCTCGTGGAGCAGGCTCTCGAGCCACTCTCCCTCGGCGAATCGGAACGGCCCGGGCGCTCGTGGCTCCTGCGCCTGCGGCGGCGCGAGGGGGGCGACGGCCTCGCGGGGCACGTGCGCCCACGCGTTGTCCTCGTAGGCGCGCCAGCAGACGAACGCCACGCGGCCCCCCTTCTTGAGGGCGCGCGCCAGGTGCGCGAACGCGGGCACCGGCTCGTCGAAGAACATCACGCCGAAGCGCGAGAACAAGACGTCGAAGCTCTCGGCCGCGAGCGGGTGACGAGACGCGTCTCCGCGCGCGAGCTCGACGCGGGCGTCGTCGCCGAACGCCTCGCGGGCCCGAGCCTCGGCGCGCGCGAGCATGGGCGCGGAGACGTCGAGACCGAGCACGCGCCCGGTCCCCTCGCCCGCCGCGCCGACGCGACGGGCGAGCTCGAGGACGGTGTCGCCGCAGCCGCACCCGACGTCGAGCACGGCCTCGCCGGGGACGGGCCGCGCGGCCTCGAGCGCCGCGAGCCCGATGGGCCGGATGGACCGATCGAGGCGCTCCTGGAACGCGGCCCAGCGCTCACCGCCGGCCGTGTTCCAGAACTCGATCTGCGCTTCGTTGCCCATGCCGGCGGCGCGCCCCGATCACATGTGCGCGATGATGTTGTCACCGAAGGCGCTGCACTTGATCTCCGTCGCGCCTTCCATGAGGCGCGCGAAGTCGTACGTCACCTTCTTGCTTCCGATCGCGCCGTCCATGCCCTTGATGATGAGGTCGGCGGCCTCGGTCCAGCCGAGGTGGCGGAGCATCATCTCGCCGCTGAGCACGACGCTGCCCGGGTTGACCTTGTCGAGGTCGGCGTACTTGGGGGCCGTGCCGTGGGTCGCCTCGAAGATGGCGTGACCGGTCACGTAGTTGATGTTGCCACCGGGCGCGATGCCGATGCCGCCGACCTGCGCGGCGAGCGCGTCGGAGAGGTAGTCGCCGTTGAGGTTGAGCGTGGCGATGACGTCGAACTCCTTGGCGCGCGTGAGCACCTGCTGGAGCGTGATGTCGGCGATCGCGTCCTTGATGAGCACCTTGCCCTTGGCGAGCTCGGCCTTCTGTTCGGCGTTCGCGGCCTCTTCGCCCTTGGCCTCCTTGGTGCGCTCCCACTGCTGCCACGTGTAGACCTTGTCGCCGAACTCCTTCTCGGCGAGCTCGTAGCCCCAGCGCATGAAGGCACCCTCGGTGAACTTCATGATGTTGCCCTTGTGGACGAACGTGACGCTCTTGCGCTTGTTGGTGAGCGCGTACTCGATGGCCGAGCGCACGAGGCGGCCGGTGCCCTCGGAGCTGACGGGCTTGAGGCCCAGGCCCGCCGTCCCGGGGAAGCGGATCTTCTTGAAGTCCTTGGGGAATTCCTTCTCGATGAAGGCGAGCACCTTCTGGACCTCGGGGCTCTTGGCCTCCCACTCGATGCCCGCGTAGATGTCCTCGGTGTTCTC
>JAGQJA010000235.1:0-438 GCA_020430845.1 Myxococcales bacterium
AATCACTTACGCAAGTTTCTTGGCCCGACGTTCCCGACCATGGCACCTGGTTCGTGCGTGCGCGGTCTCCGTGCGCGCGACGATCGAGAGGGTGCCATGGCCGGGATGACGGAGAGCTGCACGGTCTGCGGACAATCGTTCGAGGTCCACTTCCGCTACCAGATGGAAGAGCGCGACGGCGCGTTCTCCTTTTTCTGCTCGCAGGCGTGTCACGGCAAGAGCCTGCGCGGCGAGACCACCAGCGGCGTCGTGTGCGACGCGTGCGGCAAGCGGTTCGTCGTCGAGCTCGTGTCGCAGGTCGTGCGCGTGCGCGGTGAGGCCCACTACGCGTGCTCGGATGGCTGCCGCGCGCAGATCCACGCCGAGTCGACCGGGGCCCGCCTGGGATCGCTCTACACGTCCGCGCCCGCGCATCCCGCGCCCGCGCCGGCCCGCGCG
>JAGQJA010000235.1:590-2763 GCA_020430845.1 Myxococcales bacterium
CCTCCGCCCGCGTTCTTCGTGTCGAGCGCCGCGCCGACGCCGACGCCTGCGCCCCCGCGCGTGGCCGTGCCGTTCGCGGCGCCGCGTCGCCTCGCCGTGTTCAATCACAAGGGCGGGACGGGCAAGACCACCACGACCGTGAGCATCGCCGCGGGGCTCGCGATGCGCGGGCTGCGCGTGCTGCTCGTCGACACCGACTCGCAGGGCAACGTGGGCGTGAGCCTCGGCGTCAAGGCCGAGCGCACCCTCTACCACGTGCTCGTCATGGGGCTGAAGCCGCAGGACGTCGCGGTGAAGGTGCGCGAGAACCTCGACCTCGTCGCGTCGAACGAGACCCTGGCCGCGGCCGAGCTCTACCTCGCCGGCCGCCAGAACCGCGACCGCGTCTTGCGCGACAGGCTCGCCGCCGCGGCCGCCGACTACGACGTCATCCTGCTCGACTGCTCGCCGTCGCTGTCGCTCCTCAACCAGAACGCCCTCGTGTTCGCCGAGGGGATCGTGGTGCCGGTCGCGTGCGACTTCCTCTCGCTCGTCGGCGTGCGGCAGGTGCTCAAGACCGTGAAGAACGTCAACTCGCTGCTCCGCCACCCGGTGCAGATCCACGGCGTGCTCCCCACGTTCTACGACTCGCGCGCGCGCATCTGCCGCGACGCCCTCTCGACGCTGCAGGAGCACTTCGGTGACCGGTGCTTCACGCCGATCCGCGCCACGACGAAGATCAAAGAGGCGCCCTCGCAGGGCAAGACCATCTTCGACTACGCGCCCGACTCGCACGCCGCCGAGGACTACGCCCTCGCGGTCGATCGACTCATCACGGGCCGCGCCGCCGCCGCGCTGCCCGACGACGCGACCGACGACGTCGAGGAGCTCCGCGCGGCGAACGCTTGATCACACGCCCGCCACGCGGGAGCTCGAAGAGGAGGATGCGATGGGAGCGCGAGACGAATCAGGCGGGATGGGCACGGTGAGGGTGCTCGACGGCGACGAGGTGCAGGGCGTCCTGTCGGGAGCGTTTTACCGCCCCGAGGAGCCGCCGCCGTCGTCGCGCTCGGGGCGCGCCTCCGACAAGGCCAAGCCGACGCACTACAAGGTGATCTGCATCTCGATGTACACGAAGGACCTCGAGCGCCTCGACGAGCTGGTCGACGAGCTCAAGACGCGCGGGGTCACCAAGGCCAACCGCAGCGCGCTCATCCGCGTCGCGCTCGATCAGCTCGATCTCGACAAGGTCCCGCGGGGCCTTTGAGCGCCGGACCCTCGGCCGCGTCGCCGAGCGTCAGCGGATGAAGAGCAGCACGTAGACGACGGCCAGCACGATCTGCAGCGCGGCGTAGGGGAGCGCGAGCGCGACGAAGCGGCCGAACGACACGCCGACCTTCTGCTTGTGCATGATGGTGGCCGCCACGACCGTCGACGCCGAGCCGATGGGCGTGATGTTGCCGCCCAGGTTCGCGCCGAAGATGACCGCCCACCACATGCCGGGGGTGGCGCTGTCGGGCATGCCCGCGAGGATCTTGGCGACGACGGCGGCGAGGGGGATGTTGTCGGTGACGGAGCTCGCGGCCGCCGCGGCGACGAGGAGCGACGCGCTGCCGAGGCGAGGCCCGAGGCCGATGACCGCGCCGAGGCCCTTGCCGATCGCGTGGAGCACCCCCGCGTGCTCCATGACGCCGATCACGACGAAGAGCGACGCGAAGAAGAGCAAGAGGTCCCAGTCGAGGGCGGCGTAGAAGCGGTCGACCGTGCGCTTGAACTGGATCGCGGCGATCCCGGCGAACAGCAGCGCGACGTACCCCATGTCGAGGTCGCGGATGACCGGGATGAGGGGCGTGGCCGCGAGCACGCCGATGAACGCGGCGAACGACACGACCGAGAGCCAGAAGACACGCATGCTGTCGATGCCGTCCATCTCGTCGAAGCCGGCGACCTGCGCCGCGGCCACGGCGCGCTCTTCGGCCGTCTTGAGGCGCGTGATCTTGAACGCGCGCGCGCCCATGAGGATGGTGCCCACCGTCGCGACCGCCACGTACGGCCCGGCGATGAAGAAGAACTTCATGAAGGCGATGCCGGCGGCGCGCCCCACGATGATGTTGGGCACCGAGCTGATGAGCGTGAGCATGCCGCCCACGTTGGTGAGCAGGCCCTCGATGAGCAAGAAGCCGAGCAGCTTGTC
>JAGQJA010000235.1:2842-3488 GCA_020430845.1 Myxococcales bacterium
ACCGTGAGCAGGCCGTAGAAGAAGAGCAGGCGAAACGGGTCGCCGGCGGACATCTTGGTGAGCTTGATGGCGATGTAGCTGAAGAGCCCGCTCTTGCTCGTGACGTCGACGAAGAGGCTCGCGCCGAAGATGATGGCGATGACGCCCCAGTCGATCGACGGGATGTAGACGGGCAGCGCGATCTTCTCGTCGAAGACGTTGATCACCGGGCCGATGGGCAGGAGGCCGAGCGCGTCGCCCAGAAACAGCGCGATGAGCGCCGTCGTCGCGGTGATGACGGACTTCTTGGCGTGGATCTTCTCCTCGAGCGCGAGCGCGAGGATCATCAAGACGAGCAGCACGGCGAAGAGCGCCGTCACGCCCGCGCTCGGGTGAGGCGGGTGGTGTCCGGTCACAGCAGCACCAGCGGCAGGTCGCGGAGCTCGACGGCGAGCGGGTAGGCGAGGCCGTGCATCGCGAGCTGGTCCTCGTCCTTGGTGTTCATGACGATGAGGTCGATCTCGTGCTCGGTCACCAGGCGTTTGCACTCGGCCACGTGGTGACCCATCGTCACCTCTTCGTGCACGACGAGCGGGACGGCGCGCTCGGCCAGGGCGCGCGCGCACGATCGGATGTAGTCGGTGGGCTCCTTGAGGAGCTGCTCGCG
>JAGQJA010000235.1:3677-4170 GCA_020430845.1 Myxococcales bacterium
TCGGTCTTCTGGCAGCGCTCGGGCAGGCGATCGTCGTCCGTCGGATCGGGCAGGAGCAGCACGGGCGTCGTCGTCGCCTGGGTGAGCACGTCGACGTGGCCGCCGAGGCTGAACGCGAAGCGCCGCGCGCGTCCGTGGAGGTTCCGGTACGTGCAGATGAGGTCGGGCTGCAGGCGCTCGACGTGCGCGAGCAGCTCGTCGATCTGGCGGAACTCCGTCCCGTTCACGACCGTCCACGCGACGTCGGCGTCGAGCGTGCTCAGCATCGTCTTCACGTCGCCGGCGAACCGGCGCGAGGGCTCCTCGGCCAAATCGGTGAACACCACGACCCGCTGGATCGACACCTCCGTGTACGCGTAGCGAGCCTTGTCCGCCGAGCGGAAGCGGCTCTCGAACTCGTCGAGCTTCAGCATGGGTCGAGGGTCGCGGCCGCCGGACGTTCGGCGCAAGGAAAAACGACCCCGCGACGTAGGTGCAGAGTACACGTAGATGC
>JAGQJA010000235.1:4388-16108 GCA_020430845.1 Myxococcales bacterium
GTGTTCGACGGGGCTCGGGGTGGAATCGTACTTGCACCTACGTGTAGGCATGTTCGATCACGCCGCACGTGCGCTGGGCCTGGCCGCGACGCTCACCGCGCTGGTTGCGGCGCCCGGCTGCGCGGCCCCAGCCGACGAGGACGAGGCCGCGTCGGGTGACTTCGCGTGGACCGACGCCGACGCCGCTTGCTACGCCGAGGCCCCGCGGTCGGGCGAGTCAGAGACGAGCGCGCGGGCGCGTTGCCTCACGAAGCTGGTCGGCCCGATGCTCACGCGCGCCGCCGAGAGCCGCCCCGCCACGGTGAAGGCGGCGCTGCCCGCGTACGCGGGGAAGATCTCGGTGCGCGACGGCAGCTGCTTCAGCGAGGACGGCGGCAACTGGGTCACCAACTATCAGATCTCCTCCAAGCGCGACGTCGCGATGCTCAAGCGCCAGCTCGAGTACGCGGTGGAGCTGCTCGCCGATCTGCACGAGGACCTCGACGGCTACCCCAACCACGTCTTCGCCTCGATCGGCATCTGCCCCGAAGGCCAGGCCGGCGGCGATCTGGTGCTCGAGGGCAGCCGTCTGATGATCGGCGTGCGCATGGGCTTCGCCGGGCGCATCGCCGTGCACGACGCGCGCGCGCTGCGAGACAAGTGGAAGAGGGGCGAGCACCTCGAGGCCGATCCCGTGCTCTCCCGACTCGGGCCGCGCTGGGCGTTGCTCGACCCGGCGGGGACGCCGCGCTCGATCATGCGTCGGACCCTCCGCTCGGCGGCCCGCAAGCTCGCCGAGAGGCTGAGCGCGATCGCGGCGCGCGGGGGCGAGCAGGCGCGCCCCGCCCTCACGCAGCTCGTGCGCGAGTCGGTCATCGCGACCGCCGAGGACGACCAAGGCGACAACCTCGCGAGCCGCGCCGCCGCGCACATCGCCGCGCTCCCCGCAGACCAGCTCGCCGCGTTCGCACGGAGCTGGGCCGAGGCCGCCGACGTGTCCGTGCAGGACGGCGTCGAGGACGGGGCCGTGATGCTGCAAGACGTCGGCTCGCGGCAGAACCTGAAGATCAAGGTGACGCAGTCGGGCTTCGTCAACGTCAACAACTTCAAGGACATCGACGTCGACGTGTCGGTGATGCTCCCCAAGGGCCGCGCGTTCGCGCGCTTCGTCGCGCTCGAGAAGAGCGAGACCACCGTGACCGTGAACCAGATCGGCTTCGTGAACGTGCAGCTCAACGATCACGTGAAGGTGCGCCTCAGCGTCGTCTACGACCGCGCCGTCGAGACCGCGAGCCTCGATCGCGTGCTGACGCGCTGACGCACCCCGCGAGCCCTGCGCGCGGGCGCTCCGCCGCCCTCGGCCACGACGCGGTGCGGCGAATCGAGACGCGATTGTTGCAGTGAATTTGCATTCAGTCATTTAACGAGCAATCACGGATGGTTGCGCTCCGCTCCGGTGCCGCGTCACCCCTTCCGGCGGTTGCGTGCGCGGCGTGCTCGCGGCATGAGAGTCCCCGCTGATGAGGTCCTTCCGCCGCGCTCTGCCCGGCCGCTCGCTTCGTGTGCTCTCGGTGCTCGCCCTCGCCGCCCTCGCGGCGTGCGCGCAGAGCGTGGTCGACGGCTCCGAAGAGGCGGACCGCGATCCCACGATCCCCGCGCTCGACCCTGGAAAGGGCGGTGCGCTGCCCGCGGACCCCGGACCGACGGGCGGAGGTGACGCGTCGACGTCGACGGCCACCGACAGCGGCGGCGGCGGCAAGCAGGACACGGGGGCGCCCCCGGTCGACGCGTCGGTCGACGCCGGACCTCCCGACACCGGACCGCCGGCTGCGCCGCGCCCGACGCAGGGCGAGGTGCTCATCAGCGAGGTCATGTACGACACCACGGGCGCCGAGCCCGACGGCGAGTGGATCGAGCTCCACAACACCGCGAGCAGCGCGCGCAGCCTCAACGCGCTCACGCTCAAGGACGCGGCGGGGCGCACGCACAAGATCCCCGCGTCGCCGGCGGTGACCCTCGGCCCAGGCGAGTACAAGGTGCTCGTGCGCTCGCGCACAGGGGCCACCACGGCCAAGGTGCCCGCCGCGGCCGTGCTCTACGAGTACGGCGCGGGTCTGCCGTCGAACGCCGGCATCCTGCTCGCGAACGGGGCGACCGGGGGCGTGTCGCTCCTCGACGGCTCGACCGAGATCGCGCGCGCGCCCTACGGCGGCTGGTGGAGCCAGTCGGGCGGCAGCTCGGTGCAGCTCAAGACGATGACGTACGCGGCGAGCGGCGCACAGACGGGGTGGTGCCTGTCGTTCAACACGTGGGCCACCGGCTCCGACAAGGGCACGCCCGGCGCGGCCGGCGACTGCCCGTAGCACGCGTCAGCGCGCGTCGACTCGGTCGAGATCGTCCCAGAACGCCTGCAAGTCGGGCGGGAGCGACGCCTCGACGACGAGCGGCGCGCCCGTGACCGGGTGCGCGAGGGACATGCGCGCGGCGTGCAGCGCGTGACGGGGCAGCTCGAGCAGCTCGAGGTCGTCCTCGGTGAGCTCGCCGTCGGCGCCGCGCGTGAAGCAGCCCTCGTCCGGTCCGTAGAGCTTGTCGCCCACGATGGGGGCGCCGAGGCTCGCCAGGTGGATCCGGATCTGGTGCTGACGCCCGGTCTCGAGGTCGCAGCGGATGAGTGTATATGCACGTGAATCTCGCGTTCGGCGCTCGAGCACCGTGAAGCGCGTGGCCGCCGCGAGCGCGCGCTCCGAGCGGCCGAGGCGCATCTTGACGCCCGTGCCGTGCTCGGGGTCGAGCTCGAGCGACCGCGCGTACCGAAAGCCCTCGCGCCCGTCGTCGGTCACGCACGGGGTGGCCACGCCGGACTGCGCGTCCGCGCGCGCCGGGTCGGGCTCGCCCCAGGCGATCGCGAGGTAGCCCTTGTCGACCCCCTCGCGCGCCTCGAGCTGCATCTTCAGCGAGCGGTCACACTCCGGCGACTTGGCGAGCAGCAAGACGCCGCTCGTCTCGCGGTCGATGCGGTGACCGAGCGAGAGGAACGCGCCCGGGCGCGCGTCCTTGAGCAGACGGATGACCGTGTTGCGGTGGTAGCGGGCGGTCGGGTGCACCGGCAAGAGCGCGGGCTTGTCGATGGCGAGCAGGTGCTCGTCCTCGTACACGACCGGGATCTCGGTGGGCACGGGCTCCTCGTCCCACGGCGCGCGCCACAGCAGCACGAGCTCACCCGACTTGACGCGGTAGTTGGGCCGCAGGCGCTTTCCGCGCTCGTCGTAGGCGCTCGCGCGGACGATGAACTGCGCACGGGTGCGGCTCGTGCGGCGCAGCTCGCCCTGCAAGAAGACGTCGAGGCGCCGGCCCGCCATCTCGGGCGGCACGCGGAACGCGCTGACAACAGAGCCCTCGGGGGTGTCGTCAGGGCGCAGAAAGCCGCGATCGGTCACATGGCGGAGGCGGGTCACGGGCAGGATCCAAGCGGTGGGCAGACGTGGTAAGTACGCGTCGTGGATATACTCTTCGTTTCGAGCGAGGTCGCCCCGTACGTCAAGGTCGGTGGTCTCGCGGACGTGGCCGCGGCGCTCCCCAAGGCGCTCAAGTCGCTGGGTCACAAGGTCACCGTCGTCGCCCCCCGCTACCCCGGCTTCGAAGAAGCGGGCCTCATGCTCGCGCGTCGCCTCACGCCGCTCGCGTTCGATCTCGGCGGAAAGCGCTACGAGGCCACGGTCTTCGACGTGCGCCTGCCGTCGCAGGTCGACCTCGCGCTCATCGACGTCCCCGGGCTCTTCGACCGCGCGGGCGTGTACGGCGAGCGCGGCGAGGACTACCCCGACAACGCGCTCCGCTTCGCGGTCTTCAGCCGCGCGGTGGTCGAGCTCGCCAAGCTGCGCGCCGAGGGCGGCGCCCCGTACGACGTCCTGCACGCCAACGACTGGACGAGCGCGCTCGCCTGTCGCTACGCCGAGGAGCACCTGCCGGCCGGGCCCCGCACGGTCCTCACGATCCACAACATCGCGCACCAGGGCGTCTTTCCCAAGGCGGCGCTCGGCGAGATCGGCCTCACCGCCAAGGACTTCACCCTCGACGGCATCGAGTTCTACGGCGGCATCAACGTCCTCAAGCAGGGCATCCGCTCGGCCGGCCTCGTGACGACGGTGAGCGCCACGTACGCCAAGGAGATCCAGACCGAGTCGGGCGGTGCCAAGCTGCACGGCGTGCTCGCGTCCAAGCCGCGCGTGCTCGGCATCCTCAACGGTGTCGACTACGGCGTGTGGAACCCCGCGACCGACTCCGTCATCGCCACGCGCTACGACGCCGAGGACGCGAGCGGCAAGGCGCGGTGCAAAGACGCGCTCCAGCGCGAGCTCGGGCTCCCGACCGACACCGGCGGCCCGGTCGTCGCGTACGTCGGCCGCATGGTCGAGCAGAAGGGCGTCGACCTGGTCGCGGAGTGCATCCCCAAGATCCTCCGCGGGAGCGAGGCGCAGGTCGTCGTCGCGGGCGGCGGCGAGCCGGGGCTCGTCGCGGCGGTGCGCGGCGCGGTCGAGAAGTCGCACGGGCGCGCGGTGCTCTGTGAGGACGCCGCCGAGGCGCTCGTGCACCGCATCTTCGCCGGCGCCGACATCTTGCTCGTCCCGAGCCGGTTCGAGCCGTGCGGCCTCGTGCAGATGTACGCGCAGCGCTACGGCGCGTTGCCGGTCGCGCACGCGGTCGGTGGCCTCGTCGACACCATCGTCGACTGCGACGCCAAGCTCGAGACGGGCACGGGCTTTCTCTTCGACGAGCCCACGGGCGCCGCGCTCCTCGGCGCGACGCAGCGGGCGATCGCGGCCTACCAAGATGCGCGGTGGCCTTCGCTGCGCCGGCGCGTGATGCGCCTCGACCTCGCGTGGGATCGCGCGGCGCGGCAGTACGAGGCCGCGTACAAGTCGCTCTCCAAGTGAGGCCGAGCGCGCTCGGGTCCACGTGACGTTGTCGATCATCGTCGCGACCGACGAGGCCGGTGCGATCGGCCTGCGCGGTGGCCTGCCGTGGGACCACCCCGAGGACCGCGCTCACTTCGAGCGCGAGACGCGGGGCCACGCCGTGATCATGGGTCGGCGCACGTGGGAGGAGGTCGGTCAGCCGCTCGAGGGCCGCGCCAACGTCGTCGTGTCGTCTCGCTTCACGCCCCCGGCGGGGGTCCTCGTCGCGCCGACGCTCGCCGAGGCGGTCGCGCGGGCGCGAGAGCTCGACCCGTCCCCCTTCGTGATCGGGGGCGCGCGTTTGTTCCGCGAAGCGACGGCGATCGCCGACCAGGTGTGGCTGACGGAGATCCCGGGGCGGCACGAGGCCGACGCGTTCTTCGTGCTCGACGAGGGCGTGTCGACGCGCGAGGCGCTCGAGGCGCGCGGGTTCGAGGTCGTCGAGGACAGGCTCGGCGAGGGCGGCGTGCGCTTCGTGCGCCTCGTGCGCGGCCGCGGGTGAGCGCTCAAGGGGCGACGATGCGCGCCGCGCGGGCGAGCCACGACGCGCGCAGCGCCGTGCGCCCGAGCAGCACGATCTGGTGCGCGACCCAAAGGGCGACGAGGGCGGCGCCGGCCTTGCCGCCGAGGTAGGCCGCGGCGACCGCGCCGCAGACCACGAGCGCGAGCCCCGCGGCCCAGCGCGAGGCCCACGCGCCGATCGCGAGCGCCCACGCCCGCCGCATGCCCGAGAAGGCGTGACGGAGCGCGCGCAGGGCCGTGCGGAGGGCGCTCGCGTTGCCCAGGTTCTCGCGCTCGCGCACCACGACCGCGGCGCGCGCGAGATCGGCCGTGACGCCGACGGCCGCGACGAGCAGCAAGAACGGGACGACCGCCGTCATCGCGTAGACGACGGCGCGCGCGTCACCGCGCGGAGCCAAGCGGTCGTAGAGCGCGCCCGCGGCCGCGACGCCGCCGCCGAGGATGGCGCCCTCGAGCACGAGCGACGAGAGCGCGATGGCGACGAGCGGCATGAAGGCGCGCCGCGCGAACGCCGCGCCCTCGCCGGCGCGAGGCGGGATGCCGCCGCGCGTGTGGGTCAGCCGGAGCAGGAGCGCGCCGAGCGGGAGCTGCATGACGAGCGCGCCCACCAGGAGCGTCGCGACGGTGACGGGCAGGGCGCTCACCAGCACGCCGCCGCTGTCGTCGCCCACCCACTCGAGCAAGGCGCGCGCGCCGGGCGCGAAGAGCACCGCGTCGCCGTCGGGGTGCGCGCCGAACGAACGGCTCGCGTGCACGCGGATGGGCCAGGCGGCGAGGAGAGACCACGCGAGCTCGGCGAGGTACACGACGAGCACCGCGCGCACGGCGCCGCGCGCCCTCATGCGGTCGAGATCGCGCAGCTCGAGATCGTCGGTCATGGCGCGATCGCTCCGAGCGCCAGGCCCGCCCAGTACGTCGCGCGCTCGAGCACGCGCCCGGCGCCGGCGCGCGAGGCCTTGGGCGCGGTGGCGAAGTCGTTGGTACGGTCCTCGTCGAGCAAGATGCGCGCGTCGGGGTCGACGAGCACCGCGCGGAGCGGCGAGGTGCCGTGGAAGGGCAGGCGCACGGACTCGGCGATGCCGTCCCACGCCTCGCGCTTGCGTGAGCCGTCGGCGAAGACGAGCTCGACCTCGACGGGAAAGCTGAGCGTGCCGCGTCGCGTGACGAGCACCCACCCCTCGAATGTGCCCTTGGCGCCCGAGTCTGCGGGCACGGTCTCGCGCTTGCCGCCGCGATCGAAGAGGCCGGCGGGCGGGCGGACGGGCGCGGACGCGACGCTCGTGACGGCGTAGTCGACCCACCCCTTCTCCATGAGCGCGACGCGCAGCGTCTCGGCGGCGCGCTCGCCGAGCTCGTCCTTGATGGCGCCGAGCAGATCGTCGGGTCTCGGGTGGCGAAAGCGCGCGCGCTTGGCGTACGTGCCCAGAGCGCGGCGCATGGCGTCGTCGCCGTGCACGCGGCGCATCGTCTCGAGGATGGTCGACGTGCGCCCGTAGACGAGCGCGCCGTAGTGCGTGCCGGTGGTGAACGCGTAGGCGGGCTGCGCCACCTTCTCGTCCTTCGAGAACATGTTGCCGCGGAACGCGTGGCCCTCGGCGTCGCCCAGCTCGATGTCGAACATCCGCATGAGCGAGCCCGCGCCGCGCCACTTGGCCATCGCCTCGGCCTCGGCGTAGCTGTTGAGGCCCTCGTCGAGGAACGGCCACGTGACCTCGTCGGACGCGAAGAGGCCGTAGAAGTACTGGTGGCCGAACTCGTGGATGGTCACGAGCTCGGGCGTGAGCAGGCCGCGCGGCGTCCACGACGGGCTGCCCGTGGTGATGAGCGTGGGGTACTCCATGCCGCCGGCCTCGGGCACGGTGGCGGGCGGGTGCACGAGCGTGAGCACCGTGTACGGGTACGCGCCGTAGCGCTCGCCGTAGTGGGGCAGGGCGAAGCGCATGGTCGCCAGCTCGCGCTCGGCCAGGTCGTCGTAGCCGGGAGGGTAGAGCGCCGTGAC
Organism: Myxococcales bacterium; assembly: GCA_020430845.1. GTDB lineage: Bacteria > Myxococcota_A > Polyangia > Polyangiales > Polyangiaceae > Labilithrix. The sequence goes on from JAGQJA010000235.1 coordinate 11,844, forward strand.
GGTCACGCCCGCGATCGTCTCCGTGCGCTTCTGGAAGCCGTCCCACGCCGTCCACGCGAAGTCGTGCACGTCGGCCTGCACGTGCCGCTCGACGCGACGGCCGCCCTCGACCTTGGACTCGGTCGCCGGACCGGTGGCCCCGAGCGTGAACGACTCGGGCACGTCGAGCGTCACGTCGTACGCGCCGAAGTCGGCGTAGAACTCGCCCAGGTGGTGGAACGGGAAGTGGGCGAAGCGCCCGTCGTCCTCGATCTTGGCGATCTTGGGGAACCACTGGCCCACCATGTGGAACGATCCGTCGTAGCCCGTGCGCTCGACGACCTGCGGGAGCTTGTCGTCCCACACCATCGCAAAGGTGACCGTCTCGCCGGGAGCGATCTCACGAGGCAGCGGAACGCGCGCGTCGGTCTCGTCGGGATCGTCGGGGCGCGACAGCTCGACCGCGTCCCACAGCTCGTGCGTCGTGGCGCCGTCGGTCCACGAGAGCTTCTTGACGTCGATCGTGCCCCAGTCGGTGGGCACGATCGCCCCGCGAAAGCCGCCGATGGGCGCGCGCATGAAGTTCGACGACTGGTTCTTGAAGGCGTTGAGGTAGAGGTGGAACCACAGCTCGCGGACGGGCGAGTGGCTCACGTTCTTCCACGTGAGCGTGCCCTCGCCGTGCACCGTGTGGAGCGCGGGGTCGAGCTTGGCGCGCATCGTGTAGCTCGCGACGTGCTCCGGGTGCTCCGTCGGGGTGGCGGGCGCGGCCGGGCGCTCGGCGTCGGCCGCCTGCGGCGCGGGGAGCGTGGGCGCGCACGAGAGCGCCAGCACGAACGCGAGGAGGACCGCTCCAGAGTGGCGGCGCGACGCACAGAAGGGGCTCATCGGCGCGGCGCACGCTAGCACGCGCGCCGCGCGCCGCGCTCAGAAGCGAAAGCCCAGCTGTCCCCCCACGGGCTCGGGCTCGCGCGCCGGTCGGCGAAAGGTGTCGGCCGCGGGCCACGACTCGCCCGGCACGAGCCCGAGCTTGGTCGCCTGCGTGGTGAAGAGCCGGTCGATGGCCTGCGCGTACGGACCTTCGCCGCGGCCGCGCACGGAGAAACGTGCATCATACATGCGACCGCCGCGCGTCTCCTTGATGCGCCGCAGGACGCGCTCGGCGCGCAGGGGGAGGGCGGCGCGTAGCCGTTGCTCGAACACGGGCGCGACGGCCCCGGGCAAACGCAGGAGCACGAAGAAGGCGTGCGACGCGCCTGCATCTTTGGCGGCCGTGAGCACGCGCGCGATGTCCTCGTCGTTGAGCCCCGGCACCACCGGCGACACGCCGACACCCACCGGCACGCCGGCCTGCGCGAGCCGCTCGACGATGCGCATGCGCCTCGCGGGCGTCGTGACCCACGGCTCGATCGCGCGCGCCGTCGCCTCGTCCCAGAACGGGATGCTCACGCTGACGCGCACGCTCGCGACGCGCGACAGCTCGACGAGCAGATCGATGTCGCGCTCGATGACGGGGCTCTTGGTGATGACCGCGACGGGGTTCTTGTACTCGGCGCACACCTCGAGGCACCCGCGCGTGAGGCGGAGCGACGCCTCGAGCGGCTGATAGCAGTCGGTGACGCCGCTGAATGCGACGAGCTCGCCTCGCCACGTCTTCTTGTCGAACGCGTCGCGCAGCAGCTCGGGCGCGCGTGGCTTGACGACGATCTTGCGGTCGAAATCCGTGCCCGCGCCGAGGCCCAGGTACTCGTGCGTGGGGCGCGCGTAGCAGTAGGCGCAGCCGTGGTAGCAGCCGCGGTACGGGTTGACGCTCCAGCGAAAGCCCACATCGGGGCTGTCGTTCTTGGCGAGGATGGCCTTCGTCGCGTCCTCGAGCACCACGAGCGACGCGCCGGGCGCCTCGCCGTCCTCGTAGGTGAGGACGGTGTCGTCGAAGCGGCTCGGCGGGTTCGCCACGGGGAGACGGCGCATCGCGCACAGGGTACGGTACAAACGTTCAGTGTCAAGCGCCCGCCTTGCACCGCGCGGTCCGCTCGCGTATTCGCGCCGCGGATCATGAGCACCGCCGCCGAGAACAAGCCCGCGCCGCCTCCCGCCCTCTCCGGCACCGCCGCGCGGTACCTGCGGGGGCTCGGGCACGCGCTCGACCCGGTCGTACAGATCGGCAAGGAGGGCGTGACCGACGGCGTCGTGAAGGCGACGTGCGCGGCGCTCCTGACGCACGAGCTCATCAAGGTGCGCGTCTTGGGCGAGGCGCCCGTCGATCGCCGGGAAGCCGCGGCGGATCTGGCGGCGCGCGCCGAGGCCTCGCTCGCGCAGGTGCTGGGGCGCACGGCGCTCCTCTACAAGCGCCACCCCAAGAAGCCCAAGATCGTCCTGCCTCGCTGACCGCTCGCGTCGCTCCTCGGGCGTGCGCCGACGCGCCTCATGGGAGCAGCGATTGCAGCGTGCGCACCGCGTCCGCGTCCGGAGGCTCGTGCGCCGCGACGGCGCTCACCGCGCGGGCGACGGGCGCGAGGCCGGGGTTGCGTACGCCCATCGCCGAGAGGTGCGCCTCGCTCTCGCGAAACGCGGCGAGGACGGCTGCGCCCACGCCCGGGCCGAACGAGCCCGAGTGGCTGCCGTCGGGCGCGTCGTAGGTGGCTGCCACGCCGATCAGGACGAACATCGCGACGAAGCTCGCCACCTGCTCGTCCGCCAGGTCGACGCCCGCCGCGAACGCCGCGAGGAACGGCACCGCGAACGGCGTCGCTTCGTAGATGGTCCCCTGGTGACACAGGTTGCTGAAGACCGTGTTCGCGGCGTCCTCGAACATCTCGGGATCGTCGTCGCCCAGTCCGCGGAGCGTCGCGGCGACGTCGTGGTGGAGCCCTTCGCCCGAGCGACCGACGCCGTACGCGTGGGCGAGGCGCCCCCAGGGGACCCGGTCGAGCTCGGCGAGCGCCGCGTGACCGACCGATCGAGGAACGTGCAGCGGCGGAGGTGGAGAGGGCACCCTCACGGTGTAACACGTCGGGCCCGCCCGGATACCCCGGCGCAGCGCGTTCTACTCGGCGCGGTGCTCGACCAGCGTGCTCGTCTCGGTGCGCACGCCGCCCACCTCCGAGAAGAAGAGCACCGGCGCGCCCGGAAGCGACTTGGCAAAGTAGAACGTCGAGGTCTTGTCGCCGTCGCGCACCACGTACACCACGCAGGCGAACGTGCCCGCGGGCACGGTGATCTCCTCGTCGTGGGTCGTCACGCGCGCCTTGGGGAACGCCGCGTGCTGCCGCAGCGACTCCCAAGAGACGCGCTGTGACGACGGCTCGGCGTCCCCGGACGTCGCGCGCACCTCCGCGCCCTCGGCGTCGACGGTGACGAACGTGAGCTCGCGAACCCGCGCGGGCTTGCCCGGCGCCTCGACCTCGAAGCGGTAGGTCCGGCCGGCCTTGGTGGCGGCGCGGATCTGCTCCGCGGTGAACGGCGTGTCGGCCATCTCCACCTCGGCGCTCACGTTCTCGGCGCTCGCCGGCGGAGGGTGGGGAGGGGGCGCCGACCGAGGCGCAGGCGCGGGCCCCGTCGCGGCGCACGCGGCGAGGGCCGTCGCGAGGAGCGCGGCGATCCGTTCGAGCGCGGCCACGTCAGTTGTCGGTGCTCTTGGGCTTGCGGCGCTTGGAAGGCGGCGCGTCGTCGGACGCCGGCTTCGCGTCGTCGGCCTTCGCCTTCGCGTCGTCGGCGTCGGCGGGCGCGGGCGGGGCCGCCTTGCACTGGAACGCGAGCTTCTTCTTCTTGGTGGTCTCGCCGTCGTCGCCCGTGACGTCGACCTCTTCGACCACGACCTTGACGGTGCCGCCCTTCTCGAGGGCGCCGAAGAGCAGCTCCTCGCCGAGGGGCGTCTTGACCTGCTCTTGCACCACGCGCGCGAGCGGACGCGCGCCGTAGTCGGCGTCGTAGCCCTCGACCGAGAGGTACTCGCGCGCCTCCGGCGTGAGCTCGATGTCGACCTTCTTCTCGAGCAGCTGCGAGGAGAGCTCGAGCATGAACTTGTCGACGATGTGCCCCATGACCTCGGGCGTGAGCGCGTCGAAGGCGATGCGCGCGTCGAGGCGGTTGCGGAACTCGGGGCTGAACATGAGCTTGTACTCACGTTCTGCGTCGCCGCTGCGCCGGGCGTCCCCGAAGCCGACGGCGCGCTTGGCGAGATCGCGGGCGCCGACGTTGCTGGTCATCAGCAGGATGACGTGGCGGAAGTCGGTGGCCTTGCCGTTGTTGTCGGTGAGCTTGCCGTGGTCCATCACCTGGAGCAG
>JAGQJA010000236.1 GCA_020430845.1 Myxococcales bacterium
GTCATCGCGCTCGTGCTGCTGTTCGCCAACCCCTTCGTCGGCGGGAAGTGAGCGTCGTGTCCCCCGCCGTCACCAACTTCGTCTTCGAAGCGGTGAACTTCTTGTTGCTCGCGGGCGCGCTCGGGTGGTTCGTCTTCAAGCCGGTTCGGCGCGCTCTCGAGGCCGAACGTGCGCGGCGCGCGAGCGAGGAGGAGGCACTGGAGCGGCTGAAGGCCGAGGCCGAGGTCCTCTCCCGAGAGGCGCGTGGCGCGCGAGAGGCCGCGGCGAAAGAAGCCGAGGCTCAGAAGACCCAGATCCTCGCGCGGGCAGAGGCCGAGGCAGCGCGCATCCGCGAAGAGGCCCGGCTCGCGCAACAGGCGGGGCGCAGCGCGCTCGAGGCCGAGCTCGCGAGCGTACGCGAGGCGCAGTTGGCTTCGCTCGCCGACGCCGTCGGGCGGGTCGCCGGTGACTCCGTCTCTCACCTCCTCGCCACGCTCGAGGCGGAGCCGCTCGACGCCGCGCTCGCGCGGGCGGCGTGCGCGGAGATCGGCCGGCTGAACGCAGGTGGCCGCACCGGTGCCGTCGTCGAGTGCGCGCACCCGCTCGGTGACGCGTCGCGGTCGATGCTCGAGGCCGCGCTCGGAGGGCCGTTCGAAGAGCGCGTGGTCGACGAGCTCGGCGCCGGCGTCCGGATCACCACACGCGACGGGCAGGTCGAGGCGTCCGCGGCGTCCCTCGCACGCGAGGCCGCTCGGGCGGTGACCGCAGCCGCCGCGCAGGTTCGCTCGCCCGAGGGCGCCGATGGCTGAGCAAGCGGTTCGACGCGCCCTCGCCCGTCTCCCACCGCTCGACCTCCGGCGCGCGTTCACGCAGCGTGGCGCGGTGGCGAAGGTGGGCGACGGCGTGGCCCACGTCGTGGGGCTCACCGACGTCGGGTCCGAAGAGCTCGTCCGATTCGACTCGGGAGCGATCGGCATGGCCCACGAGCTCACGAGTGACCAGACGGGTGTCGTGCTGCTCGTCGACGCGGGTGGGATTCGAGCCGGTGACGGCGTGACGAGCACGGGAGAGCTACCCTCGCTCACGGTCGGCGACGAGATGCTCGGGCGTGTGCTCGACCCGTTGGGTCGACCGCTCGACAGTCGTGAAGCGCCCCGGGGCGAGCGCCGTTCGGTGTTCTGCGAGGCGCCGGAGCTCATCGTGCGGGCACCGGTCGAGCGTCCGCTCTTCACGGGCGTCATGGTCGTCGACAGCGCGATTCCCATCGGCCGTGGGCAGAGGCAGCTCATCGTCGGAGACCGCAACGTAGGCAAGAGCGCCCTCGCGCTCGACGCGGTCGCGGCGCAGCGCGGAGGCGACGTCGCGTGCGTCTACGTGATGATCGGGCAGCCGATGTCGCGCGTGCTCGGTGTGCGCGAGACGCTCGAGAAGGTCGGGGCGCTCGCGGGCACGGTCATCATCGCGGCCGACGCCGCGTGTCCGCCGGGACTGCAATATCTGGCGCCCTACGCCGGAGCGACCGCAGCGGAGTACTTCCGCAGCAAGGGGCGGCACGCGCTCGTCGTCTACGACGACCTGACCAAGCACGCGGACGCGTACCGCGAGCTCGCGCTGCTGCTCGACAGGCCGCCGGGGCGCGAGGCATTTCCCGGAGACATCTTCTACATCCACGCGCACCTTCTCGAGCGCGCGACCGCGCACGGCGACGCGGCCGGCGGAGGATCCGTGACGGCGCTGCCCATCGTCGAGACCACCGACGGAGACATCTCCGCGTACATTCCGACCAACCTCATCTCGATCACCGACGGGCAGATCTTTCTCGACGCTGGGAGGTTCGAGCGCAACCAGCGTCCCGCCGTCGACATCGGCCGCAGCGTCTCTCGTGTCGGTGGGGAGGCTCAGCTGCCGGCCATGCGCCGCGCCGCCAAGAACCTCCGCATCACCATGTCCCGTTTCGAGGCGCTCGAAGCGCTGACCCGTGTGGGTCTCGACGTTGACCCGGCCACGCAGAAGGCCGTGGAGCGTGGGCGGCTGTTGCGCGAGCTGCTTCGTCAGCCGCGGTTCGAAGCTCGTTCGGTCGCGGAGCAGATCGTGTCGCTCACCGCGGTCTCCGAGGGCTGGCTCGACGACGGCCCGATCGAAGGGGCGCCACGTCGGCTGAAGGCCCTGATAGAGCGCGCTCGAGGCGCGAGCGGCGACGTGATGGATGCCCTCGACGCCGGTGGCGAGGTCCCCGACGACTGGAAGGACCGTTTGCGCACGCTGCTCGAGGACGCCAGGGGCGGGCCGTGAAACGCGAGATCGAGCTCAGGCGCCGCGCACAATCGCTCGACACGCTCAACGAAGCGATCGGTGCGATGAAGAGCTTGTCGGCGCACCACTTCAGGGAGCTGCGCGCGTCCGTGGAGCCTGCGCGAGAGTACCGTGAGGGCGTCGAACGCATCTTCGCGGGCAGCGGCGCGTCGCTGCCCGCGGGCGACAGCGGGGCGGGGCTCGTCGTCTTGGGCGGGGAGCTCGGGCTCTGCGGCGCTTACAACGCGCGGGTCGTGGCGCTCGCCCGGGTCAAACGCGCCGAGGTCGGACCGGGGCCGACCCTGTGTGTCGGAAAGAGAGCCGGCGCGCTCTTGACTCGAGGCGCGATGACAGTCGACCGACAGTACGGCGCGCCGGCGGGCACGAGCGGTATCGCCGGCCTCCTCTTGCGTCTCGTCGAGGACATCTTGACCACTTTCGTTCGTGATCGCCTCGCGAGCGTCGACATCGTTTCTTGTCGCTTCCGCGGCGTGGGCGTCGTCGAGCCAGGTTCGACGCGACTGCTCCCGTTCCGGACAAACAGGTCTGCAGCCGCCCCTCCGGCCCGCTACGTGAGCCCGCGCACGTTCGCGAACGTCGCGGCGCGCGAGTACCTGTACATCACGCTGTACGACCTCTTGCTCGACGCCCTCGCGACCGAGCACGCCGCGCGGCTCGTCGCGACCCAATCCGCAGAGAAATGGCTGGACGAGCGGGGCACGACCCTGCGCCGGCAGCTCGCCGCGACGCGCCGCGAGGCGAGCACCCAAGAGGTCATCGAGATCACCTCGAGGCGGTGAGTCTCACGCCTTCGCCGCAG
>JAGQJA010000237.1 GCA_020430845.1 Myxococcales bacterium
GGGCGATGGTCTACCTGCTGCACTCGTACTTCGGCCGCGACGGCCGCGAGGAGGCCGAGGCCCTGCTCGAGCGCCGCTCGGGCGACCCGAACAAGCCGCGCATCCTCGGCGCGTTCAACGAGCCGTGCACCGACTGGCTCAGCTTCTTCATGTTCACGTTCTTCACCGACCGTGACGGCAAGTTCCAGCTGCTCGCGCTCAGCGAGAGCGCGTTCGATCCGCTCGCGCGCACGACCAAGTTCATGCTGACCGAAGAGGCGCATCACATGTTCGTCGGCGAGACGGGCGTGCTCCGCATCGTGTCGCGCACCGCCGAGAAGATGAAGGAGACGGGCAAGACCGCCCCCGAGGACGTGCGCAAGCTGGGCGTGATCGACCTGCCCACCATCCAGCGCGCGCTCAACCTCTGGTACTCGCTCAGCCTCGACCTGTTCGGCGGCGAGATCTCGTCGAACGCGGCGAGCTTCTTTGCGACGGGCCTCAAGGGCCGCGCCAAAGAAGACCAGTACGAGGACCACAAGGCGCTCGAGGGCTCGTACACGTTCGACGTCGTCAAGGACGGCAAGCTCGTCAAAGAAGAGGTGCCGCTCCGCAACGCGATGAACGAGGTGCTGCGCGACGGTTACGTCGACGACTGCCAGCGCGGCGTCGACAAGTGGAACCGCGCCATCGCCGAGCACGGCATCGACTTCACGCTCACGCTGCCCAGCCGGCGCTTCCACCGCCAGATCGGCATCTACGCGGACGTGTGCGCCGACCCGGCGGGCAACATCATCCCGCGCGAGGAGTTCGAGGCGAAGAAGGGGGCGTGGCTGCCGAGCGCCGACGACCGCGCCTTCGTCGCGAGCCTGATGACCAAGCCGATCTACGACCCCAAGCAGATGGCGAACTGGATCAGCCCGCCCAAGCACGGCATCAAGGGCCGCCCGGTCGACTTCGAGTACGTGCGCCACGACGGTTGAGGTCGAGGCCGGGCCCGCGTCGTTCCCGCGCGGTCGCCGCGCGTGGAGCGCGAGGGTTCGGCGTCGGCACGATCTCGAAGGACCGCTCATGTGGCGAACCACGCAACATGGGTGGCGCGTCTGTGATCCAGCCGCTCCCGCCGCCACGATCCAAGTCTGCGCGCGAAATACCGTAGAACTGCAGTTTTCTTGTGCCACGGTTTTCGGCCTCGTTCTTGCGAACGCTCGTCTCGGGACGGTGGACGTGAAGCGGAACCGATTGTCCGACACGCAAGGCGATGTGGGAGATACGCGGCTCGCCTCGCAGACGTGGTTCGCGGGGGCGCAGGCCCCTGCCCCGCCCGAGCGCGAGCGAAGCCAGAAGGTCCCGATCGGCGCTCGCACGCCAGAAGGAATCCCGCGCGTCGGCGAGGTGGTCGCCGGAAAGTACCGCGTAGACGACGTCCTCGGCGTCGGCGGGATGGGCGTCGTCCTGGCCGTGACCCACACGGGCTTCGGCGAGACCTACGCGATGAAGTGCCTGCTCCCCTCGGGCGCGACGGACCCCGAGACGATCGCCCGCTTCAGGCGAGAGGCCCAGGCCGCCGCGCGCATCAAGAGCGAGCACATCGCGCGCGTGGCGGACTTCGGCGAGCTCGAGAACGGCGCGCCGTACCTCTTGATGGATTTCCTCGAGGGGCGCGATCTCGGGAGGGTGCTCGACCTGATCGGCCACCTGCCGGTCGCCGACGCGGTCGAGTATGTCCTGCAGGCCTGTGAGGGGATCGCCGAGGCGCACGCGCTCGGCATCGTGCACCGCGACCTGAAGCCCGCGAACCTGTTCCTCACGCAGCGGCTCGACGGCGCCCCCCTCGTCAAGGTGCTCGACTTCGGCATCTCGAAGGCGATCGATCGCGAGGTCGGTCCGAGGCACGCCGCCCTCACGCAGACGACCTCGGTGTTCGGTTCTCCGGCGTACATGTCGCCCGAGCAGGTCCGCAGCACGAAGAACGTCGACTACCGTGCCGACGTCTGGGGCCTCGGCGTCATCCTCTACGAGCTGCTCACCGGAGCCCTTCCGTTCAAGGCCGAGACCGGGAGCGGGCTGCTCGCGGCCATCGCCGCCGACGCCCCGGAGAGTCTGCGCGCGCACCGGCCCGACGTGAGCGAAGCGCTCGAGGCCGTCGTCATGCGCTGCCTCGAGAAGGACGTCCGGCGCCGGTTCCAGAGCGTCTCGGAGCTCGCGCTCGCGCTCGCGCCTTTCGCGACGGCGGACAGCTCGGCGTCGATCACGCGGATCGTGCGACTCTCCGGGCCGCCTTCGGCGCCGCTCCCCGTGCTCGCCAGGAGCGCGGCGGACTCGTCGAGCCACATCCTCGATCGCGGCACGGACGGGTTCGTGACGACGGGCTCGAGAGAACGAGAGCGATCGCGCAGTCGCGTGACGACGCTCCTCTCGCTGGGAGCTGCCGCGCTCGCCATCGGTGCGGCGACGGCGTTCACGGTGCTCGCGCCGCGCATCTCTCCCGCCGTTCGTGATCACCACGCGCCCTCGGCGCCGATGGCGCTCACACCGGCCGCCACCGCGACGCCCACGGCCACCGCGCGGGGGCCCCTCGCGCCGGCGACGCCCCCCTCCACGGCCGTCGCGGAACAGCCCAGCCCACCGCGCGCGATGACGACGACATCGCCGAGCGCGGGGGCCGCACGCGGCCCGGCGAAGAAGAAGAGGACGCCACGCGTCACCGCGCCGTCGCTCACGCAGGTCGCGCCGACGCCGGCCCCGCCCGCCCCCGTCCAGGCTCCCCGCGATCCCACGGCCGACAGCCACTGACGGGCGAGCACGCCGTCGTGGGCGACAGAAACGCGCGAGGATCTTGCGCCGGCACAACTTCCCGCGCCCGACGGCGTACAAGAAGAAGTGAGCCGCTCACTCCTCGTTCCCCTCGCCTTGGCGCTCGTCGCGTGCCGCTCCTCCACGCCCGCGGCCCCACACCCGGACGCGTCCGATCCCAGCGCGTCGAAGGCGCCGGTCCACGCCTCCGCGCCGCCAGGCTCCAGCGCCGCGCCCGCCCCGCCCCCCACCCCTGACCCGATCGCGATCTCGAACCTGCTCCCGGGGCGCTTCGAGATCGAGACGAGCGCCCCCGCGCGGCTGCGCACGGCGGCGGCGATCGAGCAGCAGCAGCCCGACGGGACGTTTCGCGTGCTCGAGGGCCTCGACGGAGGCGGGGGGTACAAGCTCGTCGCGTCGTGCGACGCGCCCGCGAGCGCGTGCGTCGATGTCGCGCCGGATCGTTCCCTCCACCCCTCGCCGCTGCGTGGGCTGTCGTGCAGCGCGCAGTGCAACGCGTCGTGTCGCGCGAACGCGTGGCTCGGCCCGGGCGTCTTTCGCCTCGTCGTGCGTGACTGCGAAGGAGCAGGCGAGCACCGCGGTCCGACGTTCGAGCTGCCGGCCGCGCGCTCCGAGGCCGCGTTCGTGCGCTGGGGGCTCGCGACCAAGATCGTGCGCGCGACGCTCCAGCGGACCGACCTCCCGCCGCGCTTCGGCCCCACCCCCGCGACGCGCGACCCGAGCCGGATCGCGGGCTTCGTCGCGCGAGGCACGCCGCGCGACCTCGACGCCGCGGCCCTCGACGCCTTGCGCGCGCTCCTCCGCGACGAAAAGGGCTACGACGACGCGATCGCCAAGCGCTGCAAGACACAGACGCACGTCGGACTCCGCGTCTTCCGCGTGCCCGACACGACGGCCGCGCGCGAGGAGACCATCCCGGACGAGGTCGAGATCGCCGTCGACTTCCGCTGTCAGAAGCTCTTCGCCGCGTTCGGCGGAGAGCGAGGCGGCGAGCGCGTCGTCCACGCCACGCACTTCGACCCTTCGCGCGCGGGTTGGCTCTCGCTCGCGCGCGCCGCGCTCCCCGACGACGCAGAGCTCGCGCGCACGCACTGAACGTCGCGTGCCCCGCGCCGACGGGTGCCCCCGTGGCCGGGCGAACGCCCGAGATGGCTGCGGACCGACCGGCGCGCGCGAAATGACGTAGCCTGTCGCGCGTGACGGAGGGCACGGGCCGAAGACTCGCGCGCGTCATCGCGGCCGCGGTGCTGCTCATGCACCTCGCCATCGGCCTCGCTGCGCTCGCGTTGCTGCCGAGGGGCTTCTCGCTGCCCGACCTGCACGTGTGGAGCAACACCGTCATCCCGGCGGGCTGCTCGCTGCTCGCGATCGGCGCCGTGGCGCGCTCGTTCATGAAGCGCGAGATCGCCACGTCCGTCACCGTCCTCGTGGCCGCAGCGGGCGGCGGCTGGCTCGCGGCCGGCGCGGTCGGACGCCAGCTCTTTCCCCTGTCGATCCCGCTGTCGCGCGGCGCGGTCCCGCTCGCGGTCGGTCTCGCGCTCGTCGCCCTCGCGTGGTGGGCGCGGCACAACGTGGCGGCGTCGATCGTCGGCTTCTTGGTCGGCGCGGGCCTCGGCGCCGTGCTCCTCTTCGCGCAGCGCGCTCCCCCGCCCTCGACGCGCCCCGCGGGCGGTGAGCTCGCCGACGTGAAGGGCAAGGAGGTCGACGATCAGCCCGCCCTCGGCCAGGTGGTCGTCCCGTGCGGCAAGCAGTCGATGCGCGTGAACCCGCTGCTCACGTTCGAGAGTCGCTCGCCCGACGGCACGTGGACGCTGCTCGCGCCGCCCGGCACCAACGGCGCGCGACGCGCGCTCACGCGGTACGCCAAGCACAAGGACGGCTTCGGCGCGCGGTACTCCGACGACGGAGAGAGCAGCCTCGTGGTCAAGCGCAAGGGGGACGCCGTCGACATCGACGCCGTCTCGACCCTCGACGCGCCCGTCTACTCGCATCTCAACCAGTTCACGACGCTGCACATCCCCTTCACGGCGGCGGTGTCGTTCGAGCCCACCGGCAAAGAGGCCTTCCTCATCGACGTGACCGACGAGGCCGCGCCGGCGCAGCTCGCGTACATGGGGCCCGACCTTGCGCTGCACGTGGTGCGCGCGAGCCACGAGGAGAAGGGGCCGTTCACGGAGCTGGCGCGCGGGCCGCTCCGACGCGAGGCCCCGTTCACGCTGCGCATCCACCCGCTCGAGGGAGACGGCGCCGGCTGCAAGCTCACCTTCGTCGACTGGACGGCGCAGCTCAGCACGGAGCCTTCGCCCACGGCGGGTTGGGGCCTGCCGCAGTCGTCGGTCCAGTTCTTCGCCCGCGGGCACGAGGCGTACGTCATCCTCACGCTCGCCGACACGGGGCCGGGGCGCGGCTGGGACTCGGTGGGCCACGCCGCAGGCACCTACCGCAATCGGATCAAGATCGAGCCGAGCGCGCGCTGACCGGCACCCGGCCCCCCATCTGTTCGCATGGCAACAGAGCGGGCGCCGCGCCCCTGCCAGGCGGCGGCGGCCCGTCCGCGAGCCGTGGATGGACTTCGCGCGATCCAGCGAGATCGATCCGATCCGTCCATGGGGGCCGCTGAGAGCGGATTCTTTTCACATGGAAGGACAAGGACTTAGAGCGGAAACCTACATTGGCACCATTCCTGTATCACACACTGTAGGACGGAGGAGGAGATGGTGATGATTCGGAAAGCTCTGCTGGCGTGCGCGTTCATCGGTGGTTTCGCGGTCGTGTCGACGGGGGCCACAGGCTGCGCCGTCGAGTCGCCGGCGGACGACGAGATGACGGAAGGCGGCGACGAAGGCAGCGAGCTCGCGCAGTCGCAGGACGAGGTCCGCGAGGTCATCCCCGGGCCGCTCGCCCGCAGCACGAACGCCGAGGTCTGGGCCGTCGAGAACCAGTGGGCCGAGAAGGACACGCGCAACGCCAAGAAGGCGGGCGTCGCCTGGCCCGAGAACAGCGGCCTGTCGTGGGAAGAGAAGTACCAGAAGTGGGTCAACAGCTTCGTGCAGGTGCCGTCGCAGCGCTACGGCAAGACCATCAAGCTGACCACGCCCGAGGGCAAGACGCTCCACGGTCCGGTGCTCGAGTGCGCCGACGTCGCCATCTGGCTGCGCATGACGTTCTCGGCCTGGTACCACCTGCCGTTCTACATGGCGGCCTGGAAGAACGGCCAGCCGATCTACTTCGGGCACTTCGGCGTCGTCGACAAGAACGGCCAGCCGTTCAGCGGCTTCCCGCTCTTCAAGACGTCGTACCGCAACTACGAGGGGTCGTATCAGCCCGGTGAGCCGTGGCCGAGCGACTCGCGCCTCCGCACGCGACACGTGGGCAGCGACGACGGCGCGGCGGGCGTGCCGGTCAGCGCCGACGGCAAGGTGCTCGCCGAGGGCGAGGGCGCGGGCGCGTACTTCGACGAGCTGTTCCTCAACAAGCGCGCCGGCTACCTGATGATCTGGCTCGACGGCAACTTCGGCAGCATGAGCCTCGCCGACGGCGCGAACATGTTCCACATCCAGCCCGAGGCCACCTCGGCGGGTGACGCGCTCATCGAGCGCTGGCAGCGCGACGGCATCGGCCACACGCTCCCCGTCGTCAACGTTCGCCACACGACGACCGGCAAGCTCCGCGTGCAGACGGCGAGCGGCTCGATGCCGCGCCGCCAGCCGGTGTGGGAGAGCGAGGCGCAGAGCGCCAACTACTTCAAGAACTCGAACACGGGCGGCGAGGGCAACGCGTACGACGGGACGCCCTACGCCAAGCTCGGCGGCGGCATCCGTCGCTGGCGCACGCCGGTGCTCTCGGGCGGCCGCTGGCACAACAGCGTCCCGCAGAGCTCGCGGGCTGTGTACATCGAGGACGGCGACCTCGCCGCCATCTCTTCGCGCCCGGCGAAGTTCAAGGAGCTGCTCGCCGAGGAGTCGCCCGAGGCGGCCCGCGACGGCGCCATCGCGATCATCGAGGCGGCGCGCCGCGAGCTGCGGAGCCGGCCTGCGAGCTGCTCGCAGCGCACCAAGCGTGAAGAGGGCTTCAACGCGCTCTACGAGGTGATGCAGCAGCGCTTCAACAAGACCAAGGCGCAGGTCGACGCCGAGTACCGCAAGCTCGAGGACTACGTGTTCTCGGAGCTCGAGTACACCCGCTCCAAGACCTGCTGCTGGAACGCGTCGACCGCGCAGATGGCCGACATCATCCTCGACAAGGCGCAGAAGGACCTCGCCCGCGACCAGCGCGACGGCGTGTGCCGCCAGCCGACGGTGTTCAAGGCCTCGGGCGGCGGCAAGTACGACACGTGGAAGACCCACGCGGCCGAGCTCGGTCGCGCCGCCGACTGGCGCGAGTGGAGCGAGGACGAGACGTGCTCGCAGCGCGGCGTCGAAGAGGACTCGCTCGGCGCGCACGGCAACCACGCGATGTGCCAGTGACGCGAGGCGCGCCCGCCGCGCCCGCAAGGTGACCCGCGCCCTCGGCGCGGATCGGTAGGGGACGACACGTCCCATCGTCTCGCTCGCAACGATGAGGCCCCCGGGGAGCTCGAACGCCCCGGGGGCCTCGCACTTTTGTGCGCCGCCCGGCCCGCCTCGGGCCGCCTCACATTAGAGGAGGGCCAGGGGCGGCGGTGTGCGATACCGGTTGACCGCGCGGCACATCGGCGTCATGACCGGCACGGGTTGCGGGTCAGGCGTCTCTACCGATCGGTAGATACGTGGGCGCGCGGTTGGGTTCGAGGATCCCCGGCTCGGAGGGGTGATGGGGCAAAACGTGAATCGGATCACGCTCGTAGCGGCGCTCTTCGCCAGCGCGGCGTGCACCAGCGAAGGCAAGCAGGAGAGCGCAGAGGCGCGCGCCGTGGGGGCCGCAGCCCTGACGTCGGCCGACCTCGGCGCGGGGCGCGTCGTCGAGCTGCCTTGGGGCAGCGGAGCGGCGGCGGTCGGCTTCAGGCCCGCGGTGCAAGAGCGAGCGGCCATCGGCGCGCCCGCCTTCGCGGTCGACGGGCGCGGCAGCGTGCTCGTGCTCGACGCCGTCAAGGGACGCGTCGTCCGCGTGCACGGCACAGAGCTCGCCCCGCTCGCTTCGGTCCCCAAGGACGCCGACGACATCGCCGTCTCGAGCGACGGCGCGTTCGCCGTGCGCCGCTCCGTCACGCCCAAGGTCTCGGTCTTCGACCCGGCCGGCCACTTCATCGGTGACGTCGACACGGGCGCCGTGCGCGACGTCGACCTCATCGCGCTCGGTCCGTCGCGCCGGGTCATGGTCACGAGCCCGTACCAAGAGACGTTCGTCGCCGGCAGCCCGTCGATGCCGCAGGAGCGCATGGCCGTGCTCTCGACCAAGCGTGAGGGCGCCTTCGCCCGACGCGACGGCCAGGGGCTCGTGGTCGTGCGCACCGACGCCGGCCAGATCGAGCTGCGCGTCGTGGCGCGCTCCACAGAAGAAGACGGTCGCTCGCGCGTCACCGCGCGGCACGCCCTCGGCAGCGCCTCCGCGGCGCGGCTCGTGGGCGTCAGCGGCGACATCGCCTGTGCGCGCGTCGAGCACGTCTCCGAGGGCGCGGGCGGCGCGGTCTCCGTGCGCCGCGAGGCCGTGTGCGCGAACGCGGTCGACGGCCACGTCACGCTGCGCGTCGACCTCCCGAGCCCCGGGCTCTACGTTCCGCGGCGAGAGCTCGTCGTCGGGGCGGGCTCGCTCGTCATGGCGCGGCCCACCGAGCGCGGGCTCGAGCTGCGCTCGTGGCAGGTGGGAGGTGAGCGATGAAGCGCCTCCTCCTCTCGGCCACGGCCCTCGCCACGCTCCTCGCGGCCGGCGGCGCCGGCGCGATCACGCGACAAGAGACGATCACGCGGGCGCGCGGCTTCGCCTACCACCCGTGGACGTCGACGAGCGCGAACAACACCGCGACGTGCAGCGCGGCCTACGTGTCGCTCTACCAACCGGGTGACTACGTCGGCGTCGCGTACGACTGGGGCGGCTACATGTCGCTGCTCTCGTTCGACCAGCAGATCAAGGCGGGCTACGGCGCGGGCTCGCAGGAGCCCGACGGCATCCTCGACTGCACCGCGGGGCTCGACTGCTCCGGCTTCGTGAGCATGGCGTGGTCCACCGGCCACTTCACCACGTCGAGCCTCCACCAGACGTCGGCGCAGATCCCGGTCGCGAGCATCCAGCCCGGCGACGTGTTCAACCAGGCCGGCTTCCACGTCGCGATGTTCACGCAGATGAACCAGAGCGGCGAGCCCAGCTTCATCGAGGCGCTCGGCTACAACGTGCACGTCAACGCGTACGGCGGGTGGTCGCACGTCAACGGCTACCTCCCGCGCAAGCACGGCGCGATGACCGACTCGGCGGTGGGCGATCCCGAGGGCACGCTCACCAACCCGATCAAGATCGGCGCGCTCCCCTACACCGACGCGCGCGACACGCGCCTGTCGACGAGCCGCATGCTCGACGGCTGCAGCATCGCGCCCGGCACTTCGCAGAAGGGCCCCGAGTACGTGTACGTCATCGACGTCACGCAGCCGGGCACGCTCACCGCGAGCGTGCAAGACGACGCCGCCACCGACGTCGACGTGCAGATCCTCACGCGCCTCGACACGGGCTCGTGCGTCGCGCGCAACGACGCCACCGCGAGCGCGACGGTCGGCTGCGGTCGCTACTACATCGTGGCCGACACGTACGGCTCGGGCACGGCCGCAGGGCCCTACACGCTCTCGGTCGACCTCGCCCCGTCGGGTCAGGCGTGCGCCGCGGTGCCTGCGCCGCCCAAGCACGATCCCAAGGGCAAGCTCGGCGACGCGTGCGCCTACCCCGGCAACCGCAACCTCCCCTTCTGCAACGGCAACTTCGACGCAGATACATGCATCTACACGCAGACGACGAGCTTCTGCTCGAAGCCCTGCGCGACGAACACGGACTGCGACGGGCTCCCTGGCGGCGGCTGCTGCGAGGACATCAGCGGCAAGGGAGAGCTCTACTGCATGACCAAGCCGCTCTGCGGCAGCGCGGGCAGCTCGGGCGTCGGCTCGAGCGGAAAGCCCGTGCCTCCCGGCAGCTCGAGCGGCGGCGCGTCGAGCGGCGGGGCGTCGAGCAGCGGAGACCTGCCCGGCTCGAGCGGCGGAGACCCGTCGGCGGCCCCGGGCGACGATCCGGTCGCCGGCACCACGACGCGCGAGGTGACCACGGGCGGTTGCGCCACCTCGACGCTCCCCGCTCCGGGGCGCGCGGCGGTCGGCCTCGTCGGTCTCGTCCTCGCGTTCGCCCTTCGTCGGCGTCGCGCTACTGCAGCTTGACGATCCACGCCGCGGGCACGCGCTCGATCGTGCGCCCGCTCAGGTTGAACCAGCTGGCGCATCGGTCGAGCACGCCCGAGTCGCTCGACGCCACGCACTTCTCCTTGCGGAGCGCGGCGGCGGCGTCGGGCGTCACCACGGCCTCGACCTTGAGCTTCTTGGCCTTGGCCTGATCGACGACGAGATCGCGTAGCCGGGCGATGTCGGCGACGCGCTCGTCGAAGAAGAGCTTGAGCGGCGCCGGCTTCGCCTCCTTGAGAACGTCGAGCACCAGCTCGATCGCGCGCGGGGTCTCGGCCGAGGGCTCGTACGCGCCCGGCGCGCCGTCGACGTCGCGCACCGTGCCATCGAGCGTCTGCAAGAGCAAGCCTCCGGCGAGCGCCGTCTCGGCGATGATCACGACGTCGAGCACGTCGACCGACAGCGGTCGCTTCGCGATGTCCTCGAGCTCGAGCTCGCGCGCCGCGCGACGACGGTACTGCGGCTCGGAGCACGTACCGCGGAGCAGCGCGACCTTCTGCCGCGGGTCGAGCGCGTGGTGGGCGCCCACGAGCTCGTTGACGATCGCCGGCGCGTAGTCGCGGCCCGTGAGCCACGCCATCTCTTCGGCCGCGAGCTTCAGCTTCTCGATCGCCTCCGCCGAGAAGAGTCGTCCGTCGTCGGGGTGCTTTCCGCGGCGCGCCTGGTAACTCACGGTACCGGCGAGTATACTCGGCGCATGCTTCGATACGCAGCGCTAACGATGCCGCTCGTCCTCGACGCCACGCTCGACCGTCGGACCGCGCCCACGCAAGACGAGGACGCCCGTCTTCGCTCGGGGCGCCGGTAGCCGATGCGGATACGCGTCAAGCACGAGAGCCGATACACCTACGACACCCCTGCAGCGCTCGGACCGCACGTGGTCCGGTTGAGACCGGCCGCACACACGCGCGCCGAAGTGCTCTCGTACAACCTCGCCATCGAAGGCGACTGCGAGCTGCGCTGGCAACGCGACGCGTGGGGCAACGCCCTCGCCCGCCTCACGTTCCCCGAGGGGCGCACCTACACCGCGCTCGGCGTGACGGTCGACCTCGCCCTCGACATCCGTCCGGTCAACCCGTTCGACTTCTACGTCGACGATCGCTGCGAGCGCGTCCCCTTCTCGTACCCCGACGGCCTCGACAAGGAGCTCGCGCCGTTCTTGATCAAGAACGCGATGACGCCGCGCCTCGCGGAGTTCCTCGAGGAGGTCCCGTTCACGGGCACGACGGTCGACTACCTCGTCGCGCTCAACCAGCGCGTCGCGCAGCGCGTGGGCTACGTCATCCGCAACGAGGCGGGCATCTACACGAGCGAAGAGACGCTCACGCTCGGACGCGGGAGCTGCCGCGACAGCGCCGTGCTGCTCGTCGACGTGCTCCGCGCGCGAGGGCTGGCGGCGCGCTTCGTGAGCGGATACCTCGTGCAGCTGGCCGACGAGGGCATCATCCCCGGCGAAGCCAAGGGCATGACCAAGGACGTGGTCGACCTGCACGCGTGGGCCGAGGTGTACCTGCCCGGCGGCGGGTGGATCGGCCTCGACGGCACGAGCGGGCTCATGACCGGCGAGGGGCACATCCCGCTCGCGAGCACAGTGAACCCCGAGCTCGCCGCCGCGATCTCTGGCACGTCGTCGGAGCCGTCCACGGGCTTCTCTTTCGCCAGCTCGGTCACGCGCATGGGGCACGAGCCGCGTCCGCGCCGCCCGTACGACGAGGACACATGGAAAGAGGTCCTCGCGGGCTGCGACGCGGTCGACCAAGCGCTCGTCGACTGCAAGCTCGCGCTCACGTGCGGAGGTGAGCCCACGTGGACGTCGCGCACGCACCCGGACAAGCCCGAGTGGGCCACCGAGGCGATGGGCGACACCAAGTGGGAGCAAGGTCTCCGCCTGGCCATCGAGGTCTTCGCGCGCTTGCCCGAGGGCGCGATGCTCATGCACGGATACGGCAAGCTCTACCCCGGAGAGCCGCTGCCTCGCTGGGCGCTCCGCCTGCTCTCGCGCAACGACGGCGTGCCGCTGTGGCGTGATCGGAGCCTACTCGACGTGGGCGGCCCCGTGCCCGAGCCTCCCGCGCCGCTCGCGAGCGACCCTACCGAGTCGTTCCGCGTCGCGCTGTGCAAGCACCTCGAGATCGAAGACCGCTGGGTCGCGGGCTACGAGGACCCGCGTCACATCTTCGACGACGACCCGCCGCCCGACGACCCCAAGAAGGCGCGGCGGCGCGATCCCACCCGACCCATCGGATACACGCTGCCCCTCCAGTGGTGGGCCGCGCGGTGGATCACGGGCCCGTGGGCGTTCAGGCGCGAGAAGCTCTACCTCGTGCCCGGCGACAGCCCCATGGGCTTGCGCCTCCCGCTCGACGAGCTGCCCGAAGGACCGCCGCTCGACCTTCCCGTCGATCCCAACGCCCCCGTGGCGCCGCTCGTGTTCGATCCGCGCAACGCGACGCGACGGCGCCCTCCGCCCGTGCGCCGCGCGAGCGAGCCGCCGCGCGCCGTGCAGACGAGCCGAGAAGAAGAGCACACGGCGCAGAACGCGGTGGAGCAGAAGGTCGTCGAAGGCATGGTGCCGCGCACCGCGCTCTGCCTCGAGGAGCGGGACGGCTGCTTCCACGTCTTCCTCCCGCCGGTCGCGACGCTCGAGGCGTTCGTCGATCTCGTGGCTTGCGTCGAGGACGCGGCGCGCGACGCCAACATCCGCGTGCGCGTCGAGGGCTACCCGCCGCCGAGCGATCCGCGGCTCGACCTGTGCGCCGTGACCCCCGACCCGGGCGTCATCGAGGTGAACCTGCCCGTGCTCCACTCGTGCCGCGACTACGCGCGCTGGCTCGAGCTCGTGGGCGACGCGGCCAACCACGCCGACCTCTGCCTCGAGAAGTACCAGCTCGACGGGCGCGAGACCGGCAGCGGCGGTGGCAATCACCTCACCCTCGGCGGGGCCACGCCCCTCGAGAGCGCCTTCCTCAACGAGCCGCACCTGCT
>JAGQJA010000238.1 GCA_020430845.1 Myxococcales bacterium
TCGCTCGCGATGCGCTCGAGCAGCGCCTGGGCATCACGCGGCGCGGAGCACGTGGGGCACCGCGCGAGGGCCGCCGCGCGCGCCTGCTCGACGGCGAGGGCGTGCTCGCCGCGCGCCTCGGCGCCCTTGGCCCGCGCGAGCCACCGCGCGCCCTCTTGAGCCCGGGTCGTCCAGAGCGCGGCCACGCACGCCACGAGCGCCGCCGACAGGACGATCGCGACCCGCCGCGTGGCGAGGGGCGAGCCCGCGGCCGTCACGTGAGGTCTCGCTTGCGGAAGGCAAGCGACGCGACGGCCAGCAGCAACGCCGCGTAGAGGAAGCTGTTGAGGCAGCCGCGCCCGATGTAGCTCCACACGTGCACCTCGGGCACCTGGCCGAGCATCACGGCGCGGGGAGGTACGTACACGTTGAGGTTCGGGAACACCTTGCTGAGGCCGTAGGCGATGCGGGAGATCGTCACGCCGAACATGCGCTCGGGCAGCGCCGCGAGCGTGTCGGACGAGCGCCCCACCAAGAAGACGCCCACGGTGAAGATCGCGGACCAGAGCGGCGTCGAGAACGCCGAGAAGAGCATCGACGCGGCGCAGATGATCGCCACCTCGGCCATGGTCAGCAGCATCGACACGAGCAGGACCTGCCGCTCGGGGCCCGCGGGGGAGGCCACGAGGCACATCACCCCGAAGGCGACGGCTGCCCACGGGAGAACGACGTACGTGCGAGAGCGCTTCGCGACCACGAGCGCCACGACCAGCGCCGCCACGAGGGCGAGCGCGACGCCGACGGCCAGGCCCACGCGCTCGTGCGACTGCACCGTCAAGATGGTGAGCACGGTCGCACCGTCGATCATGACGAACACGGCGAGCGTGGCGAGCGTGCCGAGGTACTTGCCGACGATGAACTCGTGGCGGCGGAGCCGGCGCGTCAAGATGGGGTAGAGCGTCTTGAGCTCGAGCTCGCGGTAGAGCGACGTGGCGCCGAGCACGATCGCGACGAGCACGGCGTAGAGGGAGATCGACGCGGCGCCCAGGTCGGCCACGACGCGCATCTCGTGGCGGAGCGAGATCGACGCGACGACGAGGGAGTAGGCGCTGGTGGCGAGCGCGACGGCGAGCAGCCCGAAGAGCACGCGCGCGCGGACGGCCTCGCGGTAGGTGTTGAGTGAGATGGCCAGCAGCCGAGCCAGCATGTCCGGCTACAGGCGCGGCCTCGCCGCGGCGCGCGGCTGGTGCAGCTCGGCGACGTAACGTCGGAGCAGGTGAGGAACGCTCAGCATCGCGCCGCGCAGCCGCTCCTCGAACAGCTCGCGCACGATGCCCGGGCCCACGTCGACGACGGCCGCGTAGGTGAGCAGCGTGCGAGGCGCGCCCGTGGCGGACGCGACGGGCGTGCAGCGAAAGTAGCCCCACGCGTCCTCGATCCCGTGGGGGCTCGCGCGGTCCAGCCAGAACCGGAACTCACGCCCCCCGCCGGCGACGGAGGCGATCGGGCGCACCCGCAGCGTGTATTGCGTCTCGAAGACGCTGTTGCCCTGGAGCAGCTCGATGAAGAAGTCGGTGCCGTCGGTGCCCGCGCGTCGGGCCTGCTTCGTGCGTGGCAGCAGGCGCCGATAGGCTCCCACGTCCTCGAAGATGGCGGCCAGCTCCGAGGCGCTCGCGTCGACGATCGTGTACGTGACGCCGCCGATGTAGCGGGCCCCGTCGTTGCTCTCCCACGTCTGTGGGAAGACGAGCGACTCGCCGCGCGCGAGGCGCGCCGACTGATCGGGCGTGAGCCCATCGGCGCGCGCGTCGGGCGAAATACCAAGTGAAATCGAGGCGATGAGCGCCAGGGCGCTCGCGACTCTCTTCGTGGTGCTTCGCAGGGCCATCGGCGGGTGTCAGGTTACGGAGCAACGCCCAGAGGCGCAAGTCACGTCCCTACGACGATCCGGACGCGCGGGCCCGTGCTGACCTCGAGCGGGCCCGGGGCCTCTTGCAGATCGCCGTCGATCATGAAGCGCACCGGATCGCGCGTGCCGTGGATGACGGCGCGGGTGGGCGTCGCCTCGAGCGTGTGCCCAGGTGCCATGGGCTCGGCGCGCCAGATGCGCGGCAGCTGCCGCACGAAGCCGAGGGGAGTCGTGGAGATGCCGAGCAGGTGAAAGGCGCCCGGACGGTCGCCGAAGCGGTAGAAGGGGCGAAAATTGAGGCCGATCTGGTCGATCGTGCCGGCGGCGACCGAGAGGAACTCTTGCTCCTCCCACCGCGTGCCGTCGTCGAGCTCCACGGAGCCGCGAAAGGGCTCGGCCATGCGCCGGACCATCTCGCCCCTGACGAGGGCGCTCCCGACGCCGCGAAGGAGCGTGCGCGCGGCGATCGCCGGCGTGGGCGGGCCGCCGCGGTAGTACTCGGCCAAGAACCCGTAGACGACGCCGGTGCCGAACAAGAACGCGTAGCTGTCGGCGCGCGGAGGCAGCCCCGAGCCGCGCTCGACCTTGGCCGCGCCGTTGCCCGACAGCGGCCGGATGCGCATCACGTGGCGCTCCACGTCCACGAGGGGCTCGGTCGCGCGGCGTGCGTACGCGTGGATGAGGCGCCCGAGCAGGCCCTCGGGGCGGCCCCGCCGAACGCCGACCGAGTTGGCCACCGTGTTCATGGTGCCGCCGCGCAAGAAGGCGATGCGCGGCAGGGCGCTGCCCTGGTAGACGTCGATGAAGCCCGTGATGGTGACGCCGTTGGTGCCGTCGCCCCCGCTGATGCCGAGCACGTCGATGTCCAGGCGACGGAAGTCCTCTGCGACGGCGTAGAGCTCGTCGATCGACCGGGCCGCGCGCACGACCCCGTGGTCGCCGAGGGCGCGGGCCAGGCGGCCGGCCGCCCGCGGATCGCGCACGTTGCGCCCGCTCTTCGGGTTGAAGACGACTCCGATTCCCGGCATCGGCCGCTGAAGCTGACCCCCCGAGCGTCTCACGTCAAGCAAAGGGCAAAACTTCCGACCCGCGCAAGGACACCGCGGCCATCCGGGTGAGCGCCGGCGGCGCACGGCGCGGGTCGGCGCGCCCGGATCGGATCCGCGCGCGCGGCATGGTAAAGAACGCGAATGGCCCTCGGTCCCATCGCAGAGGCGCTCTCGCGGGGCGCCGTCCTCGTCCGCCACGACGATCGCGCGGCCATCGTCGCCACCGGAAAAGATCGCGCGACGTGGCTCAACGGCCTCGTGAGCTGCGACCTCGCCAAGGTCGCGCCCGGCGGCGCCGCCTACGGGCTCATGGTGGAGAAGAAGGGCAAGATCCAAGCGGATCTCCTCGTCGCGGTCGCGTCGGACGCCATCGTCCTCGGCGTGCCGCGCGGCGACCGTGACGCGCTCGTGGCGGCGCTCGATCACTACCTCATCATGGAGGACGTCGAGCTCGCGACGCCGGAGCTGCGCTTCTACACGGCGCACGGCCCGCGCGCCGCCGAGCTCGTGGCCGCTGCCCGTCACGGCGGACCGCTCCGGCTGCTCGGCGTCGACGGTGCGTTGCTCGTGGCAGATGGCGACGCCGTCGACGTCGCGGCGCGTGAGGTGGGGGCGGCCCTGCTCGACGAGGCAGGGTGGGCGGCGCTCGCCATCGAGGCGGGCCTCGGTCGCTTCGGCGTCGAGGTCGACGCGAGCCTCTACCCGCAAGAGGCGTCGCTCGAGAAGCTCGCCGTCTCGTTCGACAAGGGCTGCTACCTGGGCCAAGAGGTCGTGTACATGCTCGAGCACCGCGGCCACGCCAAGCGCCGCCTCGTGCCGCTCTCGATCGACGCCGACGCCCCGCCCGAGGTGGGAGCGGCCGTCGAGGACGCCGCGGGCGAGCCGGTGGGCGAGGTGAGGAGCGCAGCGATCGGTCCACTCTCGGGCGCGCCCGTCGCGATCGCGATGGTCAAGCGCGCGGCGTCGGCCGACGGCACCGCGCTGCGCGTCGGCGGCGCGGCCGCGCGCGTCAAGCCGTTCGGGCTGACCGTCGCGTCGACGTAACCGCGATCGAGGGCGCGAAGCCCTCGAAATAATTACAGTTTTCTGTCGAGGCGGTACACCGCCGGCTCGCCCTCGGGTGTGTCGAGGCGCGTGACCTTGAGCATCTCGAGCGCGATCTCCTTGATGCGGCCCTCTTTGCCCAGGCGCAGGTGCAGACGGTCGCCGTCGCTCTTGATGACCTCGCAGCGCCCGAAGTGGAAGTGCTCGACGAAGTCGCCCGCGTCGGGGAACGGCTCGTCGTCGAGATCGGGCATGGGCGGGCGAACCGGCTTGGGCGGCATCGCCGAGGTCGTCAGCGTGGGCGTGAGCGACGGCTGCGAGCCGGCCGCGCGAGGCGCGAGGTCGCTCGCGCGCGCCTCGGGGATCGCCGACGGCGCCGGGGCCACGTCGGACGTGCGCGGTTTGTCGACGACCACGGCGGTCGACCCCGTGCTCGACAGCTCGTCGATGAGCCAGGTCGTCGTGCCCGCGTCGGGGCGGCGCGTGGCGGCGACGTCGTCGAAGGCCGTCACGAGCACCTCGAGGGCCTCGATGCGCGCGCGCACCAGCTCGCCGGCCAGCGTCTCGACGCCGTTGTCGGTCTCGCGCGCGAGCACGACGCGCATGCTGCACGAGACGTCCCCCTCGGAGAGCCCCACGCTCCCCTCCATCGACACCACGTGCACGGGGCCCGAGAGCTTGCGCGCCGCGCCCATGCCGGCGCCGTCGAACGCCGACAGCTCGACGTCGGAGAGCACGCCGCTCGCGCGCAGCCAGCCGCAGAGGACGACCTCGTCGCGCAGCTCGCGCAAGAGCGCGTCGGGCAAGGAGTCGCCGCGGCGCAGGCGCATGAGCAGGTGGCGCGCGTGGGTCGTCGATACCTTCACGGCGCCTGTCCCGCGTCCGGGCAGCCGGGGCGCTCGCCGCGCTTGGGGCCGGGCTCGTTGGGGCAACGGTCGATGCGGTCGGGGACGCCGTCGCCGTCCGAGTCCTTGTCGACCGGCGCGTACGCGACGCCGAGCAAGAAGCGGAAGCGCGGGGTGAACGCCGAGCCGTCGTTGAGGGGGAGGGGGCCACCGCCGCCGACGGTGAAGGCCACGTCGCCGCCGAGCAGCGGCGCCGTGCGCGCGCTGAGCATCCACTCGGCCGGGACGATGCGCTTGCCGTTGACGCCCGAGGCGCTCAGCCCGAACGCCGACTGCTGGACGACGCGCTGCTCGGGGAGGTTCCACAACGCGCGCCCCTCGAGCATGATCGTGAGCAGCTCGCGGTCGAGCACCTCGTAGCCGACGCCGAGCGCCGTGCCGATCTGTGTACCTACACGCGTCCCGGCGAACTCGGTGACCGGCCGGAGGCGCGCGCCGAGGTCGGCGCCGGCGACGAAGCGCGAGATGCGATAGTCGGCCACGATGCTGGGCGCGAACACGCCCGTGCGATCGCCGGCGAGCTCGGCCGAGTCGCCGGTCGGGGCGACGAACGTCATGCGCCCGGCCAGAGAGAACGCCTTGCCTGCGCCGCCTCGGCGCGCGGCCTCGAGCGGGTCGATGCGATCGCGCGGGATGATGGCGTAGACGAGGCCGAAGCGCATGTCGCGCAGCGCCGTGTCGCGCAGCGCCGCGCCGCCCGTCACGGGGCTCGTGCCCGCGCCCGACTGCACGAAGGTGAGCGGCAGCGCGACGTCGAGCTGGAGGCGCGAGGTGACGCCGTACGCCCAGAGGAAGTTGCCGGTGACCTGGTTGTCGACGACGAACTGCCGGCTCCCCCCGGGCCCGGGCGTGGGGATGTCGAGCAGCAGCGGTCGCGACTGGTACGACGTCACGAGCCCGAAGCCGACCTGACCGGCGGTGACCGTCTGCGTGCTGCCCACGTTGGGGAAGGTGGACGGTCCGGGGTTGGGCCAGAACGTGTCGCTGTTGATGCACGTGCTCACGAGCGCGCTCTGGCACTCTTTGGCGCGGGCCTCACCGGTGCACGCGAGGACGGCCGCAGCCGAGAGGGCGAGGAGAGGCGCGCGGCGACCCCTGGGGCGTAGACGCATCGGGTCGCGACCATATCAAAAGTGCGCGGGGCTTGTCGTGCTAAGAACCGAGGCATGACCGCGGCGCCGAGCCCCCGCCTCGATCCGGCGTGCCCGCTCGTGCTCGCGAGCGGGTCTCCGAGGCGCCGCGAGGTGCTCGAGACCCTGCGGATCCCGCACGTCGTCGTGCCGGTCGACGTCGACGAGTCGACCCGGGGAGCCGAGCCGCCCGCGGCGTACCTCGAGCGGATCGTGACCGCCAAGCTCGAGGCGGGCGCGCGCGCGGGCGGGCCGGAGCGCGCGGCCTCGCTCGTGCTCGTGGCCGACACATCCGTCCTCGTCGACGGCGCGATCTTGGGCAAGCCGACGTCCACCGAGCACGCCGAGGAGATGATCTCGCGCCTCGCAGGACGTTCCCACGAGGTCTGCACGCGCTTCGCGCTCGGGGTGCGAGCCACAGGCGGGGCGTCGACGTGTCTGCACGCAGAGACGGTTCGAACCGTCGTGCACGTGCGCCCGCTCGACGCGGCGCAGGTGCGCGCGTACGTGGCCACGGGCGAAGGGACCGACAAGGCCGGCGCTTACGCGGTGCAGGGCATCGGCGCCGGCATCGTGTCGCGCATCGAGGGGTCGTACACGAACGTGGTCGGCCTTCCGGCGTGCGAGCTCGTCGTCGCGCTCGAGGGCCTCGGGATCCAGGGGATCCGGTGAAGGACGCCGAGGAGCGCCGCGCGTCGCGCGCGCACCTCGCGATGAGCGTCGTCGTCGCGCTCGTCGCGCGCCTCGCCGTGGTGGCGTGGGCCGGCGGTCGTTTCCCGCCCGTCGCCGACGGCACGTACTACGACGCGCTGGCCGCGCGCCTCGCGACCGGGGAGGGCTACACGTGGGCCTGGCCCGACGGCGTCGTGTCCTACGCGGGGCACTACCCGGTCGGGTACCCGGCGCTGCTCGCGGTCGGCTACGCGATCTTCGGTCACAAGGTGTGGGCGGCGATGGCCGTCAACGCGGTCGTGGGCGCGGCCGGCGTGGCGGGGGCGCACGTTCTGCTCCGCGAGGCGGCGACGACGCGCGGCGCGCTCGTGGGGGCGCTCGTGTTGGCGCTCCATCCGGTGCTCGTCCCGTACACGGCGGCGCTCATGACCGAGGGCGTGACCGCGTCGCTCCTGCTCGTCGCCTGCGCGTGCGTCGTGGTCGCCAAGCGCAGCCACAAGAGGCCGCGCGCGGCGTGGCTCGTCGCCGCCGGCGTCGTGATGGGGCTCTGCACCCTCGTGAGGCCACAGTCGCTCGCGCTCGCGCCCGCGCTCGGCCTGCTGTCGATCCGCGCGTCCCGCGCCGAGGGGGCGTTCCGAAAGCGCGTGACGGCAGCGGTCGCCGTGGTGGCCGTCGCGATGTGCGTGATCGCTCCGTGGACGCTCCGCAACTGCAAGCGCATGGGTCGATGCGCCCCGGTGAGCGTGAACGGCGGGTGGAACCTGCTCATCGGCGCGCAGAGCACGAACGGCAGCTGGGCGCCCGTCCGGGTGCCCGACGACTGCAAAGAGGTGTGGGACGAGGCGCAGAAAGACCTCTGCTTCCAGGCCGCCGCGCGCCGCGAGATCGCGCGCGACCCCGTCGCGTGGCTGCGGCAGGTCCCGCGCAAGGTGAGCGTCACGCTCGACTACTTCGGTGGCGCGCCGTGGTACCTGCACGCGTCGTCCTCGGCGGCGTTCGGCGACAGGGCCAAGCTCGCGCTCGGCGTCGTGGAGACCGTCGTGACCCGCGCGCTGCTCGTGCTCGCTCTCTACCGCGTCGGCGCTCGCGGCGGCCCGCGGCCCAAGCTCGCGCGCGTGCTGCGCGCGATCGGCATCGTCGCCGCGTTCACGGTGCACGGGTCGATCGCCTACGTCGCCCTCGTCTTGCTCGTCCTCGCCAACGGGCTGCGCGCGGCCGCGCGCGATCCGCTCGTGGTGCCCTTCACGGCGACGCTCGTGGCCGCGACGGCCCTCACGCACTCGCTCTTCTTCGGAGGCGGCCGGTACGGTATCGTCGTCGTTCCCTTCGTGGCAGCGCTCGCCTTCACGACCCGCCGCGCGCCATCGAGCTGACCCATGCCGCTCACCTACGACGCCATCGTCGGCGCCCTCTCCTCCGAGGCGCTCCCGGCGCTCTACGTGGATCTCGACGCGTTCGACCGCAACGTCGCGCGCGTGGTGTCCGTGGTCGGCGACGCCGGGCCCACCGTGCGCATCGCGACCAAGAGCGTGCGCGTGCCGGCGCTCATCCGGCGTGCGATGGAAAAGGGCGGGTCGCTGTTCCGCGGTCTCATGTGCTTCTGCGTCGAAGAGGCCGAGCTGCTCTCGCGCGAGGGCTTCGACGACCTGTTCGTCGCCTATCCGCCGTTCCAGGCGGCCGAAGCGACGCGCGCCGCCGAG
The DNA here is from genome assembly GCA_020430845.1 of Myxococcales bacterium. GTDB lineage: Bacteria > Myxococcota_A > Polyangia > Polyangiales > Polyangiaceae > Labilithrix. The sequence goes on from JAGQJA010000238.1 coordinate 8,389, forward strand.
CTCGTCGCGCGCGGCGTCGATCTCAAGATCGCCGTCGACGCGCTCGAGGGCCTCGAGCGACTTTCGCGCGCCGGCCAACAGAAGGGCGTGAAGGTGCCCGTCGTGCTCTGCATCGACATGAGCCTCCGGCTCGTCGGCGATCTCGTCCACCTCGGCGTGCGTCGGTCCCCCGTCGCGACGCCCGAGGACGCGCTCGCGTTGTCGCGGCTCGCGGCGGCGATGCCGGGCGTCGAGCTCGCGGGCCTCATGGGCTACGAGGCGCAGGTCGCGGGGCTCGCCGACGATCGGCCCGGAGATCCCGAGCGCTGGGCCAAGCGCGCCGTCCGTCGCGCGTCCATCCACGTCGTGCGCGAGCGCCGCGCCCAGGTGGTCGAGACGCTCCGCGCCGCGGGCCACGATCTCGGCCTCGTCAACGGCGGCGGCACGGGCTCGCTCGACTCGACCTCGCGCGATCCGAGCGTCACCGAGGTGTCGTGCGGCTCGGCGTTCTTCAAGCCGCACGCCTTCGATCACTTCACCAACGCCCACATGTCCGAGCTCGAGCCGTCGTGCTTCTTCGCGCTCGAGGTCACGCGGGTGCCCGGCCCGGGCCTCGCCACGTGCCTGGGCGGCGGCTATGTCGCCTCTGGCCCCGTCGGCACCTTTGCCGCGCCGCTCCCGCACCTGCCCGAGGGGCTCTCCCTTCTGCCCACCGAGATGGCGGGCGAGGTGCAGACGCCGCTCCGCGTGCCCAAGTCGGCCAAGCTGCGCCACGGCTCACCCGTCGTCTTCCGCCACGCCAAGGGCGGCGAGGTGTGCGAGCGCTTTCGCGAGGTGCTGCTCATCGCGGGCGGCAAGATCGTGGGGCGCGCGCCCACCTACCGCGGCCTCGGGGCCTGTTTCTTCTAGCGCGTGTCGCGTGGCCGCTTGCGCACGCGCGGCGGATGACGCAGGTTTGCGCCGTTCACGCCGTACAGGTGGTCGCCGGCCGCTGCCCCTCGGGGCAGGGGCGGGAGGAAAGTCCGAGCTCCATAGAGCGCGATGCCAGGTAACGCCTGGTGGTGGAGACACCAAGGAAAGTGCAACAGAGAGAGACCACCCGCCCGCTCGTTCGCGAGCCGGCGGGCCAGGGTGAAACGGCGGGGTAAGAGCTCACCGCGCCTCCGGTAACGGAGGTGGCACGGCAGACCCCATCGGGAGCAAGGCCGCATAGGCGGGCGTTCGGAGGCGCGAGCCTCCGTGAAGGGTGACTCGCCCGAGCTCGTGGGTTGGCTGCTCGAGGCGGCCGGTGACGGTCGCCCTAGAGGAATGATCACCACCCGCGCGGCGGCGACGGCGCGCGGGGACAGAACTCGGCTTACGGACGACGTGGACCCATCGAGGCTCGAGGCGCAAGCCCCGGGCCTCGGGCGGTTTGTGCGCCCCGCGCGCGTGTCGTGGGGCTCGCCGCCCTGCGCCAGGCGCACTAGGACGTGCGGGTCGGATCCCGCCGCCGCGCGGTCCCCGCGGCCCCAAGGGCAGCTACTTTCATCTATCGCGATATTGGAATATATAGGCCAGACATGTCCGCAGAAGCCACGCTCAAGGCGCTCCTCCAGACCCGCATCCTCGTCATCGACGGCGCGATGGGGACCATGTTCCAGCGCCGCGGCCTCACCGACGCCGACTTCCGCGGCGAGCGCTTCAAGGACCACCCGCACGATCTCAAGGGCAACAGCGATCTGCTCTGCCTCACGCGCCCCGACGTCGTGCGCTCGGTGCACGATCTCTACCTCGAGGTCGGCGCCGACATCATCGAGACGAACACCTTCACCGCGACGCGCATCGCCCAGGCGGACTACCACCTCGAGGACGCCGCGTACGACATGAACGTGGCCGCCGCGCGCATCGCCAAGGAGGCCGCGCGCGAGTGGTCCGATCGCACGCCCGACAAGCCGCGCTTCGTCGCCGGATCCATCGGCCCGCTCAACCGCTCGCTCTCGGTGTCGCCCGACGTCGGAGACCCGTCGTTCCGCAGCGTGACGTTCGACGAGGTCGAGGCCACGTACGCCGAGCAGATCCGCGGCCTCATCGATGGCGGCGCCGACATCCTGCTCGTCGAGACCATCTTCGACACGCTCAACGCCAAGGCCTGCATCGTGGCCCTCGAGCGCGTCTTCACCGAGCGCGGAGAGCGCCTTCCCGTGATGATGAGCGTCACGGTCGTCGACCGCAGCGGCCGAAACCTCTCCGGGCAGACCGTCGACGCCTTCTGGGCCAGCGTCGCGCACGTCCGCCCGCTCTCGGTCGGCCTCAACTGCTCTCTGGGCGCCAAGGACATGCGCCCGTACGTGCACGAGCTCTCGAAGATCGTGCCGCTGCCCATCAGCTGCTACCCCAACGCCGGCCTGCCCAACGCGTTCGGCGGCTACGACGAGACCCCCGAGACCACGGCGTCGCTCCTGCGCGACTTCGCGCGCGCGGGGATGGTCAACATCGTGGGCGGCTGCTGCGGCACCACCCCCGACCACATCAAGGCCATCGCCGGCGCCGTGCGCGACGTCGAGCCCCGCGTGCCGCCCGCCGATCCGCAGCCGCGCATGCCGCGCTGGAGCGGGCTCGAGAGCTTCGTCCTGCGCCCCGAGTCGAACTTCGTGATGATCGGCGAGCGCACCAACGTGACCGGCAGCGCACGCTTCTCCAAGCTCGTCCAAGAGGGCGACTACCAGAAGGCGACCGAGGTCGCGCTCGATCAGGTGCGCGGCGGCGCCAACGTCATCGACGTCAACATGGACGAGGGCATGCTCGACGGCGCCGCGGCCATGACGAAGTTCCTGAACATCGTCGCAACCGAGCCCGACATCGCGCGCGTACCGGTGATGATCGACAGCTCCAAGTGGGAGGTCATCGTCGCCGGCCTCAAGTGCGTGCAGGGCAAGGGCATCGTCAACTCGATCAGCCTCAAGGAGGGCGAAGAGGAGTTCTGCGCCCGCGCCCGGCAAGTGCGCACGTTCGGCTGCGCCGTCGTCGTCATGGCCTTCGACGAGAAGGGCCAGGCCGACACCACCCCGCGCCGCGTCGAGATCTGTCAGCGCGCCTACCGGCTGCTCACCGAGAAGGTGGGCATGGACCCGAGCGACATCATCTTCGACCCGAACGTGCTCGCCGTCGCGACGGGCATCGAGGAGCACGAGCAGTACGCCAAGAGCTTCATCGAGGCGGTGCGCATCATCAAAGACACGTGCCCGGGCGCGCGCACGAGTGGCGGCATCTCGAACCTGTCGTTCTCGTTCCGTGGCAACAACGTGGTGCGCGAGGCGATGAACTCGGCGTTCCTCTACCACGCCATCCGCGCCGGGCTCGACATGGGCATCGTCAACGCCGGCCAGATCGTCGTCTACGAGGAGATCCCCAAGGAGCTGCTCGAGCGCGTCGAGGACGTGCTCTTCGCACGCCGGCCCGACGCCACCGAGCGGCTCGTCGAGATCGCCGAGCGCTTCCGCGGCAAGGGCCAGAAGCGCGAGGAGGACGTCGCCTGGCGCAGCGCGCCGGTGGGGGAGCGCATCGCGCACGCGCTCGTCAACGGCGTCGTCGAGTTCATCGAGGCCGACGTCGAAGAGGCGCGCGCCGCGTCCAAGCGCCCGCTCGACGTGATCGAGGGGCCCATGATGGACGGGATGAAGATCGTGGGCGATCTCTTCGGCGCGGGGAAGATGTTCTTGCCGCAGGTCGTCAAGAGCGCCCGCGTCATGAAGAAGGGCGTCGCGTACCTCGAGCCCTTCATGGAGAAGGACCGGGCGGCGGGCGGCGCGAGCGCGCAGGGCACGGTCGTCATGGCCACCGTCAAGGGCGACGTTCACGACA
>JAGQJA010000239.1 GCA_020430845.1 Myxococcales bacterium
AGACGAAGTTGGTGATGTCCCACGCCCAGTAGACGGGGGCGTTGTTGCCCCACACACCTACGCCGGTCCAGAAGAGGAAGCCGACGGCGAGTCCGAGGATGCCGGTGAAGGACGCCGCGATGAGGAAGGCGATCCACCAGCCGCGCGGGGCCTTGTTCTCGGTCACGCGGCACACGGCCTCCGTGATCGACTTGAACGTCGAGCCCTCGCCGGTGAGCGGGTACTCGCCCAGCTCCTTGATGGGAAGGTTGGCGCTGCTCATGACATCTCGGGGTTCGGGTTGCGGATCTTGCCGAGGTAAGTCGTGCGCGGGTGGGTCCCGAGCTCCGCGAGGAGTCGGTAGGCCCTGTCGCGCGCGCGCCACTTGGCGACCTTGCTCTCGGGGTCGTTGAGATCGCCGAAGACGATCGCGTTCGCCGGGCAGGCCTGCTGGCACGCTGTGACGATGTCGCCGTCGCGGATCGGGCGGCCGGTTCGCTTCGAAGCGATCTTGCCTTCCTGGATGCGCTGGACGCAGTAGTTGCACTTCTCCATCACGCCGCGCATACGCACCGTGACGTTCGGGTTGTAACGCATCCTCTCGATCTCACTGAGCTCGTCGTAGGAGCCGCCGCTCGTGTGATAGTTGAGGAAGTTGAAGCGCCGCACCTTGTAGGGGCAGTTGTTGGCGCAGTACCGCGTGCCGATGCAGCGGTTGTACGCCATGTCATTCAGGCCCTCGGGGCTGTGCTCGGTCGCGTTGACGGGGCACACGTTCTCGCAGGGCGCCTCTTCGCACTGCACGCAGGCGACGGGCTGGAAGGAGATCTGCGGATCGTTCTCGTCGAGCCCGACGAAGTAACGGTCGATGCGGATCCACGCCATCTCGCGGCCGCGCCAGATCTGCTCCTTGCCGACCGCGGGGATGTTGTTCTCGGACTGGCAGGCGATGACGCAGGCGTTGCAGCCCGTGCACGCCGACAGGTCGAAGGCCATGCCCCACTTGTGGCCCTTGCTGTAGTCGACCTTGTTCCAGAGCGGCAGGACCGTCGGGTCGGGCGAGCCGCTCCCGCGGACGTCGATGGTCTCGCCGTCCTTGTTGATGTCCTTGCGCGGCGCCGCGGCCATGCGGCTCGGGTACTGCGGGAAGTGATCCATCTCGCGGTACTCGGCGAGCGTCGCGTCGATGGCGACCGGACGGCCCTCCATCCGGTTGTGCTCTTGCGTCTGCGAGATCTTGTAGCGGTGGGTGTCGACCTCGAACGGATCGTCGGGGCGGATGCGCGCCGGCGCGGCGCTCTCGGAGTACGCGTTGCCGACGCGGCGGAACTTGTCCTTCACCGCGGCGATCTCGGACGTGTTGAGCTTCTCGACCTTGAGGCCCGCGCCGAAGCCCATCGCCGCGGTCGTGCGCAGCGGATAGACGTCGAAGCCGTGCTTGTCGCCGTAGCGACCGGCCTTGGTGCGCCCCCAGCCGAGCGTGACGGCGAGCGTGTTCTCGGCCTGACCGGGCATGACCCACGCGGCGATCTCGGTGCTCTTGCCCGTGCCGAGGGTGAGGCGGACGAGGTCGCCGCTCTCGAGGCCCAGGGCCTTGGCGGTGGCGGGCGAGACGCACGCCACGTTGTCCCACGTGATCTTGGTGACCGGGTCGGGGAGCTCGAGCAGCCACGGGTTGTTGGCGTGGCGGCCGTCGAACACCTTGGGGCAGGGCTCGAAGGTGATCTCGAGGTTCTGCGGACCGAGGGCCGCGGGCATCGCGACCTTGCCGAGGGCCTCGGCGACCTCGGTGGAGCGCGCGGCGAGCGCGCCGAGCGGGACCGCGGCGCCGGAGAGCACGCCCTTCTTGAGCGCGCCGCTCCATGCGGCCTCGAGGGCCGTGACGTCGGCGCTGCCGCCCTTGAGCGTGCCGCGCACCAGGTCGTGGCCCTTGGACGACGTCTCGCCCGCGAGCTTGGCGAGCAGCTCGATGTCGGAGCGGCCGTTGAAGATGGGCGCGATGAGCGGCTGCTGGATCGCGACGGTGCCGTCGAGCGCGCGGAGGTCACCCCACGCCTCGAGCTCGTGCGCGCGAGGGACGTACCAGGTGCAGAGGTGGCTCGTCTCGTTGACGTGGAACGAGAGGTGGACCGTCTGCGCGACCGCGCGGAGCTTGTCGGTGAAGAGCGTGTCGGCGGGAGCGTCGTACGCGGGGTTGCCTCCGAAGACGACGAGCGTGCCGACCGACCCCTTGTCGATCGCGGCGACGAGCTCCTTGATGTCCTCGACCGGGTCCTTCTCGAGCGGGTCGGCCGCCGGGAAGTACTGCACGGCGTGACCGGCGTTGCCGAGGGCGCCGTTGAGCGCGTGCACGAGCGCGTGCACCCAGGCGGGCTGCCGCGAGCCGGCGACGATGACCGACTTGCCGCGCGCGGCGGCGAGGTCCTTGGCCACGGCCGTGAGCCACTTGTCGGAGATGCCCGCGGCGTCGGCCTTGGCGGCCGCGGCGACGGCGCCGAGCTCGACGCCGTGCTTCTCGGACAGCTCCTTGGCGAGCGCGAGCGCGTAGCGCCCGACGTCCTGCGCGGCGAGGCGCAGGCGATGATCGGCGTTCATGCCCGTGACGGTGAACGCGGGCTCCACGACGTAGAGGCGGTTCATCCCGTCGGTGGGCGACTTGGGACGGCGCCCGGCGGCGAAGCCGCGCGTCGCGCGCACCGATCCGGTCTCCTGGCCGAGGAAGTCGGCGTCGAGCGAGAGGATGACCTTGGCCTGCGAGTAGTCGCACACCACGTTGACGGCCTGGCCGAACGCGAGCTTGGCGCCGGCGCGGGCGTTGCCGTCGTTCACCGGCGTATACGTGTGGAATACAGCCTTCGGGTAACGGCTGCGCACCGCGTCGCGGAGACGGATGAACGTGGGCGAGATCGACGGCTCGCAGAGGAAGCGAAGCCGCGCGCCGCCGTCGGCCAGGTGCAGGCGACCGATGTCGGCGAGCATGTTGTCGACGTCGGCCCACTCGGCCTCGGCGTGCGTGTAGCCGGCGCCGCCGCGCGTGCCGCGGAGCGGGTGCGTGCCGCGATCGGGATCGTAGACGTCGAAGATGGAGGCCTGCGCGAGCGCGTCGGTCGACCCGAGGCTCGCGGGGTGATCGGGGTTGCCCTCGACCTTGGTGGGGCGGCCCTCGTGGCTCTCGACGACGAGGCCGAGCGCCTCGCCGCGCTGCGCGCGCACCGTGGCGAAGTGCGCGGGCACACCCGGGAGGATCTGCTCGGGCGCCTTGCTGTAGGGGAGGATCTTCTCGACGGGGCGGCGCGCGCAGCCCTCGGCGAAGAGCGCGGCGGCGGCGCCGGCGAAGAACATGAAGCCTCGGCGACCCACGGGGGCGTCGACGATGCCGTCGTCGGCGCCGCGACGGCGTCGCAGCGTGACGAGGTTGTTCTGGCGGGCTTCGTCGAGCGAAGCGCGGACGCCCTCGGACAGCTCGGCCTCGGCGGCGCGCTGAGCGGCCTCGGGGCTCGCCTTGTCGGCGAGGCTGCGCCAGAAGACCTTGGCGCCGTCCTTGGGCGCCTCGAACGAATGCGGCTCTCTGCGGCTCATCGGTGGCACCCGGAGCAATGCTGGGGGGGATTGACCTCTGGGGCGGACCATCCCGGAGACATCTCCGGCTTCCACTCCATGTTCGTGATCTGATCCTTCGGCCTGAGGTTCGGCTTCGGGTCGCGGTGGCACTCGAGGCACCACCCCATGCCGAGCGGCTGGTCGGCGCGCACGACTTCCATCTGATCGACGCGCCCGTGGCACGTGACGCAACCGACGCCGGCGGCGAGGTGCGCGCTGTGGTCGAAGTACGCGTGGTCGGGCAGCTTGTGGATGTGCACCCACTCGATGGGCTTGCCCGTCTCCCAGCTCTCACGCACCGGCGCGAGCTTGGCGCTCTCGGTCTTGACCATCGCGTGGCAGCCCATGCAGGTCTGCGTCGCCGGGATCATCGCCTTCGCGGCGACCTCGACGTTGGCGTGGCAATACCGGCAGTCCATGCCCATCTGCCCCGCGTGGAGGCGGTGCGAGTAGGGGACGGGTTGCTCGGGCGCGTAGCCGACCTGAAAGTTCTTCGGCGTGGCGTAGTACCAAATGGCTCCGACGAGCAGCGCCGGCACGACCGTGCCTACGCCACCTAGAATCATCGGGAGCTTGTTCAGCGATCGAGGAAAGATCTGCATGCTGTCTCTCGTGCGCGACGGGAGGCGCCGGGAAGCCGGCGACCAAGCGCGAGCTCCAGGTGACACCGGCCACGGCTGGCACCGGCGCGCGCTTTATAGAGGACGGGCGCCTCCGCATACAACCCCCCGGATGCGCTTGGTGAAGCGTCGACCACACGAACCTCTCAGGGTTGCAATACCCGACCCTTCCGCCGCGAAAAGATTGCGCGTTTCGGCGCTTCGACGGCGAGGGTCAGGGGGCCGTAGCTCGCGCGGCGAGCTTGGCCACTTCCTCTTTGTGGTTGGGGCAGTCGCGGGACAAGAGGGTGACGCCTACGCGGCCGTCGGGCGAGGCCTCGCGGGCGCGTACGCTCACGGGCGTGACCGACACGCCGAGCGGCCCCGGCGCGCCCGGCTTGGTGACGGCGCGCGCGGCGACGAGCATCCCGAGGTGGAACTCGAACGTGGCCTTCTCGAAGCGCGAGGTGGGCGTCCCCGTCCAGTCGATCACGAGATCTTCACCGCCGCCCGCCCGCACGGCCCAGGTGCCGCCCTCGGACTGCGCGAAACGATCGCGCACGTCGCGCGGCGCCATGCCCAGCTTGACCGAGAGCTCGTCGTCGACCGCGGCGTCGGCCCGCCCGCACGCCGAAGGCGCGGTCGCGAGCGCGAGCGCGAAGAGGGCGGCCGCGAGCCAAGACCGCGCGGCGCGCGTGTGACGGGACGAGCGCACGGGGGAGCGCGTAGGGCTCTGGCGCGAGCGCGTCAAGCAGAGGTGCGGGCGCTCAGCCGTCGTCGTCGGTGTCGCGCACCTCGAAATACACGGGGCAGTGATCGCTCACGCCCCAGTACGTGGTGCCCGACTGGGGCGAGTCGGATTCGAACGCCGCGCAGGCGCGCTCGGCGCAGTGCGCGCCCGCGGTGAGCGGCACCGAGGTGTCGCGCTCGCTCATAGATGCAAGATACACCTGATCGATCAGCGACGGGTGCACGGTCGCGCTGCCGCTCCCCTTCACGTAATACGACGAGCAGCCCGAGACGTTGTCCTGGCGCGAGAGGCCCGTGGGGGGCGGCGGTTCGCCGCGTGCGCCGGCGTCTTCTGCGAGCGGCGGCGCGTGGCCGGCGAGCGCGTCGTCGAGGCCCACGAGCTCGGCGTCTCCTCGCGCGGTGTTGAGATCGCCGAGGACGACGAAGTCGCGGTCGCCCCACTCCTTCTGGCGCGCGGCCACGACGCGTGACGCTTGGAAGCCTTGCTCGGCGCGCAGCACGGCGCGCTTGGCCGAGTCGCCCGACGCGAGGTGGAGCACCAGCACGCCGAAGTCGACGCCGCCCGGCTTGGCGCTCACGACGCGCGCGCTGAGCCCCGAGCGCAGCGTGCCGCGCGTGTCGATCTCGGCGTGCTCGGCGGCGCCCTCGATGCGCGCGTGATCGGCGCGCACGATGAGGCCGACGTACTGATCGTTGCCCGAGTGCGCGTTGTCGCTGAACGCGGCGTCGTAGCGCGCGCCGGTTCGCTCGCCCAGGCGCTCGAGCACGCGCCGGAGCGCGTCGCGATCGCGGATCTCCTGCACGGCGAGCACGTCGAAGTCGAGCTTGACCAGCACGTCGACGAGCGCGGCCTCGTCGGTGCGGTCGAGGCTACGCACGGGGCCCTTGCGCTCCGGGGGCGCTGCGCCCGCGTCGTCCTCGTCGTCGACGCCGCCGTCTGCGGGTGCAGGCGCGAACGTCTCGGGAAAGTTGCGGATGTTGAACGTCGCGACGCGCAGGTTGCCCGCGCGCTTGGCCGTCGGGGTCCACGACCGCGTCGGCGCCGACCCGACCTCGGCCTCGCTCGTGGACACGGCGTCGCTCGAGCACGCGAGCAGGCCGAGCGCGAGCGCGACGACCGAGCCGAGCGTGAAGGCGCGAAGCGCGCGCGAGGTCCGCATGGCCACGGTGCAAGCACGTGCCGGGCCATGTGTAGTTAGATGTGGGCAAGCGACCGCGACGGGGGCCAAGTAGCTGAAATGACACATGTCGAGGGTGTTGCTTCCGCGGAACTGATGCGGAGCACACCCATGCCGCGAGTGCGACCAAAACGAGGTTGGATCGCAATGGACCCCCACCCCGGCCGTGGATCGCGAGCTAGCATCAAGAATCGTGGCTGTTTCCCGCGCAGTTTCTGTCGTCATCGTGGCCAGCGTCGTGAGCGCTTGCGCCGCGATCGCCGGCATCGAGGACGCGCCGGCGCCGACCTCGGAGGGGGGCGGCTCGAGCTCGAGCTCCAGCGGTACGACGAGCTCCAGCTCGAGCTCCAGCTCGGGCGACACGTCGACGTCGTCGAGCTCCGGCTCGAGCTCGGGCGCGGTCGACAGCGGCGCATCGAGCAGCGGCACGCCCGGAGACTCGGGCGTGGACGCCGGGCCACCGGCGTGCACGAAGAAGCCGGACGGCCAGCCGTGCACCAGCGGCGCCGAGTGCTGCAACACGTGCAAGCGGGGGCGCACCGGCCCTGCGACGTCGGGCTCGTGCGGGGGCAAGTGCAAGAGCGTCCCAGATTTCTGCGACAGTCACGACGACTGCTGCTTGGGCCTCTACTGTCGCGGGGTCTGCGCGTCGTGCATCGGGACCGGCGGACAGGTCGCCACGACCGCCATCGGCAACTTCATCATTCCGGAGTCGTGCTGCAGCGGGACGCACAACAACGGCATCTGCACCTGACGCGCGCGCTCAGGGGTCGATGACGAGCGCGGCGAAGAGCACGACCAGGTAGAGCATCGAGAAGCCGAAGAGGCGACGCGCCCAGCTCTTGCCCGAGCCGTCGCGGAGCCCGAGGCACCCGTAGAGGAAGTAGCCGCCGCCGAGCAGCGCCGCCACGGCGAGGTAGCCCTTGTGCGCCACGCCGAGCGGCACCACGAGCAGGCTCATGGCCACGCCGGCGAAGAGCCAGCGCACGATGGCGTGCCGCGACGCGAGCTCACCCGTGACGTTGGGCATCACCACGAGGCCGGCGCGCGCGTAGTCGGCGCGGCGAAAGAGGGCGATCGCGATGAAATGCGGGATCTGCCAGATGAACATGATGGCGAAGAGGATGAGCCCCGCCGCGTCGACCTTGCCCGTGGCCGCGGCCCAACCGAGCAGCGGAGGGATCGCGCCGGGCACCGCCCCGACGTGAAGCGCGAAGTGGGATCGCTGCTTGAGCGGCGTGTACGCCAGCACGTAGAGCATGTTCGCCAGGACGGCGAGGAAGGCCGTGAGCGCGTTGGCGCCGAACGCCA
>JAGQJA010000240.1 GCA_020430845.1 Myxococcales bacterium
TCCCCGCGCCGCGACGGCCTGCGCGGCGAACGCGACGCCGCCCGCGGCGAGCGCCGCGGGCACCGCGACGAGTGTGACCCCCGCGTCCATGCCACGCTCAGCGTAGAACGGCGCGGCACGCGGCGGCTACGTCGACGTGCGCGTGCACGTCACACGAAGGGGCTCGCGCGGCGCGGCTCTACCGCCCGCACCGCCTCTTGCACGCGCACGACGAGGCGCAGCGCGACGAGCGCGACGAGCGACACGACGACCGCGCCGGCCGGCCCCTCGTAGAGGATCGACGTGCCGAACCGCCGCAGCGCGATGCCGGCCGCTCCGGACGCCATCGCCAACGGCAGCAGCTTGAGCAACGTGAGGCGCAGCAGCGGACGCGCCTCGAGAGGCGCGAGCCCAGCGCGAGCGAGGCGCAGCACGCCGGCGACGACCCAGATCTTGGCCACGAAGCACGCGCCACCCGCGAGCTGCGCGCCGAGGGCTGCGTTGTCCGTCGTGGGCAGGCGCCAACCGCCCAAGAACACCGCGACGAGCACGGCCGACGCGACCCACACGCCGAACCGCTCGAGCGTGTGCGACACGCCCTCGGGCGCGCGATCGTGCGTCAGCGCCGCGAGCGCCCGCTCGGGCGTGAGACGCATCGCCGCCACGACCGACGACCCTGCCGCGAACGCGAGCAGCGCGAGCGCCGGGCTACGGCTCGCGTTCCACTCCCACGGCGCCGCGCCTTGCGAGCGCACCAGCTCGGAGAGCGAGATGGCCCCCGCGGCTCCGACGACGAGCGCGAGCGCGATCAGGTAGACCAACATGGCGACGAAGCCGACCGCACCGTGGCGCAGCGATCCGTGCCCGCGCGCCGACAAGACGCGCGCCGTGACCACGAGGGCGACCGCGACGAACGACAGCACGGGCAGGTCGAGCTCGCGCCCGATCACGTGCGGCCCGAGGGCGAACGTCCCGAGGAGCGCGCTCACGGCGACCGCCGCGCCGATCGCCGCCGGACCGCGCCCCACCTGCGCGCGCGCGATCTCGGCGAGCGACACGCCCTTCGCCTTCCATCCGAGCACGCGCTCGACGCGATCGAGCTTGGTCGGCGCGCGCCGGAGCAGGATCCACACCGCGGCGAGCGCGAGCACGATGATCGCGAGCGCGGGCAACATCTCGTAGGGGACGCGGCCCTGCTCGAAGCCGATCATCGAGACCGTGCGGATGTCCTCCGCGCCGCCGTCACCACGGCGCACCCCGAGCTCGACGAAGCGCGACCCGGTGCCGGCCATGTCGCCCACCTGCCCGACGCGCACGCCGTCCATGAGGGTGATGGCGTCGGTCGCCACGATGCCCGCGGCGTCGGCTGGCGATCCCGCCTTGACCTCCGTGACCTCGATGCCGCGCGCGGACACAGCCCCTACCGTCACGCCCAAGAAGGCGAGAACGCGGCGACCCTCGCGCTCGCGCTCCGCCTCGACCTCGGCCCTCGCGGGGGGCCGTGCGTCGAGCTCGATGCCATGCGCGGTGCCGGCGAGCGGGGGCGCGCCCCGCACGGTCGACGCGAACGCCACCTCGACCTCGCCGCGAAACGTGGCGTGCGCGGCCGACAGACCACGACCGCAGAGCTTGGCCTCGAGGCCCGCGGTGAACGCCAGCTCCACCCGGTCGGGCGCGGTCACGATGCCGTCGGCCTCCACCTCGAGACGGCGAGAGGCGCGGCCGGGCTGGAAGACGAGCCCGCGCAGCGTGACGTGCGCCGGGCGGCCCTGCGGGAAGCCCGAGCCCCGCACCTCGAGCTTGTCGCCGACCTCGACCTCGTGGGGCGAGATGTCGGTGACCTCGATGAGGGCCGGGGTTCGATCGCGCACGCAGCCCGTGAGCCAGGTCGCGAGAAGGATGAGAAGTACGTAGGTCGCGCTTCGCATGTGTTCCTGTCCCCACCCGACGAGTCGCGGAAGTGATCCGCGAGCTTGTCCTATAGGGGAGCGGCACGAAACGGACGACTTTTCGGCGGAATGTGCGATCCTGCGCGGCATGTCGAAGGTGTTCGCGGTCATCATGGCAGGGGGATCGGGCACGCGTTTCTGGCCGGCGTCGCGCGCCAAGCGTCCCAAGCAGCTCTTGCCCCTCCTCGGCGCGGCCGACGCCGAGACGATGCTCGGGGCGACGGTGCGACGCCTCGCGCCCCTCATCGAGCCCGACTCCGTGTACGTGGTCACAGGGCGCCCGCTCGTCGACGCGTCGCGCGCGGCTCTGCCCGGCGTCCCCGCGGCGCAGATCTTGGCCGAGCCGGCGGCCCGCAACACCGCCCCGTGCATCGCGTGGGCGAGCGCCACGATCGCCCGCACCGATCCCGACGCCGTCCTCGCCGTCCTCCCCGCCGACCACCACATCGAGGACGAGGCCGCGTTCCGCGACGTGCTCGGCCGAGCCATCGCGTCTGCGCGCGCCGGTCGCGTCACGACGATCGGCGTCGTACCGACACGCGCCGAGACGGGCTACGGGTACATCGAGGTCGGCGCCGACGTCGAGGGCGGCGCCAAGGAGGTGGCGCGCTTCGTCGAGAAGCCCGACAAGGCGCGCGCCGAGGCGTTCTTCACCGGCAAGAAGCACCTGTGGAACGCGGGCATGTTCTTCTTTCGCGCCAAAGACATGCTGGCGCTCGTTCGCGCGCACCTGCCCGAGCTCGCCGACGGCGTCGCCAAGATCGACGAGGCCGCCAGGGCCGGCCGTGAGGAGGCCGCGCTCGAAGAGATCTTCCCGACGCTCCCCCGCGTCTCGATCGACCACGGCGTCATGGAGAAGGCGCCGGGCCTCGCCGTCGTCCCCGGGAGCTTCGGCTGGAACGACGTGGGCAGCTGGCAGTCGGCCTGGGAGCTCGCGCCCAAGGACGCCCACGGCAACGCGCTCCCCGAGGGCGCCATCGCGCTCGAAGCGTCGAGCAACATCGTGAAACTGCTCGGCAATTCGCACAAGACGGTCGCCCTCCTCGGCGTGTCCGACCTCATCGTCGTCGACACCGGCGACGCGCTGCTCGTCATGCCGCGCGAGCGCGCGCAAGACGTACGCGACGTGGTCGACGCGCTCACCAAGGCCGACCGCTCGGACGTGCTTTGAGCGTCACGCGCGTCCACCACATCGACGTGTGCACGATGTGCCCGTTCGGTGGGCGCCTCGTCTCGGGCGACCCCAGCGCGTCGATCTTCTCGACCGCGAAGATGGTGGCGCACGCGCTGCTCGTGGAGGGCGCAGACGGGCTCACCCTCGTCGACACCGGCCTCGGGCTCGACGACGTCCGCGATCCGGCGCGCCGCCTGGGGCGCGGCTTCGTGCTCGCCGCTCGGCCGCAGCTCGGTGAGGCCCACACCGCCGTACGCCAGGTCGAGGCGCTCGGCTTCGACAGGCGCGACGTGCGTCGCGTGGTGCTGACCCACCTCGACGTCGATCACGCCGGCGGCCTCCCCGACTTCCCAGAGGCCGACGTACACGTCTACCAGGTCGAGCACGACGCGGCGATGGCGCGCGCGACGCGCAACGAGCGCGAGCGCTACCGGCCTTGTCACTTCTCACACGGACCGCGATGGAGCCTGCACGCCCCGGGCGGCGACCGCTGGTACGGGCTGGAGAGCGTACGCGCCGTCGGTGACGACGTCGTCATCGTCCCCACGGTCGGCCACACGCGAGGTCACTCGGCCATCGCCGTGCGGGCGCCCGCCGGATCGTCGGTCGAGTGGCTCGTCCACTGCGGCGACGCGTACTTCTTCCACGCCGAGATCTCGGACGAACCGTGGTGCCCCCCCGCGCTCGCCCTGTTCCAGTCGACGCTCGCCGTCGACGACCGCGCGAGGCGCGTCAACGCCGGGCGTCTCGCAGACCTCCGCCGCAGCCACCCGGAGCTCGCGCTCTTCTCTGCCCACTGCCCACGCGACTACGAGCGTATGCGCGCCGCGACGTCGGCCTGAAGCCCCGCGACGCTCCGCCCTCGCCCGGCGACGCGCGACCTCACGCGCGCGACGCGCGACCTCACCTCACTTGGCGCGTCGCCCGCTCCGAGCCGACGCCTTGTTGCGCGCCCCCGAGCCGGGTCCCCGTCCGCGCGACGGCTTCTTCTTGGCGGCCGAGTACGGCTCGTACTCGCTGGAGCCCTCGGAGCCCTCTTGTCCGCCGAGCGCCTCGAGGCGCTTGAGCTCGTCGCGCAGGCGGGCGGCGCGCTCGAAGTCGAGCGACTCGGCGGCCGCGAACATCTCCGAGCGCATCGCGCGGATCTGCTCGGCCAGGTCGACGCCGTCGGCGGGCGCGTCCTTTCCGTCCTTGCGCCGCGCCACCTTGGGCACGTCGAAGTAGTCGGACGTACCGGCCGCGGGGTTGATGTTCATCACGGCGCGCACCACGGTCGCCGGCACGATGCCGTGCTCCTCGTTGTACGCCTTCTGGATGATCCGACGGCGCTCGGTCTCGTCCATCGCCTGCTTCATCGCCGCCGTGATCTTGTCGGCGTACATGATGACGCGGCCGTTGACGTTGCGGGCTGCGCGGCCGATCGTCTGGATCAGCGACCGCGGGCTGCGCAAGAAGCCCTCCTTGTCGGCGTCGAAGATCGCCACGAGCGACACCTCGGGCAGGTCGAGCCCCTCGCGCAGCAGGTTGATGCCCACGAGCACGTCGAACTCGCCCAGGCGCAGATCGCGCAAGATGTCGATGCGCTCGAGCGTGTCGATGTCGGAGTGCAGGTACCGGATGCGGACGCCGAGCTCGCGATAGTAGTCGGTGAGGTCCTCGGCCATGCGCT
>JAGQJA010000241.1 GCA_020430845.1 Myxococcales bacterium
AGCCCGTCGTGGGCGGCGCGCACGCTCGCGGCGAACGCGCGCACCTGGTTGCCGTGGTCGTTGAGGTAGTACTCGCGCGTGACGCGGTGACCCGTGGCCTCGAGCAGGCGGCCCACGGCGTCGCCGAGGACGGCGTTGCGGGCGCTCGCCACGGTGATGGGTCCGGTCGGGTTCGCGCTCACGAACTCGAGGTGGACGCGCTCGCCGACGCCCGACGCGGCGCGACCGACGGCGGCGCCGGACGCGAGGATCGTGGCGAGCTCGGCGTGGACGGCGGACGGGCGGACGCGCAGGTTGACGAAGCCGGGCCCCGCGATCTCGGCGCTCCGCACGACGGGATCGTCGGCGAGGGCGGCGACGAGGGCCGCGGCGATCTCGCGCGGCGGCACGCCCGCCTGCTTGGTGAGCACCATGGGCGCGTTCGTCGCGAAGTCGCCGTGCTCGGGTCGTTTGGCGCGATCGACGTTGAAGCGTGCGCCGCCGACGTCCGCGGCCGGCCCGAGCACGCCCCGCTCGGCGAGCGTCGAGAGCGCTCGGGCGACGGAGGTGCGGACGTGGGCGGCGAGGCTCATGGGTGCTCTTGTCCGCTATCGCGTCCGGGCGATCCGGCCCAGTTTTCAGCGTTCGCGAGGCGATAGCTATGGCGCGACGGACGCACGTTTGCGACAGTGCCGGCCGTGACCCGCGGCGCGCAGACCCGCATCGCGCTGGGCGCCCTCGCGGCGCTGGCGCTGCTCGCGTCTTGTGGCGAGCGCCGCGGCGCGCTCGAGCTGACGGTGGGCGCCGAGATCGACGCCTTGGCGCGCGCCCCGACGCCGTCGGTGCTCGTCGTCGAGCGCGTCGCGCAAGACCGCACGACGGCAGAGCTGACGCGGGTGACGCTCCCCGCGTCCGAGCTCGACCTCGGCGACCAAAACCGCAACGAGATCGCGAGCATACGCGTCACGGGGCTCGACGCAGCGGGGGCGCGCGTGGTCTGGGGCGAGACGCTCCCGGTGCAGCTCGGCGCGCTCGAGGGCACCACGCTGCCCGTGTTCGTGCAGCGGGTCGGCGAGCTGGCGCGCCTGCCCGGCGCTCTCGAGCCGATCGTCGAGGCGCCGCGCGTCGGCCTCGTGCTCGGCAGGTTCGTGGTCGCCGCGAGCGGCGCCTCGACGGCCCTCTACGATCTGCTCGCGCTCGCCCAGCGCACGCCGCCTGCGCTCACGCGCCCGGCCCGCTCGCTCGTCGCGATCCAGAGCGCCGTGGTGGCGATCGACGAGGCCGGCGCGACATCGTACGACCTGTCCACCGGAGCCACCGCCGACATCCCGGCGCCCACCGGCGGGACGTGGGCCGACGTCGCCGGAGGCACCACGGTGCTGGCGCGCGACGGCACGCAGCTCGTCGTCGGCGCGACGCGCGCGTCGGGTGGGCCGACCGCCAAGGTGCTCCGCGTCGACGCCCAGGGCATCACGACCTTCGTGAGCCTGGCGGCAGCGCGAGAGGGAGCGTGCGCGGCGTGGCTCGACGGTCGCGGGCTCGTGGTCGTCGGCGGCAGCCCCACGGCGGCCGGCGTCGAGGTGCTCGCCCCCGACGCCCCCGTCGGTGCGCCGCTCGCGTTCGCGCCCGACCCGACCCGAGGCTGCGCCGCCGCACCGGTGGGCGCCTCCGAGGTCCTGGTCGTGGGTGGCGCTCCAGGCTCGCCGGCCGCGCCGCCGCGTGCGGTCGACATCGCGTGCGCGACGGGCTGCGCCCCCTCGCCGTGGCCGGGCGTGCTCGAGGCCGCCGACGCTTCGGCCGTGGTGCTGGGCGACGGCTCGGTGCTGGTGGCGGGGGACGCGAGCGACGGTACGCGCGTCTTCCGCGTCGCGCGGGGGGCCGAGCCCGTCGCGATCCCCGTTCGCGCAGCACGTCGAGGCGCGCGCGTCACGGCGCTCCCGAGCGGCGCGGCGCTCCTCGTGGGCGGGGCGCGCGAGCTCGAGCAGTTCGCGCCCTGACACGTCACGTCACGCTCGGTGCGCGACGCGCGACGCGCGACGATGGCGCGACGCGAGGGGAGCGCGCCTTCAGGACAGCGCGACCACGCCCCACGGCCCGACGAGCGCGCGCCGCGCCGGCTCGCGCACGGTCGCCCCGGGCCATACGACGCACTCCTCGACCGGCGCGTCCACCTCGGCGCCGGCGCCGACCACCGACCTCGTGACGGCGGCCGAGACGCGTGCGCCCTCGCCCACCCATCGCTCGCGCCCCGTGCGCGCCAGCCACGCGAGGTTCTCGTCGAGGTACGCGCTCGGCGTGCCCACGTCGCTGAAGCGCGCGTCGACGATCTCCGCGCGCAGCGCCCCGCCCGCGCGCAGAAGCGGCAGGTAGACGTCGCCCACGAGGCAGCCCGTCGCGGGCAGCCCGTCGCGGAGCGCCGCGCCCAGCACGTGCACGCCGGTGAACTCGCCGCCGCTCCGCTCTCCGGCCGCCGTCGTCTCGCCCCGAAGGCGCGTGACGCGGCCGCGCGCGTCGAAGCCCACGTTCCCCTCGCCCGCGGGCCGCGCGAGCACGGCGAGGGTCGCCCGCGCACCCGAGGCGGCGTGCGCCGACGTCAGCGCCCCCACGTCGATGTCACCGAGGATGTCGCCGTTCCACACGAGCACGGCGCCCGGCCCGAGCAGGCGCGCCGCGTGGCGAACCCCTCCGGCGGTGCCCAAGAGCGAGGGCTCCAGGCTGAGCCCGATGTGCTCTCGCTCGCAGAGCGCGCCGAGCGGCGCCGCGAGGTGGTGCGCGTTGACGACCACCCGCGCGTCGCCGTCGAACGCGCGCAGGTGAGAGACGATGTGCTCGAGCACGGAGCGATCCCCGATCGGCACGAGCGGCTTCGGCAGGTGCTCGGTCAGCGGGCGCAGCCGCGTGCCGAGGCCCGCCGAGAGCACCATCGCCGTGAGCGCACCCATGCCCTCCGGTACCACGCGGCGTCGGGCGCCGCCAAATGGCCGACGCCCGGCCGCTCGCCGAGTTTTTGTCTCTCGCGTGGGCGCGTAGTACACGAGGGGGATGCGATCCCGCGCCCCCGCCATCGTGCTCTTCGCCATGGTCTCGACGGGCGTGGTCGGCGCGACGGCCTGCGGGACGGACGCGGTCGGCGTCGAGGCCTGCCGCGAGGTGGAGCGCGCGCGCTGCCGCCGCGCCCCGTCCTGCGGCATCGACCTTTCTCGGCCCGTGCACCGCGACGCCCCCGAGCGCGACGTGACCGAGTGCGTGCGCTTCTACGAGGACGCGTGCCTGCACGGCCTGGCGAACCCGGTCGACCCCGGGACGATCGCGGTGCAAGCCTGCGTGCAGACGATCAAGACGGCGGACTGCGAGATCGTCAAGGCGCCCGAGACGCACCCGTCGTGCGCGTTCTTGATCCCGCCCGCGGAGCCGCCGCCCGCGCCCGCGCCCGTCGACGCCGGCGCCGACGGCGACGCCCAGCTCTGACCGAGACGCGGCCTCAGAGCGCCGACAGTCCCTCGTCGTCCGCGACGTCGTCCTCGGGCGCTCCGTCGACGCCGTCGTCCGCGGGCGCCTCGGCGGCGTCCTCCGGCGACTCTTCGTCGACCTCGACCGCGTCGACCGGCACGCGAACGCGCGATGCGTGCATCTTCGCGTCGAGCTCGACGCGCCAGAACGACGGCGCGTCGCCGCTGCGGCAGCCGAGCGTGAACGACGGCGACGCGAGGATGGTGAAGTTGCTCCCCGCGGGCTGGCGCTGCTCGCTCACGTGCCTGTGACCGTGCAGCACGGCCGTCACGCCGATGCGGTCGAGCAGCTCGGCGACCTCGCGCGCGTCGTCGAGGCGCATGCCGATCTCGGGCGGCGCGCGGCGCCCGACGCCGTGGGGGAGCGGCACGACGTGGTGGTGCAGGGCGACGAGCCGATGCGTCGACGCCTTGAACTCGGGGCGCTCGGCGACGCGACGAATGAAGGCGATCTGCTCGGGCCCGACGTAGCCGTTGTGGCGATAGAAGCGCCGCTGACGAACGCACGAGTCGAGGCCGATCACGAAGAGGCTCGCGTCGGGCTCGTGCCTGAACCAGCCGCCGGACGGGTCGAGCTCGAGGCCGATGCGGGTGGCGAACGCGCGCCACGCGTTGCGCTTGCTCTCGTGCGTGTGCCGCGGACGGCCGCTGCCGCGGAGCGGGAACAAGAAGAGATCGTGGTTGCCCGGGACGGCCCAAAGGCGGCCGGCCTTGCGGTACCGATCGAAGACCGCCTCGACCAGCTCGTAGCCGAAGCCGTCGTCGGTGATGTCGCCGGTGACCAGGACGGCGTCGACCTCGCCGATGACGGGCGCCGCGCGGAGCAACCGCACGTTGGAGTTGCGCGGCGTCGCCTCCCACATCTGGCGCGCCGCCCCGTTCGACGGCAGGTGACGCGCCAGCGTCGTCGCCCGACGCGCCTCGAGGCGACACGCCTTGGCGGCGGCGCGCTCGACGGGATCGTGCAGGCCGCCGCTCTCCTTGAGCGACGGGACGCCGTGCGCGTAGCCGTCGGGATCGATCAGCGCGACCTTCGACCGGCGCTTGCCGCGCTCGCGGAGGACACGCCACCCCGCCTCGCTCCACGCCGTCTCGAAGCGCGCCTCGTCGGTGCTCGCGATGCGCGCGCTGCGGCTCACGATGCGGAGGCGATCGTGGAAGGTGTCGCCGAACTCCGAGAGGTGCAGATCCGAGACGTGAGCGATCGTGAACGGCACGGCCTACATGCCGGCGACGATCTTGAAGCCCTCGTCCTCGCGCACGAGCTCGAGGCGATTGTCCGCGACGGTGTGGCGCCACTCCTCGCTCTTGACCCCCGGGAGCCGGTAGCTCGCCGCGTAGGTGTAGTCGATGTAGACGTGCGAGTTCTCGGCCGGCGTCACCTTGCGGTAGCGGATCTCGTAGCGGATCGCCTGCGTCTTGCCGAACGTGGTCGTGAGGTAGTCCTTGAGCCCGGCGAAGTCGATGTCGTCCTCGGTCTTGGTGTTGCCACCGTCCTCGAAGTAGCGCGCGTGGGCCATGCTCACGAGCTTGGCGACGTCCTTGTCCTCGACCGCGTGCCGGTACTCCTCGCAGAACTTGATGATCTTGCGGTTCTCGGAGGTGTCCTCGACGTCGGTGTTCGGGATGTAGGACTTGGAGCAGCCGGTCGCGCCGAGGCCGAGCACGAGCGCGGCGGTGCACCACGCGCGGGCGCGGGAAGTGGGAGAGGTCTTGGTCTGGGTGCTCATCGTCAACGCTCCAACGGGGCCAGTCGGCCGGGGATTCCCGACCGCCCCGGCGATTAGAGCCAGAAGAGCGGCAGGTTTGCAAATCCTGCTGGGTCGGCGAGCGAAGATGGCCTGCCTTCGGCGAGGGGGACGAGCGCCGTGTGGCAAGGTCCGAGCAGCTCCGGGACGGGGCGCGGGAGGGTCAAGG
>JAGQJA010000242.1:0-24350 GCA_020430845.1 Myxococcales bacterium
GCGATGCTCGGCCAGCCCGTCAGCATGCTCATCCCGCAGGTCGTCGGCATGAAGCTCACCGGCAAGCTCGCCGAGGGCGCCACCGCGACCGACCTCGTGCTCACGGTCACCGAGATCCTCCGCAAGCACGGCGTCGTCGGGAAGTTCGTCGAGTACTTCGGCCCGGGCCTCTCGTCGCTCGGCCTCGCCGATCGCACCACGATCGCCAACATGGCGCCCGAGTACGGCGCCACGTGCGGCATCTTCCCGATCGACGACGAGACGCTCCGCTACCTCACCTTCAGCGGACGCAGCGCCGAGCAGGTCGCGCTCGTCGAGGCGTACGCCAAGGCGCAGGGCATGTTCCGCACCGACGGCGCCGAGGACGCCATCTACTCGTCGGTCGTCGAGCTCGACCTCTCCACCGTCGAGCCCAGCTTGGCCGGCCCCGCGCGCCCGCAGGACCGCGTGCGCCTCGGCGACGTGAAGAAGTCGATCGGCGCCGCGCTCGAGACCTACAAGTCGCGCCCCAAGCAGGCCAAGAAGAAGAGCCTCATGGACGCCGCGACCGGCTCCGACGTGGCGGCGCACGCCACGCTCGACGACGGCTCGGTCGTCATCACGGCCATCACGAGCTGCACCAACACGTCGAACCCGTCGGTGCTCGTCGGCGCCGGCTTGCTCGCCAAGAAGGCCGTCGAGAAGGGGCTCACGCGCAAGGACTGGGTCAAGTCGAGCCTCGCCCCCGGCTCCAAGGTCGTCACCGAGTACCTCACCGCCGCGGGTCTCATGGAGCCGCTCGAGGCGCTCGGCTTCCACGTCGTGGGCTACGGCTGCACCACGTGCATCGGCAACAGCGGACCGCTCCCCGCGTCGGTGAGCAAGGCCATCGACGAGCGCGACCTCTTCGTCGCGTCGGTCCTCAGCGGCAACCGCAACTTCGAGGGGCGCGTGCACCAGGACGTGCGCGCCAACTACCTCGCGTCGCCGCCGCTCGTCGTCGCCTACGCGCTCGCGGGCCGCGCCGACGTCGACCTCACCACCGAGCCGCTCGGCACGGGCAAGGACGGCAAGCCCGTCTTCCTCAAGGACATCTGGCCCACCGGCAAGGAGATCTCCGACACGGTGGCCAAGTCGCTCGACGCCGCGATGTTCCGCAAGGTCTATTCGGATGTATATGCAGGCGACAAGGCCTGGCAGGCGCTCGAGGTGCCCGCGGGCGATCGGTACGGCTGGGAGGCGGCCTCCACGTACGTCAAGCACCCGCCGTACTTCGAGGGCATGTCCAAGGACGTCGGTCCGGTCAAGCCGCTCGCCGGCCTCCGCGCCCTCGCGGTGCTCGGCGACAGCATCACCACCGACCACATCTCGCCCGCCGGCGGCATCAAGGCCGACAGCCCCGCGGGCGCGTACCTCCTCGAGCACGGCGTCAAGAAGGAGGACTTCAACCAGTACGGCGCCCGCCGCGGCAACCACGAGGTGATGGTGCGCGGCACGTTCGCCAACGTGCGCCTACGCAACCAGCTCGCGCCCGGCACCGAGGGCGGCTTCACGCGTCACATGCCGAGCGGCGACGCGATGACGATCTTCGACTGCGCCATGCGCTACCAGAAGGAGGGCACGGGCTCGATGATCCTGGCGGGCAAGGAGTACGGCTCCGGCTCGTCGCGCGACTGGGCCGCCAAGGGCCCGCTCCTGCTCGGCGTCCGCTGCGTGCTCGCGCAGAGCTACGAGCGCATCCACCGCTCCAACCTTGTGGGCATGGGCATCCTCCCGCTCCAGTTCAAGGCCGACGAGAGCGTCGCGTCGCACGGGCTCACGGGCGAGGAGACGTTCGAGGTGGTCGGCCTGCCCGCGCTCTTCGAGAACGTCTCGACGTTCGCGGCGGGACAAGAGGTCACGGTGAAGGCCACCGCCGCCGACGGCAAGGTCAAGGAGCTCCGCGCGATCGTTCGGATCGACACCCCCAACGAGGCGCACTACTACCAAAACGGAGGCATCTTGCAGTACGTCCTCCGCCAGCTGATGAAGTGACCCGGAGGAACAGAGATGAGTGAGCTCCAGATCGAGAACGTGCGCGAGGGCAACGGCGCCGAGGCGACGGCCGGCCAGCAGGTGAGCGTGCACTACGTGGGCACGCTGACCGACGGCAGCAAGTTCGACAGCTCTCGCGATCGCGGCAAGCCCTTCGGCTTCAAGCTCGGCGCGGGCCAGGTGATCAAGGGCTGGGATCAGGGCGTCGCGGGCATGAAGGTGGGCGGCATGCGCAAGCTCACCATCCCCTCGCACCTCGCGTACGGCGAGCGTGGCTTCCCGCCCGTCATCCCGCCCAACTCGACCCTGGTGTTCGAGGTCGAGCTGCTCGGCGTGGGCTGACGCGGCGTCCGGCTCGGGATCAGCGCGGCTTGCCGGGGACGTACGGCATCGTGCCGCTCTGATCCTCGACGCCGGGCACGCTCACCTTCACGCGCTCGTCGCACCCGTCGATGAGCTTCTTGGCAGCGCCCTCGTCGACCCACTCCATGACCGTGTGCACGTGCCCGGGTGTGCTGGCCGTCTCTTGATAGAGGTAGTAGCGCTCGCCGGCTTGCGCGTAGACCTGCGCGCGATCGACCTCGTCGCTCTTGGACGTGACGTGGTGCAACCCGGGGCCGGCGAGGTAGCAGAAGTACGTGGCGTCGCGCGTCGCCCCCACGATCTTGCCGTTGTCGTGCACGACGAACGTGCGCTCGGGGGCGACGCGGTAGGGGCGCAGCACGCAGACCTGCGCCGAGCCGCTCGCGGGCTGTTCGAACGGGGCGATCGGCGCGCCGGCCTCGGGGGCGCGGGCCGGCTCGGATGCCGAGGCGCCGCAGCCGACCCCACACAGCGCGAGCGCGAGGCCGAGCGCGCGCGCCGAGGACAAGACGTGATGTCGTAAGTGGGCGTGGGTGCTCATGGAAACGCCCCTCCGAGCGCGCCTTCTTTTATGGACGCGCGCGGGCCGTGAGGCAACGCCGGCCACGCTCGTGGTTGCGACACGATGCCCCGACATTCACGCGCAGCTGGCCCAGGTGGCGAGAAATCCTGAGCAGCTTCCGAGCTTTGCTACACTGACCCCGATGGCCGACGACGAGCCTCCTGCGCTCATCGGACGCACGATCGCCGGCAAGTTCCTCGTCGAGGAGCGGGTCGGAAGCGGCGCGATGGGAGACGTGTATCGCGCGCGCCACGCGACGCTCGACACGGTGATCGCCATCAAGATCATGCGCCCGGACCTCGCGAAGGACGAGATGTTCCGCGAGCGCTTCTACAGAGAGGCCAAGGCCGCGAGCAAGCTCGAGCACGTCAACTCGGTGCGCGTCATCGACTACGGGCACGACGACGACGGGCTCATCTACCTCGCCATGGAGTTCCTCGCCGGGCGCGATCTGCTCACGGTGCTGCGCGAGGACTGGCCGCTCTCGGACGAGCGCGTCGTGAGCATCGTCTCGCAGACGCTCGCCGCCGTCTCGGTGGCGCACGAGCTCGGGATCGTGCACCGCGACCTCAAGCCCGAGAACATCATGGTGCTGCCCAACCCCGACGATCTCGCGCAGCACCGCGACATCGTGAAGGTGTGCGACTTCGGCATCGCCAAGCTCAACGATCCGCGCGCGTTCCAGACCGAGGGCGGCGGCGCAGGCAAGGCGCTCACCACGTCGGGCACGCTCATCGGCACGCCCGAGTACATGTCTCCGGAGCAGGCACGCGGCGACCCGCTCGACGCCCGCAGCGACATCTACTCCGTCGGCGTCATCCTCTACCAGATGCTCACGGGGCGCGTGCCCTTCACGGCCGAGAACATGCTCGGCGTGGTGCTCAAGCACGTGACCGACGAGCCGGCGCCGCCGTCGTCGATGCGCGCGGGTGTGCACGGGCGCCTCGAGGCGATCTGCCTTCGTGCGCTCCGCAAGAAGCGAGAGGAGCGCTACCAGACCGCACGCGAGATGCGCGCCGACCTCAAGAAGGCGCTCGGCTCCGATCCGAGAGTGCGCTTCGACAGCGTGCCCGAGCTCCCGAGCAGCCCGGGGTCGGTCGTCGTGCGCCCGACAGGAACGCTCGTGACGGGCGATCGCGCCACCATGCCCGTCGACAGCCGCCCGCAAGACATGGGCAGCGGGCACCACCGCCCCGACTTCTCGCCCAAGCAGACCTCCGACGGTACCGAGCTCAGCGTGGCGGCGCCGTCGCGAAGCAAGATGACCGTCGGCGTCGTCATCGCGTTCGTCGCGCTCGCCGTCGGTGCGGGCTCGGTCGTGCTCTACACCAAGCGCCTCGCGCAGACCGACACGGGCCCGAGCGCTTCGGCGTCTGCGCCCGTCAGCGCCACCACCAAGCGCGGTCATGGGAAGGCGCCGCAGCCGACGGCGGTCAAGCACACGACGTCACCGTCGGCGAGCGTCACAGAGCCTGCGCCCGACGCCACGTCCTCGTCGTCCGCTGGTCCGGTCGCCGTCACCGCGCCGCCCCCTGCGACGACGGGCGGTCACGTCACGCGGCCCGCAACGAGCGCCGCGCCGATCGCGGCGCCCAGCGCCAGCGTGGCCGCGACGACGAGCGCAAGCGCGAGCGCCGCTCCGGTGGCGAGCGTCGCGCCCACGGCCACGGCCACGGCGCCGGCGGGACCGCCGTACGATCCCACGCGCGCCTACGTCGAGCTCGGCATGCTCAACGCGACGGGCGTGCAGGTCGCCGCGGTGCGCGGGCGCATGCGGCAGCTCCAACCCACGCTGAGCGCGTGCTACCGGCAGGGCCTGGCGCAGGCGCGCGCGCCCATCGGTGGGACGCCGACGATCCACCTCTCCATCGACGCGTCGGGGCGGCTCCAACCGACGATCACCGGGGCGGATCGCGCCCTCGCGTCGGCCGTTCATTGCATGCAGCGCGCGGTGGCGGGGCAGAGCGTGGGCGCCGCCGCTGTGCAGGGCGCGGGGGCCACGGCCGAGCAGTGGCTGACGCTTCACCCCTGACGGGCGGCGCTTCGCCGATTTTGTCGTATCCTTTGTGGATATGAGTCGCTTGCTTGCATGGTTGGGCGCCAGCGTCGCGCTGTCCCTGCTCCCTCTCGCCGCGTCGTGCAGCGCCCCGACGAGCACGATCGACCCGTTCCCCATCCAGAACGATCCGCGCCTCAAGGACTCGGGGTCGGGCTCGACGAGCAGCGGCTCGAGCGGCGATCCCGACGACGGCGGCACCACCGTGCTCCCGGACGGCGGTCCCAAGATCGGCCGCGTGTACGGGCACAGCCCCGACACGCTCTACCTGTTCGAGCCCTACTCCAGAAAGCTCACCACGATCGGCAAGTTCTCGTGCGTGGCCGGCACCGGGCTCGACGTCGTGATCGACATCGCCGTCGATCGCACGGGCGCGATGTTCGGCACGACGTTCGAGCACTTCTTGTCGATCGACCCCACCAACGCGCAGTGCACCAAGATCGTCAAGGTGCCGGCCGGCGGCGCGTTCCCCAACTCGCTGTCGTTCGTCCCGGGCGGCACCGTCGACCCCACCAAAGAGGCGCTGGTCGGGTACGCGGGCGACGCGCTCTCGCGCAACGTCAACTACGTGCGCATCGACACGCAGACGGGCGCGATGACCACCATCGGCAACCTCAACTCGAGCAACCCGCCGCGTCAGTACAAGTCGTCGGGCGACTTCGTCTCGCTCATCGGCGACAAGACCTACCTCACGGCGCGCCTCATCGACACGCCCGAGGCCGGTGCGCCCGTCGGCGACCTGCTCATCGAGGTCAACCCCAAGACCGGCGCGTTCATCCGCGAGATCGGCGACACCAAGACGCCGGAGATCTTCGGGTTCGGCTACTGGGGCGGGCGCGGCTACGGCTTCTCCAACAACGGCAGCCTCATCGAGATCGACATGGGCACCGGCGCGGCGCAGGTGGTGACCACGCTCGCCGCCGCCGGCGGGACCGGCGGGTTCTACGGCGCAGGCTC
Organism: Myxococcales bacterium; assembly: GCA_020430845.1. Lineage (GTDB taxonomy): Bacteria > Myxococcota_A > Polyangia > Polyangiales > Polyangiaceae > Labilithrix. The sequence goes on from JAGQJA010000242.1 coordinate 5,952, forward strand.
GACGACGAGCGCGCCGACGACGCGCTGATCGAGAACGCGGCGCGGCGCGCGGAGCGGGGCGTGGCGCCTCTCGAGCTCGGTCGCGCCTGATCTCCCACCGAGATCACGCGCCGAAGACCCTTTTGCGCACGCGTGCGTAAGAAATCACCCATGGGGGCGACGCACCCGCCGAGCCGAGGCTCGCGCGGCCGGCGCCGTCGTCTGCCCACAGGAGGATTTCTCGAATGGTTTCAGGTTGGTTGCGCTCTCCCAAGCTCCGCCGCGGCGTCGCGGTGGCGTCCCTCGTCCTCGCCACGGGCGGCCTCGTCCTACATCGGGGCTCGAGCACGGCAGCCCCCCTCGCGGGCGTGAGCGTGACGCTCTCGGGCGGTAAGAATGCCGCGTCGTTCTCGGGGCCCCGCGCCAAGGGCCGCCTCGCCCTGAGCCACGGCAAGGTGCTCGCGGGTGAGACCACGCGCGTCTACGCCGAGGTCGACCTCGCCGCCCTCGCGGGCTCGGACGAGGTGGAGCGCGCGCCGCTCTCGATGGCGGTCGTGCTCGACACGTCGGGCTCCATGTCAGGGGACAAGATCGCCGACGCGAAGCGCAGCGTGATGCAGCTCATCCGCGAGATGCGCGACGACGACGAGCTCACCATCGTCGAATACTCGGATCACGCGCGCGTCGTCGAGCCGCTCCAGCGCGTCGGTCTCGCGCGTGGGCGCCTCATCTCTGCCGTGCAACGCCTGTCGGCGGGCGGCGGCACCAACATCCCGAGCGGGCTGCACGCGGCGCTCGGTGAGCTCGCGGCCGCGTCGCCGGGCCGCGTCCGTCGCGTCGTGCTCGCGAGCGATGGTCTCGACTCGTCGCGCGCGCAAGCTCAGGCGCTCGCGCGGCGCAGCTTCGGCGAGGGCACCACCATCTCGTCGCTCGGCATCGGCCTCGACTTCGACGAGTCGTACATGAGCAGCCTCGCCGTCGCGGGTCACGGCAACTTCGCGTTCGTCGACGACAAGAGCTCCCTCGGCACGTTCCTCTCGCGCGAGCTGCGCGAGGCGTCGACCACGACGCTCGAGGCCGCCTCGGTACGACTGCACCTGCCCTCGGGCGTGCGCTTCGTGGCCGCGCACGGCGCCGACGCGCGCGTCGGGGAGGGCACGGTCGACCTCACGCTCGGCTCGCTCTTCGCGGGCGATCAACGGCGCGTCGTCGTGGAGCTCGACGTCGACCTCGAGGCGGGCGACGCCCGCGGCCTGCGCGCGGAGGCCGAGTGGAGCCTCGCCCGGTGCGGCAGCGGAGAGTGCCAGGCGCGCGTGTCGGTGCCCGCGCTCGGCATCGCGGGGACGGCCAACGCCGACGAGGTGGCGAGCGCCCGTGACAACGCGGTCATCGCGTCGGCCGTGAGCGTCACCGCGTCGCAGCGTCAGATCGAGGCCGCCGAGGCGTGGTCCAAGGGTGACACCGCCACGGCGCGCCGCATCGCCGACGGCAACGTCACGGCGCTCAAGAGCGCGCTCGCCGCCGCCCCCGCCGAAGAGCGCGCGGCCCTGGCAGACCAGATCAAGAGCTACGAGGCCGCGAGCGGAGAGATCGCCGCGGCGCCGCCGGCGAGCCCGCGCGCACGCGCCGCCGCCAAGTCGATGATGCAGAAGGACGTCGCCAACTCCGCCCGAAAGGCATTTTGACGTGAAGCACCGTATCGCCCTCGTCGCCGCCGCGGCGGCCCTCTTCGCCTCGTCCACGCTCACTCCACGGCTCGGGCACGTGGCGAGCTCGCTCACGTTGGTGGCGCTCTCGGTGCTCGTCGCCGTGTGCGCCAGCGGATCGGCGCAGGCCCTCGCTGTGGCCGCCGGCGCGCTGGGCGCGTTCGGCGCGGGCGTGCTCGGCCCGGTGTCGCCCGCCGTCGCGGGCGCGGTGCTCGTCGGCTGCGCGTTCGCCGAGCGGACCTCGCGTGTCCGGGGCAACGGCGCGCGCCTCGCCCACGTCGCCGTCTCCCTCGTGGGCGGCGCGCTCGCGGGCACGCTGTCGGCGTCGTACGCCACGGCGTCGCTCGCCGTGTTCGTCGTCGCGGTCGCCGTCGCGTCCGTGCTGGTCGCGCTGCCCATGCTCATCGACGCCGACGACGCGCTGGCGCACGCGCTCGAGCAGGCCGCGTCTCTGGTCACCGGGGCGTCGTCGCGCGAGCTCCGTAACGGCGCGGATCTGCGCAGGAATTCGGCGGAGATTCCCCTCGACGAGCCCACCGCGGCGCGCGTGCGGAGCACGTGGAAGTCGCTCCTCGAGCTCGCCGACGCCCGCGTGCGCCTCGAGCGTGTGAGGCCCTTGGTGCCCGCGCTCCCCGCCAAGGCGCTGCCCGCCAAGGCCGACGACGACACGGACGCGTCGGCAGACGACGACGCCCCCGCGTCCGCGCCCCCGCCTTCGGCCGCGTCGCAGGTGCTCGCGATGGTCGACGGTCGCATCCGCGATCACGTCGCCGCGCTGTCGCGCGCCTACACGGCCATCGACACCGCGCGCGCCGCGGTCGTGGGCCTCGACGACAGGGCCCTCCGCGAGGTGGAGTCGGTCGGCGAGACGCTCGACGAGACGAGCCGCGCCATCATCGAGGTGCGCTGAGCGCGCCGCGCGTCAGAGCTGTCCGGCGCCGGCGACCGTGTTGCCGTCGCCCACGGTCGCGAGCGTGTCCTCGACGACCTGCCCGTTGACGCCCGTGGCGCGCACCTTGAGATCGCTCGAGACGCCGACGCCCTTGCTCTCGACGAAGTAGTTGTACGACTCGCGCTTCATCGCGACCCAGGCGCCGGCCTTCTCGTACTCGAGCTTCTCGATCGGCACGCGGTGGTTGAGCACCTGGATCGCGGTCCAGAACTTGGAGCTGCCGTCCTTGAACCGGTACGACATGTTGCCGCTCACTCCGCACGCCACGCCCTGATACGTGATGCTGACGCGGCCCGCCTTGAGCTCGGCGATCTTGGCGAACGCCTCCTTGGAGAGGTCGAGGTGGCCGGTCGCGCACCCCGGGCAGCTGTCGACGACACGCACGGTCACGTCGCCGCTCGGTCCGGTGACCTTGAGGCACCCGCCGCACGCGGCGCTCTTGGCGTACTCCTCGGGGTTGAGGGCGACCACGTCGAGATCGCCGGGCGACTTGTCGAAGCTGCAGTTGCCCGAGCCGTCGGCGTCGTAGTACGTGGCGATGCCGTCTTTGGGCGTGGTCGACCACGGCGCGCCGCCCGAGCTGCCGCCGCTCGACGTGCCGCCGCTCGACGACGACGTGGAGCCGCCGCTCGACGTTCCGCCGCTCGACGACGTGGAGCTCGCGCCCGACGACGAGCCGGACGGCGTCGGATCGTCGCCGCCACACGCGGCGAGGACGACGGCGAAGCACCCGAGGCACGACAGGCACGCGGAGAGCACGAGAGGCGAGCGCATCCCCCGAGGATAGCGCGCCGCGCGGCCGCGCCTGCCGGTCCGCGTCACTTCTTGGGGGCAGATGTAGGCGTCCGTCCCTTGAGGTGCGCCTCGAGGAACGCGAGCGAGTGCCCGAACATCAGCACGCGGTTCTTGCGCTTCTGCGCGCCGTGGCCCTCGTCGGGGAACACGATCATCTCGGCCGTCACGCCGCGCCGTTCGAGCGCGCTGTGCATCTGGATGGCCTCGCCCACGGGCACGCGCGGGTCGGTGGCGCCCTGGATGAGCAGGATCGGCGCGTCGAGCTTGTCGATGTAGGTGATCGGAGAGAGCGCCACGAGCGCGTCGCGATCCTTGACGGGGTCGCCGTACTCACTCGTGCGGAGCGCGCGTCGGTACGGGGCTGTGTTCTCGAGGAACGTGAGCAGGCTGCTCATGCCCACGATGGCCACGCCGGCGTCGTACGCCCCCGCGAACTTCGTCATGCCGAGCAGCGTGGAGTAGCCGCCGTAGCTGCCCCCCATGATGCCCACCTTGGGGGCCTTGCCGCCGCTGGCGAACGTGGCGCGCGCCCACTTTGCCGCGTCCTCGATGTCCGTCACGATGTCGAGGCGCTTGGGCCCGTCGTCGGCGTGGAGCCACTTCTTGCCGTAGCCGTCGCTCCCGCGCACGTTCGGCTCCAAGAAGACGAACCCGGCGTCGACGAAGAGCTGGGCGAGCACGTTGAAGCCGGGCTTGGACTGCCCCTCGGGCCCTCCGTGGAAGAGCACCACGACCGGGCAGGGGGCGTCGCACTTGTCGGGTCGCCGCACGAGCACCGGGATCTTGGTGCCGTCGCGCGCGGGGTAGGACTCGACCTTGGCGACGGCGAACGTCGACGGATCGGTCTCGGGCGCGCTCGGGACGAGCCACTGCGTGAGCTGCTTCGTCGCGCTGTCCCACAGGTACGCGGTCGTCGGCGCTCGCTCGCGGCTCACGTTGACGACGACGCGCCGTCCGTCGGGCGTCGCGCCGCCGAAGGAGACGTGCGCCGCGTCTCTGGGGCCCACCAGGGTCGACGCGAACGTCTTGGCGTCGAAGACGTGCGCTCGGGTGAAGCCGCGATCGTTGAGGGTGACGTAGATGTTCCGTCGCGCGCGGTCGATCTTGACGTCGGAGACGTCGGCCGCCACGTCGGGCGTGACGGCGGTGACGCTCTTGGCGTCGAGCGGGCCGGGCGCGGCGGGTCGCTTGACGCGATAGAGGCGGCGGAACTCGCCGAGCTTGGGGGTCTCGACGAGCAGCTCTCCGGGCTGCGCTGCGTAGAGCGGCTCGTACTCCTCGGTCTCGCCCTGACCGAAGAGCGCCGTGAGCTTCTTGGTCGACTCGTCGTACTCCCACACCTCGCGGCTGCGCGCGCCCGTCGCCTTGGTGAGCAAGATGCGCGCGCCGTCGTGGTCGGCGACCGACCAGAGCCCGGGCTCCGAGAAGACGAGCTCGCGCTCGTGGGTCCGCGTGCTCCACCGGTAGATCGCGTACGAGTCGACGCGGATGTCGTTGGCGCGAAAGTACACGTAGCGCGAGTCGTCGGAGACGAACGCAAAGAGGGTCTGCACCTTGGGCGTGTGCTGCACGAGCGTCAGCGGTCCGCCTGCGGCGCTCTGCACGTACAGCCCGGGGTTCTCCTCACCCTTACGGTCGCGGAGCACCACCAGGAGCTTGCCGTCGGGAGTCGTCGCCTCGACGCGCGAGACGTCCTCTCCGCCGGTCAGCTGGACCGGAAAGGTCTTGGGACCGTCCTCGCGCCAGACCTGGGGGCTGCCCGACAAGGACCATGTAAAATACATGGTTTTGCCGTCGGGCGAGGGCAGGACGCCGACCGGAGCCGAGAGGTCGAGCATCGACTCGATGCGGCGACTCACGCCCGGCTCGAGCGCCGGCGGCGCGAAGCGGGCGAGCACCTCGGGCGGCACGCTCTCGGCCCCGTGCCCGGCGTACCCCGAAGTGCGCGCGGTGGCCGAAGGCGCCTCGAGGGGTCCGCGCGGCGGCGACACGGCGTGATGCGTCGCCGCGGACGTCGGCGGCGGCAGGGGGGGCATGGGCGCGGCTGGGCTGCACGAGGCCGCGAGCGCAGGCAGGGTGATCAGGGCGAGGGCGCGCATGCGCGCGAGCTTACATGCACTGGAGCTTGTAATGACGTCGGCCGTTCGTATCGACCGTGTACGGCGGATCGCAGCCCGGCTTGGCCGTGCGTGTGGCCGTCGCCGTCGGCTTGGTCGGCGCCTTGGTCGGCGTCGGCGTGGGCTTGGCCGTCGGCTTGGTGGTCGCCGTGGGGGTGGCGTCTGGCAACGCGACGACCGGGGCCGTCGTGACCGCGGCCGACGCGGGCGTGCCGGGGAGCGTCGTGGTCGTCGGCTCGGCGCTCGGCTCCGGTGCGGATGGCGCCGCCGCCGCGCTGCTCGAGGTCGTCGGGGTCGGCGAAGCCGCGACCGGAGCGTCGGCGCGCACGGCACGCAGCACCAAGAAGATCACGATGATGCCGACGGTCACGGCGATGCCCAGCGCGATGGGCACGGCGCGCGTGATGGGCAGCACGTAGCTGGTCAGCGAGCGCGTCGCCGTCACGCGCGACTCCGACACCTCGGGCTCGTGCCGCGCGGCGTGCGCGCTCATGATCTCGGTCGCGCCGCCTCTGCTGCTGGGGGGACCGACGCCGACCAAGGTCTGCTCGATCTTCGGCGGACGCCGTGCGCTGCTCGACACGTCGGAGTCGCTCTCGGGCGCGGGAGCGGGCAGGCGCGCCGAGTTGCTCTCGATGTACGCCACTTGCTGCTCGCGGCTCGTGAGCGAGGCGCCGGCTGTGACCTCCACCCACTCGCCGACGTCCGTGGGGCTCGCGATGCCGTTGCAGCGCTCGATCGCCAGGGCGAGCTCGCGCGCGGTCTGGTGTCGCTTGCTGGGATCGCGCGACAGCGCCCGTTCGAGCACGGCGTCGTATGCGTCGGGGACCCCTGGCGCGATCTGGCTCGCGCGAGGGACGCGGCCTTCGACGATCTTGGCGAGCGTCTCACCCTCGGAGTCGCCCTTGAAGAGGCGCTCCCCGGTCAGCGCCTCCCACATCACCACCGCCGACGCGTAGACGTCGACCGTTCGCGTGAGGCGCCCGCCCTGCAGCTGCTCGGGCGGCATGTACGCGAGCTTGCCCTTGATCTGGCCGTCGCGCGTCACTTGCATGCGTCCGGCTGCCTTCGCGATGCCGAAGTCGAGCACGCGGGCGACGCCGTCGGCGCCCACCAGGATGTTCTGGGGGGAGACGTCGCGGTGCACGAGGCCGAGCAGCTCGCCGCGCTCGTCCTTGGCCTCGTGTGCGGCGTGCAGGCCGTGGAGCGCGCCGCACACGATCGCCGCCGCGATGCGCGGCGGTACCGCGAGGCCCTCCTTGCGGGCGTTGCGCACGAGGCGCGAGAGGGTCTCGCCGCGCACGTAGTCCATGATCAGGAACAGCTCGCCGTCGGTGGCGACCACGTCGATCGTCGCGACGACGTTCGGGTGCTGGATGCGCGCGGCGAGGCGCGCCTCGTCGAGGAACATCGAGACGAACTCGGGGTCCTTGGCGAACTGTGGGTGCAGTCGCTTGATGGCGACGGTCCGCGCGAAGCCCACCGGCCCCAGCAGCCGGCCCACGTGCACCGTGGCCATGCCGCCGGCCGCGATCTCGTTGTAGAGCGCGTATCGCCCTACGACCCGAGTCGGGCCACGGTCCGCCGCTTCGTTCATCGCGGGGGGATCGTATCACGCGGCGGGGGGAGCAAGCCCCGTCAAGCGTCGCGCCAGAGCGCGATCCCTCCCAAGAGACCGGCGATGTTGTCGGTGAGCTTCACCCCGTCGGGGAGGCTGCCCTTGAGGTGCTTTGCGTTGCCGCCCCCCACGTACACCACGCGCGGATTCCACGTGCGCATGACCTGCTCGAGCACCTTGCGCACGCGGCGGTTCCACGACTTCTTGCCGGCGCTCTCGAGCGCGGCGTCGCCCACGTACTGTTCGTAGGTGCGCTTGCCCTTGAACGGGTGATGGGCAAGCTCCAGGTTGGGCACGTAGCGACCGTCGAGGTAGAGGGCGCAGCCCATGCCGGTGCCGAGCGTGAGGACCATCTCGACGCCGCGGCGTTCGATGACGCCGAAGCCTTGCACGCCCGCGTCGTTGAGGGCGCGCGCCGGTTTGCGGAGGCGCCGGGTGAGGTCGGCCTCGAGGCGGAAGCCCGCCCACGCGACGTGGAGGTTGGGCGCGGAGCGGGTCACGCCGTCGACGACCACGCCGGGGAAGCCGCAGCTGATGCGGTCGAACGCGCCGAGCGGTTTCGTGAGGTCGCGAAGCGCCTCCATCACGGCGCTCGGCGTGGCCGGGCGCGGCGTCTCGACGCGTACGCGCTCGGTGAGCGGTGTGCCCACCTCGTCGAGCACGATCGCCTTCAGGCCCGTGCCACCGATGTCGATCGCGAGCGTGCGGATGCCGGACTTGCTTCGAGCCATGCGCCGAGCCTAACACCGAGACCGGCGGGGTCGAGCCTCCGACTCACCCGGGCCGATACCTGCCTCGCGGCCCCGGTGTCGCGCGCGTCAGAACGTGGCGTCGGTGCACGCCGCCTGGTTCGTGTCTCGCGCGAGCCAGCTGAGCAAGCAGAGCCACCCCGGATCGGACGGGGAGGCGCGGAGCACGGGGCCGCCCTTGTGGCGCACGCCGCCGAACTCGATGTCGAGCGGCTTCTTCATCAGCATGAGATCGCCCGGGTCGCCGTTCGCCGCCTGCGACTTGTTCATCTCTTCGGGGTCGAGCCCGACGACGCTGCGCCAGTTGTCGACGCGCTCGGCGCGGGTCGTCGCGCTGGTGTCTCGTCCGCCACCGTCGCCCACGTCGCGGCGCAGCCCGTTGGCCGAGTACAGGCGCAGCGGCCGACCGACCTGACCGTGGCAGTCGATGGCGCCGCACCGCGCCTCGAGGAATCCGCTGACGCCCTTGTCGATGAACTGGTCCTGCGGCGGCGCGTCGATGTCCACCGGGGGCGTGGCGCCCGGGCTCGCGGCGCACGCGAAGGCGAGCGCGGAGCCGAGGGCCAGTCCAAAGGTGAGGAGCATCGAGCGGACCACGTCAGTTACCTACGAAGATCTGGCCGTAGTAGCGGCGCGCCGCCTCGGAGGCGTTGTCGCCGAAGTCGGCCGGGTTGCGGTGGCAGAAGTTGCACGAGCCCTCGCGGTTCACGGTCGTCGCCATCTGCGCGGCGACCGTGTTGTTGCGAAAGAGCGCGACCTTGAACGGGTAGCGCAGGCCGGGCCACTCCGACTCTCGGACGAAGAAGTTGCCGACCGCGTTCGTGAAGACCGGCACCGTGGGCGCTCCGTTGGCCGCGTCGACGAACCTCACCTCGACGTCGCGCGCGCCCTCGAAGCCGGTGGGCGAGCTGTAGACGGTGCCGCCGACCGCGAAGGGCTTGCTGCTGGCCGGGCCGCCGTCGGAGTGACAGAGGACGCACGGCTGGCCGGGGCGGTGCTCGGGCCCCGGCGAGACACCGGGCGCCTCGTCTCCGAGCGCCTCGATCTCGCGATCGCGCAGCGGATCCGTGCACGACGTGGACGTCGCGAGCAGGCAGACGGCGATGGCGTGCACGGCTCTCATCTCAGAACTCGACCTCCAGCCCTACAGAAGCGTAAGTCGCGGTGCGGTTCTTGATGAACAGGGAGCGAAAAAATTGTGAATACATGAGCTCACCCGCGACGACCAAAGCGTAGCTCGGACTCGCCGTCTCGGAGCTGAGCGCGATGCGCGCGCCGCCGCCGACGGTGACCGTCATCATCGGAGACAGCTCGCGGTCGGTCGACCGGAACGGCAACACGCTGATGGGGTTCTGGCCGTCCTCGAGCAAGGCCGTGTAGGCCAGACGGTAGAAGCTCGCGCCGGACTGCACGTTGAAGCGCAGGTGAGGCCAGACCCGCAGCGAGCTGCCGAGGTCTTGGAGGTAGCGGAAGTCGGACGTGCTCGCCTTGATGCCCCACGTGTCCACGTACAAGCGCTCGTCGACCCGGAGCGTCGCCGTCGAGAAGCGGCGGTTGTAGCGGACGCCCGCGGCGAAGCGGTCGCGCGAGAGGGGCAGCTGCTCGCGCGGGCGGAAGGGCAGGCGCGTGGCGTTGACCTGCTCGAAGCCGGCGCCCGGCTGGATCGACGCCGCGACGTCCTCGGCAAAGACGGGGATGTAACGGTAGAGCTTGGACTGCTCGCCGCGCTCGAGCTGGAGGGAGATCCCGGTGACGAGCAGCTCGGTGGGAGACATGACGAACGTGACGCCCGCCTCGATGTCGTTGCTCGCGAACGTGCGCTCGTAGTTGGCGAACGGGCTGTTGCGGATGCCGATCGTGTCCATCTGGCGCGAGAAGCCGATGCGCGGCGTGATGAGCTTGTCGTTGAGCTCTGCGCTGATCGCGCCGCCGAGCGTGAACGACAGGTAGTCGGGCTCGCGCGAGAGGTTGGTGTTGAGGTTCGCCGTGAAGCGGTCGAACTTGTAGCCGCCGTTGGCGCTCGCCGCGTGGCGCTGCTCCTTGAAGCGACGCGAGCCCATCGAGACGATGTCGGGGGACGCCGACGTCACGATGTCGAGAAGGTACGACGCGCCGAAATTCCAGCCCGACGTAGGCGAGACGATCGCGCCGTTGATCGACGGCGAGAGCACGTGCGTCGCCGTGGAGTCGGTGTAGCCGGCGAGCTCGATGCCCAGGTTGACGTTCGGCTTCGTAGATTTCTTGAGCACGCACTCGAGCTGCTCGTCGTAGGTGCGGGCGTTCCGGAGGCACTCCTCCTGCTCTTTGGACGTCTGCGTCGGCTTGGGCTTGATCTCGAGCGTCTCGTCGCCGCCCTCCTCGAGCTCGATCTCCTCGCGGAAGACCAGGCGCTCGCCCTTGTGCTCGGACTCGGCGCTCACCACGTGCGGCCCGGGGTCGATCGTGATCTTGGTGCCGATCTGCTGCGAACGAACAGGCAGCCCGTCGACGGTCACGCGTGTCTTCTTGAGGAGCTTCTTCGACAGCTGCAGCGTGAGGTGCGCGACCTTGCCGTTGAGCTCGACGACACGCTTCCGAGCGCTCTGCTTGAGGTCGTCGTCGTCGCCCCGCATCGCGGCGATGAGCGCTCGCTGCGCCTCTTGGAGCGCCGAGACGGTGCGCCCGTTGGCCGAGTAGCACGACGAGAGGTGCAGCCGGACGTACGGGTGCTCCTCGAGCGCGAGCGACGCGACGTCCTTCTCGATGCACGCCTGGTAGTTGCCGGCCTTCTTGGCCGCGATGGCCTCTTTGGCCAGCTCGAGCGCGCGCGGGTTCTGCCAGCCGCGTCCGCCCTGCGCGAGCGCGGGCGCGGGCGACAGCAAGGCGCACACGACGACGACGATGATGAAGAAGAGGCCAACCTCGGGGCTGGCGCCAGGTGTACGCATCCGCGGCCTCGAACGAGCGGGCGTTCCCCTCAAAGCACGGGCCGGTCCAACCATCGAGTCGGACCGAAAGGTTACGCGGAACGCGCGCTGATTGCGCGAATCAATCGCGCGCGTGGGGGGATCACCCCGCGAGGGTGGATCTTCGCGCCAACCAGCGCGCCGGGGCGACGGTCGCCTCACGCGTCAGCCGAGGACGAGGTATTCACCGGGCCGACGCGCGGGCACGTCTCCGGTGACGATGAGCTCGTAGAGCGCTCGGAGGGCCGTGGTCGGGTCCGAGGCGTCGAGCAGGCGGTTGACGCGCACGAGCGGAAAGCAGCACACGCCGCGATCTCGCGGCACGAGCGCGTACGCGGCGAAGCCGTCGGGGTAGGCGAGGTGCACCCAGTCCCATCCGGCGCGCGCGCGCACCTGCTCGCCCCAGAGGACGCCGAGCCCCAGGCGCAGATCGTTGCCCTTGGGCGCGGGCCTGCGACCCACGCGCGCGTCGTCGATGAACCTCGCGACGGCCTCGGCCACGGCGTCCGGGCCAGACGCGACGAGCAGCGACAGCTTGGCGCGCGCCAACGTCGCCACCTTGCGCATCGCGTCCTGCTCGAGCGGCGTCAGCGCGCGCTCCACCGGGAGCATCGACGCGACGCGTGCGGCGGCGCGGGCCGGCTCCGACGGCGGCGGCGCGACCGGCCGGACGGCGGGGGGGCTCTGCGGCTTCTTGGACGCGGTCTTCTTGGACGCGATCTTCTTGGACGCGGTCTTCTTGGTCGCGGCCTTCTTGGTCGCGGCCTTCTTGGTCGCGGTCTTCTTGGACGCGATCTTCTTGGACGCGGTCTTCTTGGACGCGGTCTTCTTGGACGCGGTCTTCTTGGTCGCGATCTTCTTGGTCGCGGCCTTCTTGGTCGCGGCCTTCTTGGGCCGGGCGCCCTTCGGTTTGTTCGTCGCGCGTGCTCGCTGCGGAGGTGCCTTGCGCTTCGTCGCCATGGCGTCGCAGCGTAAGCGATACACTCGATCGCGGCCATGCCCTTCGCAGAGTCCCCCCACGGTCCCATCCACTATCGAGACGTCGGCGCGCCAGGGGCCAGCCACGCGGTCGTGCTCATCCAGGGGCTCGGTCTGTCGTCGCGCTTCTGGTTCGACGTCCCCGACAAGCTCGGCGAGGATCCGGACCGGCCGCGCCGCGTGCTCGCCATCGACAATCGCGGCACGGGCGAGAGCGCGCGGCCGCGGGCGCCGTTCTCCCTGGGAGACATGGCCGACGACGTCGCGCGTTTGCTCGATCACGTCGGCGTCGAGAGCGCGACGGTGGTCGGCATCTCGATGGGCGGGATGATCGCCCAGCACGTCGCGCTCCGGCACCCGGCGCGCGTGTCGGGCCTCGTGCTCATGGCGACGACGCCGGGCTTCGTGTTCGGCGAGCTCCCGCGCGCCCGCGCGCTCGGGCGCCTGTTGACGATGCCGCTGCGCCGACGAGACCGCGCAGGTGCCATGGGCCGCCTGTTGTTGCCGCGCTCCCAGTGGTCCAGATCACGTGAGATCCTCCGCGATCACCAGCGCGCGATGGCGATCGATCCCCCGTCGGGGCGCACGTTCGCGCTCCACGTGCTCGCCGCCGCGCGTCACCTCACGGCGCCTCGGCTCGGCGAGGTGCGCTGCCCCACGCGCGTCATCGCCGGCGCCGAGGACGAGCTCATTCCCCCCGGCAACGCGCGCGCGATCGCGCGCCGAATCCCAGGCGCGCAGCTCGACGTGCTCGCAGACGTGGGCCACGCCATCTTCGTCGGAGACCGAGACTTGGTCGTTCGCGCCGTGCGGTCGGTCGAGGACGCTCGCGTGGAGCTCGCCGGGCCTTCACGCAGGCGCGCCGGCGCCGCCGCGCCGCGCTGAGCTCAACGCCGCCGCCGCGCGCGCTCGAGGTGCTCGCGGTAGTACCGCTCCCACGCGGCCCAGACGATCTCGCGCGAGAACGAACGCTCGGCGCGCGCGCGCGCTGCCTTCCCGTGCGCCTCCCGCAGGCGTGCGTCGCCCAGGTATCGTGTCAGCGCGGCCGCGAGCCCGCGTACATCGTGCTGGTCCACGATGGCGCCGGTCTCGCCGTCGACGATCGCGTCGACGACGCCCGTGGAGCGGTACCCGACCGCTGGGACCTCTGCCGCCGCGGCCTCGATCGGGACATTGGGGAAGCCCTCGCGCAGGGACGGGAAGGCGAGCACGTCCATCCGCGCGTAGAGCGGCGCCACGTCGTCGGACTTGCCGTACGCGACAACGCCCGGCGCGCTCCGCACGCGCGCCGCGAGCGGCTCGTCGTGATCGTCGGCGAAGCCTCCGCCGATGAACAGGAGCCGCGCGCGCGGACGCTCGGCGCGCACGCGCTCGAACGCGTCGAGGAGATCGGCGATGCCCTTGTCGGGGTCGAGCCTGCCCACGAAGCCGATGACCTCGTCGTCGTCGGCGATCCCGACGGCCCGCGCGAGGCGCCGGCCCTCGGCCACGCGGTCCTCGCCCCGCGCGAAGCGCGCGACGTCGACGCCGTTCGAAGACCCATCGCCGAGCACCACGGCCGCGCGCCCCCGCGCGAAGAGCCGCTCTCGCTGCGCGGCCTCGCGCACGCTCCGGCTCACGCACACGATCTCGTGCGCGCAGCCCGACGCGATGCGCTCGGTGCCGCGGAGCAGCTGCCGCAGCGCCCCACGCGTCGTCTCGAGCCGCAACCCGCGCACGAGGTAGATGCGGGTCGGCACGCGCAACGCTCTCGCGGCGAGCATCCCCAGGAGCCCCGCCTTCGCCGTGCTCGCGTTCACGATGTCCGGCTGCAGCGAACGGAGGACCGGGACGAGCTTCGTGAGGGTGAGGGCGTCGTGCGCCGGACTCATCTCCCGCGCGATATCCATTGGAATCACGCGTACCCCCTCGCGTACGGCGACGCGCTCGAGCTCCGGTCCGCGCCCGGAGATCACGGTCACGTCGAACCCGCGCTCGCGCATGAACGCGAGCTGACCGCGCAGCAGCAAGTCGGCGCTGACAGGATGCGTGACGAGGTAGACGAGACGTGGCGCCTGCATGTCGCGATGCTACTTCGTTCGGCGCTTCCAGATGGGCGCCAGGTGGGGTTTGCGCATCATTGCAGTTCTGCGGGGGGCGCCTCATACTTCGCGGCGATGCGGCAGGTGGGATGGCGACTCAAGGTCAAGCGCGCGCTCGATCTCGCGGTGGGAGGCGCTGCGCTCGTGGCGGCCGCGCCCGCGATGGCCGCTGTCGCGGTCGCCGTTCGCGCCTCGCTCGGCTCGCCTGTGCTCTTCCGCCAGGAACGGCCGGGACTCCACGGGCGCCCGTTCCAGTTCCTCAAATTTCGGAGCATGCGCGACGCCGTCGGCCCCGACGGCAGGTCGCTCTCCGACGCCGAGCGGCTCACGCGCCTAGGTCGTTTCCTCCGGTCGACGAGCCTCGACGAGCTACCCCAGCTCGTGAACGTGATCCGCGGCGAGATGAGCCTCGTCGGGCCGCGGCCCCTCTTGATGCACTACCTCCCGCGGTACACGCCCACCCAGGCGCGCCGCCACGAAGTGCTACCGGGCATCACGGGCGTCGCGCAGACCGGGGGACGCAACTCGCTCTCCTGGGACGAGAAGTTCGCGATGGATGTCTGGTACGTCGACAACTGGAGCTTGGGGCTCGACGTCGCCCTCCTCGCGAAGACGGCGTGGCACGTCGTTCGACGGTCTGGTGTGAGCCACGAAGGGCACGCGACCATGCCGGAGTTTCGCGGAACGGCGACGAACGGCGCGGCGAGCCACACATGAGCCGCCCCGTCGCGGTGTACGGCGCGGGCGGTCACGCGAAGGTCGTGGCCGACGCCCTCCTCCTGACGGGCGTAGAAGTGATCGGCTTCATCGATGACGACCCCGCGTTGGAGGGAGATCGGGTGCTGACCTTGCCGGTGCACGGCTTCGCGTGGTTGCGTGAGCGTGCGCGCGACGTCGACGTCGCCATGGGCATCGGCGACAACCGCGTGCGCGCGCTCCTGGTGCGTCGATGCAGAGAAGCCGGCATCGGCCTCGCGGGCGTCGTCCACCCCGCCGCCGTGGTCGCTGCGTCTGCGAGTGTGGGCGAGGGGACGGTGCTCATGGCGCGAGCGGTCATCAACGCGGATGCGGTCGTCGGCCCGGGGGTCATCGTCAACACGTCCGCCGTCGTCGAGCACGACGTCGTCGTCGGCGAGTTCGCCCACTTGTCGCCGGGGGCCGTCCTCGCCGGCGGGAGCGCGCTGGGCGCCTTCTCCAGCCTCGGCGTCGGCGCCGTCGTGCTCGACGACATCGCCGTCGGGGCGGGCACCATCGTGGGGGCCAACGCCGTCGTCAATCGCCACCTGCCGGACGACGTGGTCGCCTACGGAGTGCCCGCGCGCGTTCGTCGTCAGCTCACCCCAACAGGAGCCACCGAATGACCTCCGTGCTCGTGATCGCAGCCCACCCGGACGACGAGGTGCTCGGCGCCGGCGCCACGCTCGCACGCCTGCGCGCGGATGGCCGAGAGCTGCACGTCGCGATCGTGACGGAGGGCAGCTCGTCGCAATATCCCGACCGTCCTGAGCTCGTCGAGGCCAAGAAGGACGCCGCCCGCGCGGCGGTCGAGGCGCTCGGAGGTGGGCACGTCCACTTCGGCGACCTGCCCGACATGAGACTCGACACCGTCCCGCTCATCACCGTGAACGCGTTCCTCGAGCGCGTCGTGCGCGAGGTTCGGCCGACGACCGTCTTCACCCATCACCGCAGCGACCTCAATCGCGATCATCGGGTCGTGTACGAGGCGTCGCTCGTCGCGTGTCGGCCGACGCCCGCGCACCGGATCGACGACCTCTACGCCTACGACGTCCTCGGTGTGGCCGGCTTCGGCGGCGTTCGTCCCGACTTCACCCCCCAGGTGTTCTTCCCGGGCGAGGCCTTCCTTCCGAAGAAGATCGCGGCGCTTCACGCGTACGACATCGAAATGCGGCCCTTCCCTCATCCGCGGTCGCCGGAGGCCATCGAGGCGCAGGGCCGCGTCTACGGCGCGCTGTCCGGCACGCCCTGGGCGGAGGCCTTCGAGGTCATCCGCTGCTTTCGTTGACGTCAGGAGGCGAGATGAACGTCCGGCCCATGGATCACGCTTCGGAGTCCGAGCTGCGCGCCGTGCTCGAGCTGTTCTCGCTCGTCTACGGGCGAGAGCTCTCGCCAGAGTTCTACCGCTGGCGCTTTCTCGCCAATCCGTTCGGACCGCCGCTCGTCACATTGCTCTGGGACGGCGACACGCTGGCCGGTCACTACTCCGCCTCGCCCATGCGGAGCTTCTGCGACGGCGAGTTCGCGTCGGCCCAGTCGATGACGACGATGACCCATCCCGACTACCGCAATCAGGGCGTCTTCACGAAGCTCGCGGAAGACTTGTACGCGCGAATGCCCGCGCTCGGCGTCGAGATGATCTGGGGGTGGCCGAACACCCAATCCCACTACGGGTTCGTGCAGCGCCTCGGCTGGAGCGACGTCGGCGTCGTCGTGACGATGACGCGCCATCTGACCGGCAAGGAGCGCTCGGCTCAGCTCCCCACGGAGTTGCCGGGGCCCGCGCCGTGGATGAGCGGCTTGTTCTTCGAGTCGGCCGCCGACGGTCGCGTGTACGCCAGCCTCCGCGACGCGGCCTACCTGCGCTGGCGCTACGTCGACAACCCGGGGCGCACGTATCGCTTCTTCGCCCTCGGCGACGGCCACGACGTCGTCGCCGTCACGACCGACTACACCACGAAGGAGGGGAAGCGAGCTCTCGAGGTGGTCGACTACCTGCACGGCGGCAACACAGAAGCATTCGCCGCTCTGCTCGAGGGGCTCGCGGCTCTCGCGCGCGAGGACGGCTGCGCCATGGTGCGGACGTGGATGGGGTTGGACGACCCCGGGTTTCCGGCGCTCGAGCGGCAAGGATTCACGCCGCGCGAGCCGCTGACCTACTTCGGCGCCCGTGTCCTCGGGGCCCGCAAGCTGCCCGGCTTCGCGCCCGCCCAATGGCGTCTGACGATGGGCGACTCCGACAACTACTAGCGCCGGAGCGAGTCGAGCCGGGAACGCCGATCTGCCGATGCGGCCGGTCGATCACCGCGCGCACCGCCGCCGGCGGGATGTTCCCTGGCTGACGGCCGGCCCCGACCATTAAGTCGGTTGACTGACAATAAATCTGATGTATTACTCCCTCCGTGGCGCGCGGAGCAGAGCGTAAGGCGGACGTGGTCTCGAGGGATCTCCTCGAGCAGATCGTCCGCGGCGATCTGGCGGTGGGATCCCTGCTCCCGCGCGAGGCCGAGCTGGCGGCGGCGTACGGGGTCAACCGGAGCGTCGTCCGTGAGGCCATCAAGCTGCTCGAGGTGCATCGCCTGGTGAGGCCCACGCGGCGCCTGGGCACCGTGGTGCTCGACCCGATGGCGAGCCTCACCCCCGAGGTGCTCCGCGCCATGCTCGTACGGCGCGACGCCGAGGGCGCACGCGTCGACGTCACCGTCCTCGCCGGCCTGCTCGAGATCCGCGCCGGCCTCGACGTGCAGATGGCGGCGCTCGCGGCCGAGCGGAGGACCAAGGCCGACCTCGCCGCGCTCGACGCAGAGGTCGCGCGCGCGCGCACCACGGCGGGAGATCCCGTGGCCTTCGCCGACGCGCTCGCCGGATTCGCGCTCCAGATCGCGCGCGCCACCAAGAACCCGCTGTTCGAGATGATGGCCCACTGGAACGCGAGCATCACGAGCGAGCACGACGTCGTCTTCGGCACCATCCGCTCCGCCACCGGCCCGCACATCGAGGGCCTGGCTGTGCTCGCCGAGGCCATCCGCCACAAGGACGCGGAGGGCGCGCGCCAGCTCGTGGGCGCCTTCCACGCGTGGGCGACCCCGCGCTTGCTCGCCGCCGCCGAGCTCGCCAACGGCGACGCTTCTGTTCACCTCCGGGACGTGTCCCGGCCTTCTCCCAAGAGCCGCGCCGCGCGCGCAAGGAGTCTTTCGTCATGAGCTCGACCCCGACCGTCTCGCACCGAACGCCCGCCATCGAGCCGCCCGTCTGCGGTCCGCCCACCCGCTTCGAGCGCGGCACCCTGCGGCGCGTCGGCGGCGTGCGCGTGCTCAACGTCGCCGGCAGCTTCTACGAGATGGGCCGTCAACACGGCGCGCTGCTCAAGGACGAGATCGGTCGCGGCCCCATCCCCTACTACAGGCGGTTCGTGCAGCGGCTCTTCGGCGCGGGCCAGCTCGGTGCGCTCGGGCCGCTCGCGGTCGACGCGCTCCAGCACACGGTGGGCTCGCGCGTCGCGCGAAAGATGCCAGCGTTCGCCACCGACACCATCCGTGGCCTCGCCGACGGCGCGGGCATGCCCTACGCGAGCCTGCTCGAGGGCTGCACCATGCCCGACACGCTGCTCTGGCTCGCCGCCCGCATGATGCAGATCAAGGGCCCAGGCCCCGCCGTCGCGCACCGGCTCTCGCTCGGGCTCGGCTGCACCAGCGCGATCGCCTGGGGCGACGCGACCCGCGACGGAAAGCTGTATCATGCACG
>JAGQJA010000242.1:24531-39117 GCA_020430845.1 Myxococcales bacterium
CGCCTCGGCGGCGTGCCCATCGGCACCGTCGGCGACGAGGTGATGCGCAAGGCCCGCACGCTCGACGAGGCCGAGAAGATCCTCCGCGCCCACCAGCCCATCGGCTGCTGGACGTACCTCGTGGCCGACGGCAAGTCGAAGGACGTGCTGGCGTTCGAGCAGAACCCCGATCGTATGGTCGCCATCCGCTCGAACGAGGGCGAGCACACCTTCGGCTACGCGAACATCTACCTCGACCGCGAGCTGGGCGACACCGAGGTCGACCTCTACGGCTCGTACTGGCGTCACAACCACGGCCGCCACGTGCGCGCCAACGCGCTCCTGCGCGAGCGCCACGGCGATCTCGACGCGGCCGGGATGGCGGCCATCATCGGACACACGGGCGACGCGCGGTGCCGCGTGCGAGACAGCATCGCGATGGTGCTCACCGTCGGCTCGGTGGTCTTCAGGCCCGAGGACGGCGCGGCCTGGGTCGGAGACGGTGAGGCGCCCACGAGCCACGGCACGTTCTTGCCGTTCGACCTCCGGGCCGGGGGCTACGCGCCCGAGCTCGGCGCGTTCGACGGCGCGCGCGAACGTGATCCCGCGGCGCTCCGTGCGTTCGAGCAGTTCCGCCTCGCGTACGTGGCCTACACCGACGACGGCGACCTCACGCGCGCGCGCGCGGCGCTCTCGCTCGCGTGCGAGCTGCAGCCGCGCGAGGCGCTCTACCACGCGGCGCTCGGCCTGCTCTCGCTCAACGACGGCGACACCCACGCGGCGCACCAGAAGCTCGGCGAGGCCATCGCCCTCGGTCACCCCGACGAAGAGCGCGTGGCCGCGATGCACCTCTGGCGTGGTCGCGCGCTCGACGTGCTCGGCCGCCGGCACGACGCCACGCGCGACTACCGCCGCGTGCTCTCGCTCAAGGCCGACCCGCCCGTGCGCGCCGCGGCGCTCCGTGACCTCACGAAGCCCTACGCGGCCAAGCGCGCCAAGAAGGTCCACGTCGACCTCGCGCTCGTCGACGTCGTGAGCCCCTGACCGTCGGGGCACGCGCCCCCGCTCGCGCGCCGCCTACCGAAACCCACGTCTTCGTACCTGCGCCTCTCTCACCGGGGCGCCGGCCCGCGGTTCGTGTACGCTCCCAGACTTGGTGCAGGTCATCGGCGATCGCTTCGAGGTCGAGCGGCTCGTGGGATCCGGGGGCATGGGAGAGGTGTATCGCGCGCGCGATCGCCTGAGCGGCGGCCTCGCGGCAGTCAAGGTGCTCCATGGCGCCATGGGCAAGGACGTCGAGCGCTTCCGGCGCGAGGCGCAGCTGCTCGCCGAGGTCAGCCACCCGCGCGTCGTCAAGTACGTCGCGCACGGCGTGACGCCGGCGGGTCGTCCGTACCTCGCCATGGAGTGGCTCGACGGAGAGGACCTCGCCGAGCGCCTCACTCGCTCCGGGCTCACGCTCCAAGAGAGCTTCACGCTCGCGCGTCGCGTCGCCGAGTCGCTGGGGGCCCTGCACGACCGCGGCATCGTGCATCGCGACATCAAACCGTCGAACCTCTTCCTCCCCGCCGGCAGCGTCGACGCCATGAAGCTGCTCGACCTCGGCGTCGCGCGTCTCATCCACGCGACGCGCCGCTCGACACGGAGCGGCGTCATGGTGGGAACACCCGGCTACATGGCGCCTGAGCAGGCGCGCGGCGCGAGGGAGATCGACGCGCGCGCCGACGTCTTCTCCCTGGGCTGCGTGATGTACGAGTGCATCTCGGGCCAGCCCGCGTTCT
Organism: Myxococcales bacterium; assembly: GCA_020430845.1. Classification (GTDB taxonomy): domain Bacteria; phylum Myxococcota_A; class Polyangia; order Polyangiales; family Polyangiaceae; genus Labilithrix. The sequence goes on from JAGQJA010000242.1 coordinate 26,292, forward strand.
CGGCCGAGAACATCGCCGCGCTGCTCGCCAAGATCCTCCTCGAGGAGCCCCCGAGCCTGCGCGACGCCAACCCGGCCGTGCCCGCCGAGCTCGACGAGCTCATCGCCAGGATGCTCGCCAAGCATCCCACCGCGCGCCCCGCGAACGGCCTCGCCGTCCTGCGCGAGCTCGAGCAAGTGACCATCCACCACGACACCGGCCCGCAGCGGCCGAGCACCAAGACGACGGTCGCGCTCACAGCGAGCGAACGTCGCCTGGTGAGCGTGGTGATGGCATCGGCCTCGTCGGAGGTCGCGGTCGACGACGAGCCGGCGCCCGCGTCGTCGTTCGAGACGGTGGCGGCGTCGTTCGACATCCGGTCGGTCGTGGCGAGCTTCGGCGCGGAGTCCGAGCTGCTGGCCGACGGATCCATCGTGGTCACGCTCGTCGGCAAGGGCGCGGCCAGCGATCAGGTCGCCCACGCCGTGCGCTGTGCGCTCGCGCTGCGCTCGCACCTCGTCACGCCGATCGTGTCGCTCGCCACGGGCCTCGCGACGGTGACCGGGCGCAGCGTGGTGGGCGACGTCATCGAGCGCGCCGCGGCGCTCATCACGCTCGCGCGCGGCAGCATGGGTGAGGCGGGCGACGACACGCTGCACGGCCAGAGCCCCGTCTTCCTCGACGAGACGACCGCCGGGCTGCTCGACACGCGCTTCGACGTGGGGGGCGACGATCGCGGGCTCTTCGTCCGAGGGCTTCGCGAGCGCGAGACCAAGCCGCGCACGCTGCTCGGCATGCCCACTCCGTGCGTCGGGCGCGACCGCGAGCTGGGCACCCTCTCGGCCATCCTCGAAGAGTGCGTCTACGAGCCGGTGTCTCGCGCCGTGCTCGTCACCGGCGTGCCCGGCGCCGGCAAGTCGCGCGTCGCCACGGAGTTCCTCGCGCGCGCCCGCGAGTCCTTCGAGCTCGAGCTGCTCATGGCCCGCGGCGATCCCATGAGCGAAGGGGCGCCCTTCGGCCTCTTGGCCCGCGCCATCCGCCGCGCCGCAGGCATCGTCGAGGGTGAGGCCCTCGTCGCCCGCCAGCAGAAGCTCCGCGCGCGTCTCGGTCGCCACGTCCGCGAGCCCGATCTGACGCGCGTGGCCGAGTTCGTCGGCGAGATCGCCAGCGTGTCGTTCCCCGACAGCGCGAGCGTGCAGCTGCGCGCCGCGCGCACCGACAGCGTGCTGATGGGCGACCAGATGAAGCGCGCGCTCGTCGACTGGCTCCGCGCCGAGTGCGAGGCGCAGCCTGTGCTGCTCGTCCTCGAGGACCTGCACTGGGGCGACCTGCCCACGGTCAACCTCGTCGACGCGGCGCTCCGCGCGCTCGACGGCCACCCTTTCATGGTGCTCGCGGTTGCGCGCACCGAGGTGCACGAGTCGTTCCCGCAGCTCTGGGCTCAGCGCAGCCTGCAAGAGATCCGGTTGGGGGCGCTCGTGCGTCGCGCGGGCGAGCGGCTCGTGCGCGAGGTGCTCCCCGACGTGTCTCCCGCCGTGGTCGGCCAGCTGCTCGACCGGGCGGCGGGCAACGTCTTCTACCTCGAAGAGCTCGTGCGCGCCTACGCCGAGGGCACCGGACGCCGTACTCCGCGCTCCGGTTCGCTGCCGCCCGAGCCCTCGTCGGCCACGTCGCTCGGCTCGCAACCGTCGTGGTCGCTGCCGGGCACGGTGCTCGCCATGGTCGAGGCTCGCCTCGAGCGGCTCGACCCGATGGCCCGCCGCATCCTGCGCGCCGCGAGCGTGTACGGCGAGTGTTTCTGGCGCGGGGGCGTGCTCGCGCTCATGGGCGGTGAGCTCGAGTCGACCGAGGTCGACGAGTGGGTGGCCGAGATGGTGTCGCGCGAGATCCTCTTGCGCCGCGACGTGTCGCGCTTTCCGGCAGAGCCCGAGCTGTGCTTCCGCCACGCCATCGTGCGCGACGCCGCGTACGCGATGCTCACCGAGGCCGACCTCGAGCTGGGGCACCGCCTCGCCGCCGAGTGGCTCGAGCTCGCCGGGGAGCACGAGCCCGTGGTGCTTGCGGAGCACTGGGAGCGCGGCGCGCAGCTCGAGCGCGCGTCCGTGCATTATGCACGTGCTGCCACGCAGGCGCTCGAGGGCAACGACTTCGAAGGGGCGCGCGCCAGCGCCGAACGTGCGCTCGCTGCCGCCCCGCTGGGCGTCACGCGCGCCAAGCTCCACACGTTGCTCGCCGAGCTCGGGCGCTGGGAGAGCGATCACGACGGCGCGCGCGAGCACGCGCGAGCCGCCATGGCCGCGAGCGAGCCCGGCAGCGACGCCTGGTGCGCCGCAGTCGCGGAGCACGTCGACGCGTCGGTGGCCACGGGATCGCCCAAGGAGGCGATCGCCCTCTCGCGCGAGCTCGTCGAGGTGCTCGACCGCTCCGCACCCACGGCCGCGCGCGTGACCGCGGCCGCGCGCGTCGCAGAGCGCGTCATCTTCGTGGGCGAGCTCGACTCGGTCGACGCGGTCCTCTCTTGGGTCAACCGGCGGGGCCAGACGGTCGTCGAGAGCGATCCCGGCGCGCGCGCGTTCGTCTTCCTCGCGCGGCTCAACCGCGCCAAGTGGCGCGGCAATCTCGAGGACGCGGCGGTGTTCGCGCAAGAGGCGGTCGACTGCTTCGAGGTATTGGGCGACGCGCGCAACGCGTCGATGCAGCGCCAAGAGGCGGCCTTCGCGCTCATGCAGCTCGGCGCCTTCCCCATGGCCGCGCGCATCGTCGACGAGGCCGTCGCGCAGGCCGAGCGTCTCGGTCTGCCGAGCGTCATCCTCAAGGCCAAGCTGCGTCAGGGCCAGCTCCAAGCCCGCATGGAGCAGCGTGAGCGTGCCGTGCGCACGCTCGAGGAGGCCATCCAGGGCTTCGCCGCCATCCGCAACCCCATCGAGGAGGGCATCGCCCGCGCCTACTTCGCAGGCGCGATGCACCTCGCCGGGCAGCACGTGCGCGCACAAGAAGAGGCCATGGTCGCGCTGCCCCTGCTCGAGCGCTGCCCGCCGTATCGCGCAGGGCTCTTGGGCCTCGTGGCCCTCACCCGCCTAGACAGCGGCGACGTCCCGGCGGCGCTCGAGGCCGCCACCGAGGCGATGCGTCTGCTCCGCGAGCTCGGCGGCACGCTCGAGGGCGAGGCCATCATCCGCGTCGCCTACGCCGAGACGCTCAACGCCAGCGGCGATCGCGCGGGCGCCCTGGTGGCCATCCGAGAGGCGCGCGACTGGGTCCTCGAGCGCGCCGCCGGCGTGAAGAACCCCGAGTGGCGCCGCGGCTTCGTCGATCGCATCCGTGAGCACCTCCGCCTGCTCGCGCGAGCGGGCGAGTGGCTGGTGTGATCGCGCGGCCGCACTTCGTCCTCCTCTCGGCCCTCGCGCTCTCGATCGCGTCGGCCTGCGCGCGCGGGCCAGAGGTCACGCCGGCGCGCCCTGCCGTGGCCGCGCCCGGTCGGCTCACGAGCAACGTCACGCGGGCCGACTACGCCGGCACCGAGGCGTGCCGGCCGTGCCACGCGTCGCACGTCGAGCGTTGGCTGGGCTCAGCGATGCACGCGATGACCCGCGACGTGGCCAAGGCGCAGATCCACGCGCCCTTCGACGGCGCGACCTTCGCGTTCAAAGGCGATCGCGTCGTGCTCCGTCAGAGCGGCGGCGCCAAGTACATGCAGATTGCATCTGTGCGATACGGCGAGGCCACCTACCGCGTCACGCGCGTCATCGGCGGCCGTCACCGGGAGGACTTCGCGGGGGTCAAGGTCGCGTCGGCGGAGCTCGGCGCCAAGGTGCTCTCGGCAGAAGAAGAGGTGCTCCCGGTGAGCTGGCTCATCGGACCGCGTCGCTTCCGCTACAAGGGCTACTCGGTGATGCTCAAGGAGCGGCCGGGGCTCCGCGCGGGGCCCGTGTGGAACCGCACCTGCATCTTCTGCCACAACACCGCGCCGTACCTGCTCACGACGCTGCGGCCCATCGCACCCGAGGCGGGGCCGTACCAGGGCCAGGTCGTCGACGCGACGCTCCCCGAGGCGCGCCGCGCGCACGTCGTCGTCACCGACCAAGCCGCCTTCGAGCGCGCGCTCGGCCGCGAGCTCGACGCGCTCGGCGCGGGCGCAGATCCCACACCTGCGGACCGCGCGGTGCGCACCATCCGCACCAAGCTCCGCGCCGAGCACCTCGTCGAGGTCGGCATCGGCTGCGAGTCGTGTCACCTGGGGAGCAAGGCGCACGTGCAAGACCCGCGCGTGGCGCCGAGCCTCGAGCCCCGCGCCCCGTTCATGCGGGTAGATCTCCCCGGCGCGCCCGCCGAGGGCTCGGCCGAGCATCGCGCCGCGCTCGTGAACCGCGCGTGCGCGCGCTGCCACCAGGTCCTCTTCTCGGGCTACCCGCACACGTGGGAGGGCGGCGCCCGTCGTGGCCCCTCGCCCGGCGGCAGCAACATCAACTCGGGCGAGGCGCGCGATCTGCTGCTCGGCGCGTGCGCGAGCAAGCTCTCGTGCGTCGACTGTCACGACCCGCACTCCCCCGACCGCGGCGCGCGGCTCCGCGCCGGCGGCGAGGCGCAGGTGGGCGCCACGTGCGTGCGTTGCCACACGCAGCTCTCGACCGACGCGGCCCGGCGCGCGCACACGCACCACGACCCGCGCGGCGAGGGCGGGCAGTGCGTGTCGTGTCACATGCCCAAGAAGAACATGGGCCTCGACGGTCAGCTCACGCGCTACCACCGCGTGGGCTCGCCCACCGAGCCGGCGCGCGTCTACGGCGATCGCCCGCTCGAGTGCGCGCTGTGCCACGCCGACCGCTCCACCGAGTCGCTCGTGACCACCATGGAGTCGTGGTGGGGCAAGCGCTACGACCGCCGTCGGCTCGCCAAGCTCTACGGAGACCTCGACGTGAGCCCGCTCGTCGCGACCCTCACGAAGGGCAAGCCGCACGAGCTCGCCGTCGCCTACGCGGTGCTCGGTCGCGCGCGCGCCTCCGGGCACGAGCGCGAGATCGCTCTCGGGCTCACGCACGAGCTCCCCATCATCCGCGGCTACGCGGCGCACGCGCTCGAGGAGATCCTCGGCGCCTCGTCGCCCGTCGACGTCGACGCCGACGCCGACGAGATCGAGCGCGCCGCGAAGGCGTGGCTGTCGTCGAGTCGTCCGCCGCCGTAGTCGGGACGCCGCGCGCTCGGTTCAGCCCTGCGCGGCGGCGAGCTGCTCTGCGCCCTCGCGCAGGGCCTGGGCGATCTCCTTGGCCGTGGGGCGCGCCGCGGGGTCGTGGCTCATCGCGCGGTCGAGCAGCGTCGCGATCGGCCGCGGCAGCGTCGGGCACGCCACGTGGAAGCTGGGGGCGTCTTGCAGCGGTCGCCCGTGCAGCCTCGAGCTCACGGGACCCTCGATGAAGGGGCGGCGGCCCGTGAGCAGCTCGAACGCGATGATGCCCAGCGCGAACACGTCGCTCGCCGGCGTGGCGTTCTTGGTGCCGGTCGACAGCTCCTGAGCCATGTACTGCGGCGTGCCGAAGATCATCCCGGTCTCGGTCAGCGGCGCGCTCGTCGGCGGCTTGTTCGCCTCGCGCCCACGCCGCGCCGCGCCCTCCTCGACGGTCAGCTTGTCGCCCGAGTCGACGCGCTCGGAGTCGAACGCGGTCTCGGCGACGGCCTCGGGATCGTACTCGAGGTCGAGCAGCAGCGAGCCCGTGGGCGAGACGAGCGCGACGTCGTCACCGGCCACGGCGGGCACGCCCTCGAACGGATCGGGGACCGAGACCATCTGCGCGCGCGCCGAGACGGCCCCGAGCGAGCCGTCGGCCTGCAGGCTCGAGATCCCGAAGTCCGTGATCTTCACGACGGGTCTTCGTCCGTCGGCCCCCCGCGACAGCAGGATGTTCCCGGGCTTGAGGTCGCGGTGCACGATGCCGCGCGCGTGGATGGCGTCGATGCCGTCGGCGACCTGCGCGAGCACGCCGAGGGTCCACGCGTTGTCGCGGTGCCGGCGGCGCACGTCGTGGAGCGTCGCGCCGTCTCGCACGAGCTCCATCACGAGGAAGATGAAACCGCTCTTGGCCACATCGACGTCGACGATGGCGACCACGTTGGGGTGGTTCACCGTCGCGCAGATCTGCGCCTCTCGTGCGAACCGCGCGCGCGCCTGGCTGCTGCCTCCGCCGCTCAGCGCCTTGAGCGCGAACTCCTTGCCGTCGCTCAGGCGCTCGACCTGGTACACGGCGCCCATGCCGCCCGAGCCGATCTGGCGCACCACACGATAACGTCCGTCGACGAGCATGCCCGGCTCGAGCACCGGCGGCGGCGCGGCCTCGGTGTCTTCCATCTGCGCGAGCTTCTCGGCGAGCTCGCGTGAGCGCGCGGCGATCTGCCGCCGGAGCTCGTCGTTGAGGTGCTCGACCTCACGGTTCTTGGTCTCGAGGGCGTCGAGGCGGTGCGTGAGCTCGCGGTTGAGATCGTCGGCTCGCTTGAGCGCCGTCAGGTGCTCGCGGCTCAGCGCCATCGCCTGCCAGAGCGATATCGCGGTGATGCCGATGCACGCCGTGCGCAGCCCACCCGTCCGCTCGCCCTGACCCAGCCAGGCGGCGATGTCGGGCGCGCCGAGCAGCACCGTGGCCGGCCACGCGAGGGCGATCGTCGCGATGTTGCGTGGGCGCGACTTCGACCGCCACGTGCGCGCCAAGAAGATCTGCTGCGAGACCAGGTGCGCGAGCGTCACGACGATGACGACGGGCCCCATGAAGAGCACGGCGCGAAACGGGTCGCGCACGATCACCGCGCCCACGGCCGACAGCGCGACGACGGCCCACCACGCGCGGCTCGGCGGGGGCGCCCCGCAGTACGCCCGCGTGAAGAACATCGCGGCGACCGAGCCGAGCACGAGCGCGACGGTCATGAACGCCGCCTCGTAGTTGCCGAACACGGGCTGCGTGAGCCCTAGGACGAACGCCGGGTAGCTCATGCCGCACGCGGCGCCGACCGCAAAGAAGCCGTACGCCTTGCGCCGCTCGTCACGCAGCGACACGAAGAGGAACCCATAGAGCAGCGTGACGACGAACGCGGTCGTGAGCGCGCCCACCGCCGCCACCGAGTTGAACGTGTGCACGTCGCTGACGTCGCTGCGGCCCGAGGGCGAGGCCGACAGCTCGGGCACGCCGTCGATCCAGCCGTTGGCCCACATGCGGTGCTCGGCGCGGATCTCGAGCTCGAGCTCGGGTCGCCGGCTCGTCGACTCCGCGATTCGCCAGCGGTGCGGCCCGGTCTGCCGGTACCGATCGAACGGCGCGTCGTCGATCGCCACGGCGCGCTCGCCGTCGACGTACAGCTCCGCGCGCGCCGTCATGTGCGCCGCCGTCAAGGTCAGCGCGTGACCCCGCATGCGCTCGGGCACCGCGAGCCGGCTGCGCAAGACGTACGTGGCGGCGTGAGGACCGAGCTTGTCGAAAAAATGCGCTGGGAGTGTGATCGGCTCGGGCGCGGCCCCGGGCACCTCGAGGGTCCAGGCGGGGAGCTCCACGGCGTCCCCGCGTGCACACCCGGAGATCAACGCGCAGAGGACCGCCACGGCGAGGGCCTGCCAAGCCTTCGCCACGTGCGCGCGCGCCTGCGCCGTCTGCGGCCGTCGAGCCACGTGCGCATGGTATCTCGACGCACGCATCGCGGGCCGAGAACGCTGCGTTTTGTCCACCTCGAGCGGGGCGCTCTGGTACGCTCGGCGCGAGGGCTCGACTCGCCCGCGCCCCGGACCCCGATGCGATACCTCTACGGTGACTCCACGCCGTTTCCCCTCGGGTTCAACTTCTTGCTCACGCTCGAAGCGTTCATGACCGCGGCCACGCGGGTCGTGCAGCTCGAGCACGAGTCGCAGGCGCTCACGCGCCAGACCGAGGAGGCCGGGCAGGGGCGGATGCGCGGCCTCGAGGCGCTCGAGCAGTTCCACAACGTCGTGATGAAGGCCGTGCAAGACACGGCCCAGCGCGTCCAGCACGCGCACGCCCTCGAGTACGCGCGCACCATGGCAGACTTCGCCGGTCGCTACGTCGAGGAGCACCGCCGCTCGGTGCAGTCGTCGGCCGACCGCGAGCTCGCCGGGTGCCGCACCGAGAACGAGCGACGTGTCATCGAGCAGCGCGCCCTCGTCGAGACGTTCCTCAAGACGGCCAAGCTCCCCGTCGTGGGCGCCCGCGTGACGATGAACATGACGGTCGAGGGCAAGGAGGGACGCAACGCGTTCAGCGCCGTCTTCCAGAACCCCGACGGCATCGTCTCGTCCTTCACGCTCGGCACGGGCAAGTCGGCGGCGTGGGCGCACGCGCGTCGCGTGGCCGACCTCGCCACGGGCGTGGCGCTCAACGTGGGCGTCAAGAAGAGCTGGCTCCGCGGCACGGTGACCTCCGAAGAGGTCGTCCTCGACGAGTACATCGTCAGTCGCTTCGAGTTCGCGGACGACAGCCTCGAGCTGACGGTGCGCCGCCGCCTCCAAGAGAAAGACTCCCTCCTCTTTCGTCTGCGTCGCGGCGACGCCGGCGTCTACGGCACGGTCGAGCACGTGGGCGAGGCCGAGGCCGAGGCGCTCGACGGCGCGCTGAGCCCGCAAGACCTCGCCCACCTCGGGCGCGTCTGGTCCGCGCTCAAGAGTCAATCGCTCGAGCTGCTCGACACCAAAGAGCAGCTGCTCGGGGCGCAGATCGACGGCAACGACGTCTTCGCCGACGGGCAGATCCTCGAGCTCGTCAAGCGCCTGGTCGCCATGTTCGCGCCTACCGTGCAAGAGGTCGCCAAGCGCAGCCCCAACGAGTTCGAGCTCTCGCTCAAGATGGAGAGCGACGAGGGCCGACGCGAGGAGCTCTACCTGCGCAAGGACCAGCTGACGACACGCCTCCAGCCATTGCCCCTCGCGGGGCGCGAGATCTTCGCGCCGCTGGGGCTCGACTCGTGGGTGCCGGGCGTCACGCACGCGCCGCCGCCCGTCTCGAGCGATCGCGGCTCCGGCCGCCTCTGACCAGCCCACGGCGTCGCGTGCGCGTGCGCCTTTGTTGGCCGCGCGCCGGACAACCGTGAGACGCTTGCGTACACCTACAGGCATGTCATGAAACGAGCCCTTCGCTTCCTTCCCGCCCTCGCCCTCGGTTCCCTCTCGCTGGTCGCCGCGCGCCCCGCGTCGGCGCAGGTCGCCACGGGGTACGCCACCAACCACTACTCGCCGTCGGAGCGGGGCAGCCGGTGGTTCGTCAGCGAGTCGCTCGACCTGCGCGGCGACGGCCGCTTCGCGTTCGGCGCCGTTGGCGACAGCGCGTACCGCACGTTCGTGCACTATCGTGGCGGCGAGGTGTTCCGGTCGGTGGTGCGCAACCAGGGCACGGTGCACTTCGGCGGCAGCGTCGTCTTCGGAGATCGTTTCAGGCTCGGCCTCAACGTGCCGCTCCAGGTGTTCGCCGACGGCAACTCGACCCAGCTCAACGGCGTGACGTTCAACTCGCCCTCCGAGAAGATCGCGGTCGGTGACGCGCGCGTCGGGCTCGACATGCGCCTGTTCGGCACATACGGCGAGGCCATCACCGGAGCGTTCGGCGCCCAGCTCTACCTCCCCTCGGGCTCTCCCGACGCGTACACCGGCGACGGAAACCCCCGCGTGGCGCCGCGCTTCATGGTCGCCGGCGAGTCGGGCATGTTCGCCTACGCCGGTCGCCTCGGCATGACGATCCGCGGGCGCGACGAGGCCTTCGGCGACGCGCGCATCGGCAGCGACGTCTTTCTCTCGGCTGCCGCGGGCGTACAGCTCCTCGACAAGAAGCTCCTCATCGGGCCCGAGCTCTGGGGCTCCACCGTCGTGAGCAAGGGCGCAGCGTTCGAAGGCCCCAACACGCCGGTCGAGGCGATGCTGGGCGCGCACTGGGACGTGATCGAGAACGTGCGCCTGGGCGCCGCCGCGTCGACCGGCATCTCGCGCGGCGTCGGCGCGTCCGTGTTGCGCGGTCTCTTCTCGCTCGAGTGGGTCCCCGGCTCGCCCACGCCCCCGGCCGCAAAGCCCGAGGGCGACACCGACGGCGACGGCGTGCCCGACAACGTCGACGCCTGCCCCTTCGCCGCGGGCCCGCGCAGCGACATCAAAGAGAAGAACGGCTGCCCGATCCCCGACCTCGACAAGGACGGCATCCCCGACGCAGAAGATGCATGTGCATGCATTCCGGGTATCCGCACCGCCGACCCGAAGACGAACGGCTGCCCGCCCGACGCCGACGGCGACGGCATCCCCGACCCCGAGGACGCGTGCCCGCAAGAGCCCGGCAAGCGGTCGAGCGATCCCAAGCTCAACGGCTGCCCGGATCAGGATCGCGACAAGGACGGCATCATGGACGCGTCCGACGCGTGCCCCGACGTGCCCGGTGTCGCCAATCCCGATCCGAAGCTCAACGGCTGCCCCGCCGACAAGGACGGTGACGGCATCCCCGACGCCGAGGACGCGTGTCCCGACGAGGCCGGCCAGAAGGATCCCGACCCCAAGAAGAACGGCTGCCCCAAGGCCGTGCTCCAGGGCGGACAGATCCGCATCTCCGATCAGGTCCGCTTCGCCTTCGGCAAGGCCGACATCGTGCCGGGCCCGGAGAGCGAGGGCGTGCTCGAGGCCGTCGCGGCGGTCCTCAAAGACCACCCCGAGATCAAGAAGATCCGCGTCGAGGGTCACACCGACGACCGGGGCAACCGCGCGGGCAACGTCAAGTTGAGCAAGGCGCGCGCAGACTCCGTCGCCGCGTGGCTCGCCAGTCACGGCGTCGACAAGTCGCGCCTCGAGACCAAGGGCTTCGGCCCCGATCGCCCGCTCGACTCGAACGGCACCGAGGACGGTCGCACCAAGAACCGCCGCGTCGAGTTCCACGTAGCGGACGGGCCGGGAAAGAACTAAGGGACTTTCCCCATGGGAATGCTCCAGGAGTTCAAGACCTTCGCAGTCAAAGGCAACTTTCTCGATCTCGCCGTCGGCGTGATCATGGGCGCGGCCTCTGGCAAAGTCGTCACTGCCCTCGTCGAGAAGATCATCATGCCGCCCATCGGTGTGGCGCTCGGCAAGGTGAATTTCAACGAGCTGAAGATCGTCATCTCGGCCGCGCAGACGGGCCCCGACGGCAAGGAAATCGCGAAAGAAGTGGCCATCGGCTACGGCTCCGCAATCCAGGCCACGGTGGAGCTCTTCATCGTCGCGTTCATCGTCTTTCTCATCGTGCGCGCGTTCAACCGATTCAAGAAAGAGGCGCCTCCGGCCGGCCCGACCGAGCAGGAGAAGCTGCTCGGCGAGATCCGCGACTTGCTCAAGGACGGCGGCGGCAAGACGAAGGAGGCGTGATGCGCGCGCGCGACACTGCGTTTGTGTTCCGGCCTCTGCTCGGAGTCTGCGCGGTGCTCGTCGCGTGCGGCGGCCCGCCCAAGGCTCCGGCGCCCGCGACGCCGACCCCGGTCGACGTCGACGCGGGTGCCGAGCCTACGCCCGCGGTCGAGCCCGACGCCTCTGCCCCGGCGGACGTCTCGACGCCCTCTTCCGATGCGGGCGCGTCCGCGTCCGCGACGCCACCCGCCGCCGAGCCGCTCGACGCCTGCACGACGGTCAGCGCCGCGCTCGAGAAGCGCGTGCGTCCCAAGCTCCAGGCTTGCTACCGCGAGGGCAAGAAGAAGAACCCCAACCTCGAGGGCAAGGTTCGCCTCGCGATCGACGTCGACACGCTCGGCAAGATCCACGCGACCAAGGTCGTCGAGAAGACGCTGCCTGACGCCGTGGCCAACTGCATGCTCAAGGCGCTCAAGGCCGAGCCGTTCGCCGAGGCCGACAAGTGCCCGGGCAAGGCCGTCATCATCCCCATCCAGTTCCCCACCAAGCCGCACGCGTCCCCGTGAGCCTCGCCGAGCTGAGGCCGGGCCGCCGCGTCGTGGTGCGCGAGCTGGGAGAGACGCCGCTCGACGCGATCGACCACCACATGGCGGTCGAGCCGATGACCGCGCCCGATCCGGCCGCGCTCGCACGCCGTGACGTCATCGTCGCGGTCAAGAGCGCGTCGGTGGGCTGGGTCGATCTGCTCATGACGAGCGGGCAGTACCAACACCTGCCGTCGCCGCCGTACTGCCCCGGGCTCGAGTACGCGGGCGTGGTCGCCTGGAAGGGACCAGACGCCGGCGACGCGTTCTCCGTCGGCGACGAGGTGCTCGTCGACGGGTTCCTCGCCGGGCCGCGCTCGCTCGGCGACTACCGCGCGTATGGCGGTTTCGCCACGTACGCGGTCGCGCCCTCGGAGGCCGTGCACCGCATCCCCGGAGACCTGTCACTCGATCAAGCGTGCAACCTGCTGGGCAACTACGAGACGGCGTACCACTGCCTCGTCACGCGCGGGCGCGTGCAGGCCGGCGAGACGGTGCTCGTGCACGGCGCGTCGGGCTCCACGGGTCTCGCCGCGGTCCACGTCGCCAAGCTGCTCGGCGCCAAGGTCATCGCCACGGGGCGCTCGGCCAAGAAGCTCGCCGTCGTCAAAGAGCAGGGGGCCGATCACGTCATCGACGCGTCGGGCGGCGCCGGCGAGTCGTTCGGCAAGGACCTCCGCGCGCAGGTCAAAGAGCTCACCGGCGGCCAAGGTGTCGACGTCGTGTACGACGGCGTGGGCGGCGACATCTCCGTCGAGAGCCTGCGGTGCGTGCGCTTCGGCGCGCGCTACCTGATCGTGGGCTGGGCGGCCACGCCGTTCGTCGCCAAGGGCAAAGGGCAGCGCGGCGCGCCCAACGCGAACGTCCTGCCCACCAACCTCATCATGATGAAGGGCCTCGACGTGCTCGGCTGCCCCACCGTGATCGG
>JAGQJA010000242.1:39173-39527 GCA_020430845.1 Myxococcales bacterium
CCGGCAAGCTGCGCCCGTACGTCTCGCACACCTTCCCCCTGGCCGAGTTCCAGCGCGCCATGCACGCCAAGTGGCGCGGCGACGTCATCGGCGGATGCGTCCTACATCCTTGAAACTGCGGCACTTCTTCGAGTGTAGGCAAGTGTAGGTTCGCATAGCCCGCGTCGGAGAGACGCTCCGGTGCTTTGACGCTTCCCACTTCCGATCGTAGTCCGTGCGCATGGTCCGGCGCGTTCTCCTCCTCTCTTCGTTCTTTGCGGCCGTGGTCGCGTGCGGCGGCGGCGAGTCCGCGCCTCCGGGCGATCCGGCACCTGCGCCCACCACGCCAGGCACCCCGGCGGTCCCCGGCACCAC
>JAGQJA010000242.1:39687-41250 GCA_020430845.1 Myxococcales bacterium
CTCGGCGACAACATCTACGACAGCGGCGTGTCGTCGGTCGACGATCCGCAGTGGCAGTCCAAGTTCGAGGTGCCGTACGCGGCCATCAACCTCGACTTCTTCGCCGTGCTGGGCAACCACGACTACGGCGCCAACGGCGCCGGCACCGACTTCCCCAAGGGCAAGAACGAGATCGACTACACCGCCAAGTCGACCAAGTGGAAGATGCCCGCCGCGTACTACACGCAGGTGAAGGGCCCGATGGAGCTGTTCGCCCTCGACACCAACAAGATCCTCTTCGGCCAGGACTCCGACCAGAAGAAGGACATGACGGCTGCCTTCGCCGCCTCTACCGCCAAGTGGAAGATCGCGGTCGGCCACCACCCGTATCGGTCCAACGGCCCGCACGGCAACGCGGGCTCGTACGACAAGGTGCCGATCCCGCCCGTCAACGGCTCGAACGTAAAGTCGTTCATGGACGACGTCGTGTGCGGCAAGGCCGACCTCTACATCAGCGGTCACGACCACAGCCGCCAGTGGCTCGACGTCAACTGCGCGGGCACGTCGCTCGCGGTGTCGGGCGCCGGCGCCAAGGCGACGGAGCTCAAGGGCTCCAACCCTGCGCTCTTCCAGTCGCTCGATCTGGGCTTCCTCTACATCACGGTCGACGACAAGACGCTCAAGGCCGAGTGGGTCGACGACAACGGCAAGGTCGAGTCGCCCGTCACGCTCACGAAGTAGCGCCCGTCACACGAACTGTCGCTTCACCTCACCCGGCATGTTCGGGTGCTGGAGCAGCATCTTGCGCAGCCCGGGGTTCTTGCGCACGAACGGCTGCTTGATGAGGTGCGCCAGGATGGCCGGCGGCGTCGCGGGGAACTTGCAGAAGTTGGTGACGAGCAGCACGCTCACGACCTGCTTGGCGCAGATGAGCTGCGTGCTCTTGGCGTCGAACGCGCAGCCGATGAGCAACGTAAGGCATCGTCCGTCGGTGCGGAGCACGAGCTCGGCGCGATCCTCGGGCGGAGAGCTCTGCCACTTCTTGCGGAGCGCCGCGCGCGACTTGATGCGCGTCAGCTCAGGGATGTCGCGGTCGATCGCGATCTTGTAGGTCGCGCCGATGCGCTTGGGGCTCAAGATGCGGCCGATGGTGACGTCGCCGCACTGCGGGTTGCGCAGCAGGCGCCGCTCCACGAGCGCGTCGCGCAGGAACTCGCTGCGACGCGACACCATCTCGATGCCGGTCTTGGTGCGGTGCTGCTGGGCGATCCAGCGCGCGTGCTCGAGCCCCGACGTGTGGTTCTCGAGGACGGCGTGGATGACGCGCGGGTCGGCGTCGAAGCAGAGGGCGATGAGGTCCGAGCCGCTCGCGGTCTTGGCGGCGGCGATGCGCGCGTCGGCCGTCATGCCGTGGAACTTCGTCGCGTAGATCTCGCGGTAGTTGCGCTCGTTGAGCTTCTGCTCCTCTTCGGTGGGCTCGGGCGCGTTGCTGCGTCGCGGGGCGTCCTCGGCCTGATCGGTGGCGTCGTCGTCGCCGATGTCCGAGACGTCGTCTTGCTCGGCCTCGGTCGCGTCGGGCCTCGA
>JAGQJA010000242.1:41306-43664 GCA_020430845.1 Myxococcales bacterium
GGGGCGTCCGACTTGGCCTCGACGCCCTCGTCGACGGGCTCGAGGCCGCCGTAGGGATCGTCGTCGACGGGCTCGAGGCCGCCGTAGGGATCGTCGTCGACGGGCTCGAGGCCGCCGTAGGGATCGCTGGCGTCGCCGGCGTCGTGCAGCTGCAGCGACGACTCGGCGGGCTCGGGCAGCGCGGGCTCGCTGGGCTCGGCGCCCTCGAGGCCGAACGCCGCGGCGAACTCGGAGAGGCTCGTCTGTCCCCGCGCCCACGGCGACGCGCCGTCGTCGGGCAAGCGCCCCGAGCCGTCGGCCGCCTCGACGCGAACGGCGCCGCGGCGCTCGAGCTTGTGGACGATGGCCTCGACGCGCGCCGTCTCCATGCCCGTGAGCGCGGCGATGTCGCCCACGGAGAGGTTGCCGTCGATCCGCGACGCGACGAAGCCCTCCTCCTCCGTCAGGCCCAGCGCCCGTACGTCCGCGACCACCTTGGGGCGCCCGACCTTCACTTCTTCAGGATAGCGCCTCTCTTCGCGCGCGTCCCAGCGCCCGGCGCGGGGGGCGACATGTAAGGCGCGAGGTACCGGCGCATCATCACCTTGGCCTCCTGCATGAGCGCGCGCCCCTCGTCTCCGCCCCGCCACGTCGCCGCGAGCAGGATGCCGCTGACGCCCTCGATGATCATCGTCGACACGAGCGCGCGTTTGTCCTTGGCGAGGTGGGGTGCCGCGGTGCGCAGCCACACCTCGACACGCCCCGCGAGCTCGCGCCCGAGCGCGTCGCTCTCTTCGAGCACCTGGCGCGTGAGGAAGGCGCCGCGCCACACCGCCCTGAACGCGGCGTCGCTCTCGTTGAGCGCCGCGAACGCGTCGATGCCGGCGTCGATCACGGCCTCCCACGGCGCCTTAAGCGCCTCTTCGTTGACGACGACGTCGAAGACGGCCCGGAGTGTCCCCCCGATCTTGCGCGCGAGCGCCAAGAAGACGGCCTCCTTGTTGCGAAAGAACTGGTACACGGACCCGATCGACGTCTCGGCGCGCTCGGCGATGCGCTCCATGGTGGCCGACTCGTAGCCCTGCTCGTCGAACTCCTCGGCCGCCGCCTCGAGGATGCGCTCGAGCCGCTTGCGGCTGCGCTCCTGGGCCGGAACGCGGCGCGAAGGCGTGCCGCCCTTCTTTTCCTTCTTGACAAACATGAGGGTTGCCTCAGATTCTCATAGAACGTGAGGCGAGCCTCACATCATCAACCATAGACCCGAAGGTGGGGCCGCGCGATGCTTCAGCCACAATCCAACGAGACGCAAGCCGTGAAACGAGCCCCCACCGCGCGCGTCGCACAAGAGCACGCGCCCGAGCCCGCGCCCGCGGCGACGTCGACCCCGCCGCCTCGGCCGCCCGGCCCGCGCGGGCTGCCCATCATCGGCTCGGCGCTGCCGGCGCTGCGCGATCCGCTCTCGTTCCTCAAGAAGGCGCACGCCGAGCACGGCGACGTCGTCCGCTTCCGGTTCGGTCACCTCGACTACCACATGGTGTCCGACCCCGAGGCGATCCGGCACGTGCTCGTCGACAACGCCAAGAACTACACGAAGAGCCGCAACTACGACGGGCTCAAGCTCGTGCTCGGGCGCGGCCTGCTCACGAGCGAGGGCGACGAGTGGCGCAAGCAGCGCAAGCTCGCGCAGCCGGCGTTCCATCGCGATCGCCTCGCCGGCCTCGCGTCGCGCATGTCGGAGGCCACGGGCGACATGCTCGCGCGCTGGCGCGCCGAGGACGACGGCGCGGGGGCGTTCTGCGCCCACGAAGAGATGATGCGCCTCACGTTCCGCATCGTGGGGCTCACGTTGCTCTCGACCGACGTCGACGGCGACGCGCGCGAGGTCGGCGACGCGCTCGGCGTGGCGATGCACTTCGCCAACGACTACGTCGAGTCGCTCGTGCCCATCCCCACGTGGCTGCCCACACCCGACAACTTTCGCTTCCGCAAGGCGATGAAGACGCTCGACCGCGTCGTCTACCGCATCATCCAAGAGCGTCGCGTGTCGGGGACGGAGCACGGCGATCTCCTCGACATGTTGATGAGCGCGCGCGAAGAGGGCACCGACCGCGCCATGAGCGACGTACAGCTCCGCGACGAGCTGCTCACGCTCGTGCTCGCCGGTCACGAGACGACGGCGAACCTGCTGTCGTTCACCTTCATGATGCTCTCACGCCACCCCGACGTGGCGCGGCGCCTGCACGACGAGGCCGTGAGCGTGCTCGGCGGCGGCGACGGGCGACCCGCCACGCTCGAGGACGTACCGCGCCTCTCGTACGCCAAGATGGTGCTCGAGGAGGTGCTGCGCCTGTACCCGCCCGCGTGGTCGTTCGAGCGGCA
>JAGQJA010000243.1:0-4155 GCA_020430845.1 Myxococcales bacterium
TGCTCGGCGGTGAGACCTTCGACGTCTGCGGCAAAGAACGCGTGCACCGCGTCGCCGAAGACGTCGTATTGCGCGACCTTTCCGTCGAGTGGCATCGCGGCGGGCAGCTTCACCACCTCGCCGATGGTCGCCGAGGCACCCGCGCCGCGATCGGCGCTCGACGGCTTGATCCAGTACGACGGCCGCTCACCGGCGTCGGGGTTGCCTTGTCTCGCAAACCACCATGGCTCACGGCGCGCCCTGTCGTCGTCGTCCGCCGGGTCGTCGTCGTCCGCCGTGAAGCGCCACACACGCGCGGCGGCCTCGAGCGTCTTGCCCCTGTCTGTTCGTACCTTGATCGCGTCGGTCGCGCCGTCCTCCGCTTCCGTGGGTAGCGTGACGAGCGGGCTCGCCCCGTCGGCGTCGACATGACTGAGCGACTCGAGCCACACGCACTCGGCGCGCGTGTGTGCCGGCACGAGCTTGTTGCCTTTGACGCGTTTCAGGCGCGCCGCGATGACCAGATGGTCCCGCGCACGCGTGAAGCCTACGTACAGCAAGCGCGCGCGCTCCTTCTCCTCGCGTTCCGCGACGGCCAGGCCTTCTTTCGAGGCCTCGGCCGCCTCGGCCATCGGCACCGTCTTCAGGGTTCCGAAGGGCCAGGGCCAGTACCGGATCCACCGTCCGGCGAGCGGGTCGCGGGGATCGAACGCGGCCCGATCCGACTCGGGACACACGTCGAACGCGTCTCGACGCTCCTTCTTGTTGAGGCTCGAAAGCACGACGACCGGCCATTCGAGCCCCTTGGCCCGATGATACGTCGAGACGACGACGGCGCCGTCGTCGGTGGGGACGTGTTGGTCGTCCGACGCGATCATCTCGTCGCGCTGGAGCTTCACTGATCGCATCTCGTCGAAGTGCCGCAGCAGCCCGGCGATCGTCCCGGCTTCGCGCTCTTCTTTGCAGCGATCCTCGTAGGCGACGGCGAGCGCCCGGAGCGCGTCGAGGTTGGCGATGCGCTGCGGAGCGTCGGGCCAGCGTGCGCAGAGGTGCACGAGGTCGAGCGCGGCGAGCACTTGGTCGACCGCTTCGGACGGTGACAATACAGCGAGGCGCGCGCGCACCGCCTCGAGAGCGAGTCGCCACGGCGCGCTCGCGATCACGTCGAGGTCCCGCGCGCTATCCAGATCGGCGCCAGCCTCCGCGGGCAGCAGCGCGCCGAGCCAATCGTCGGGGGAGCGACCGCCGAAGCCGAGGAGCGCATCGATCTTTGCGGCCGCGAGCGTGTCGCGCTCGTCGACCAACCACCGGAGGGCCGCGTCGGTGAGCGCGCCCTCCGGCGTCTCCAGGAGCCCTGGCCTGGCGATCGCCGCGCGAATTCCGCGCGTGTGGAGCGCCGCGGCCAACGCTGCCGCTTGATCGTTCGTTGCCACGAGCACCGCGATGTCTCCCGGCCTCACATCGCGAACCTCGCCCTTGGCGCGATCGAGCACGGGGGTCTCGGCGGGCGCCGCCAACATGCGCGCCACGCCCGCCGCCAAGGCCCCGGCCTCTGCTCCTGCGTTCGGGACTTCGAGACCCCAGAATCCCACGGGGGCGAGCTTGGCCAACGCGGGCGGGGTCTTGCGGTTCGCCTTCACGACGATCTCGTCACGTGCAAAGCCATGGCGCGACAGTGCGGCCGCGAAGAGCTCCGAGCACAGCTCGACGAGCTCTGGACGAGAGCGGTAGTTCGTCTCGAGCACATCGCGCTTTCCGCCAGCCTTCTCCACCCACCGAGCCACGTCGTCCATCAAACGAGGATCCGCGCCGGCGTACTCGAAGATGCATTGCTTTCGATCGCCGACCCAGACCGAACGTTGCGCCAGCGCGTGCAGCTTGATGAAGAGCGCGAGCTGGATCGGGCTCGTGTCTTGGAACTCATCGACGACGACGAGGTCGAGACGCTCCCGAAGCACGCCTTCGACCCGTGGGTGCGTCACAAGGTCGAGCGCGCGATCGAGCATGTCGACGTAGTCGACCACGCGTCGTCGCTCCTTCCACGCCTGGTATCCCGAGAGGCCGACGCGCGCGCCGTCGTAGATCGCGAGCGTGAGCTCGGTCAGCTCGGCGCGGAACCGCGGATGTACCTCGTAGCGTGAGGCGACGCCGCGGAGGTCTTCGAGGCACGGATCCGCTGCCTTGCTGGCCTTGATGCCCGCCAACTTCGCCCATGTCGCCCAGTCGAGCTCGTCGTCGCTCATCGCTCCACGGGCCGTGACGATGAGATCGCGGGCGTGCGCGGTTACCTTCGTGTCGTCGTCGAGCTTCGACAGGGCGCGCTCCGCTTTCGCGAGCTCGCGCGCGAGCGCCGCGTCGATGGCCCCACCGTCCTTCTCCGGCTTCGGCGGCAGCAGCTCGATGAGGCCGCGCGCCGAACGCTCGGCCATCTGCGCGAGCGCGGACGGCGAGATGCGATTGCTCCGCGCGAGATCCATGATGTTCGAGACCGGCCCAAGCCAGTCCACCCGCTTCGTCATTGGCTGATGGCGGAGCTTGAACTTCCACGCGAGCTCGTCGAGGCGCTGCCGAGCCTCAGGCGGCAGCGAAGCCTCGAGCGACTGTCGGAGAAGCTTCGCAGCGTCACCCGCCACCACGTCGACATGCGGTGAGAGACCAGCGTCGATCGCAAACTCCTGCAACAAGCGCAGGCACGCAGCGTGCACCGTGCCGAGGTAGGCGAGGGGAAGGCGGAGCGCTTCGTCGAATGCGCCCGCGCCCACGAGCGTTCGTCGGATGCGCGCTTGAAGCTCGGCGTGAGCCTTGCGCGTGTACGTGACGGCCACGAGGCTCTCGAGATCGAGGCGCTCGGGCGCGCCAGGTCGGACGGCGTCGCAGACCACCTTGGTGAGCCGGTACGTCTTTCCGCTTCCGGCGCTCGCGCCGGCGATCGTGATGCCGCGTCCCGTGGAGCTCATCGCACGCCCTCCCACGCTGCGCCGCAGATGGTGGGGTGCTCGCAGTACTTGCAGGCGTCGTCGGCCCTCTCGGTGGTGTGGAACGCAGCCTGTTCGCCCTCGGGGATCCCCAGCGCATCGAGCAGCGGCAACGCGCGGCGTGTAGCTGCAACATACACTTTTCCGTCGCGCAGACTCGATTGCACTGCGCGCGCGGTGCGCTCCACGCGCGCCCACGTGTCGCCGAGCGTGGCGCCATCGAGGGTCTTCGGCGCGCCGATCCGCTCGTCAGCCGTGATGACCTTGCCAGACTGGAGGGCGAAGTACGCGGCCGGCGGAAGCGAGCGCTTTCCGTTTCCTGCGCGGATGGCGTGCACATACGCCGCTAGCTGCACTGCACGCCCGCCCTCGACAAGGGCGCGATAGGTGGACTCGCCCCACTTCAAGTCGAGCACGGCTTGTTTGCCGATGTCGTTTTCGAGGCGGACGTCGATGCGCCCGTGCAGGGTGCCGATGCTCGACGACGTCTCTACGGACTCTTCGACGGCCGCGATGCGCCAACCGTTTTCGCGAAGGAATCGAAAGAGCGCGCGCATCCCGCGGAGCAACTGAGGCACGAGCTGAGCACGTTCGAAGGCTGCACCTTCGAGGAGCAGCGTAGCCGCCTCGGTGCGGACGAGAGCCTCCAGCACCTGCTCGGCGCGCGCTGCGAACGCGTCTTCTTCGAGCGCAAAAGCGCCCTCGAGGTGCAGCTCCTCCACGAGGCGGTGCCCGAGGCTGCCGTTGAGGAGCGGTCCGTCGGCGACTCTGGCGAGCGCTCCAGCGCGGAGCTTGGCGTGTTGCTCGAGCACGAATCGAAGAGGACAGGTCGCCAGCTTGTCGAGCGCGGTCGCCGATGTGTGCAGCACGTCGTCGCGCGCGAACCGCGAACCGGGGAGCGACCACATCGGGCGCCCCTCGGGCAGCTCGAGCAGAGAGACGGGCGCCACCGGCGCGATCGACGCGTCGCGCTCCGCGAGCAATGCGTGCGGTGAGCTTGCGATCCGCGCGAGCGTCTCTTCTTGGTCGAGGCCGAGCCGCGCGGCGATCTCGTCCCACAGGGCGTGCGCGCCCATCGGTGCCCCACACACGGTCGACGGCACCACGAACACGACGCGCTGGCGCGCCGCGAGCACGCCTCGCCTCCACGCGTCGAGCTCGATCCCCAAGAGCTTGGCCGCGTCGGGAAAGGCGACGCCCG
>JAGQJA010000243.1:4196-19545 GCA_020430845.1 Myxococcales bacterium
TCGGTGCCACCGACGAACGCCCAGAAGACCACGGTGTCCGAGGGCGCGAGGAGCGCGCCGGGGTGGTCGACGTGATCGATACGACCGGCCTGCTCGGGCATGAGGCCAACGCTCTGCTCACCGCGTACGACGCCATCGAGCACGTTGCGCATCTGCTCGCGCGTGAGGGTCTCGCGATGGTCGCGTGCGAGGGCGTCCGTCATCGCCTGCGCTTGCGCGTGAGCAGCCCCGTATGTCTCGCCTCCTTCCGGTGAGACCGCAAGACGACGCTGCAGGAGCGTGCGCACGCGTTCCGTCACCTCGAGGAGGGCCCGTCTTGGCGCGCCCTCTGGGCCAAACCCAGCGGCTTCCACCCAGTCCGCGACGCGCTGCATGCGCTCGGCGACAAACGCATCGGCATCACGCGTCGCATCTTCTTGCGACTTTCCCGCTTCGAGCCCGTGCCGCAAGCGCCACTCTCGGAGGCGTTCAGCCCCCTTGTCCTTCTGCCTCTTCCACTCGCTTCCGCCCACGCCGGGCTGGCGCGACACCGCGCGCGCCAGCTGCGCACCGAGCGCGCCTTGGAATGGACCCACCGGAAGTGTGAGCAGCTCCAGCACCCGGTACGGATCGCGCGGCTCGTAGGAGAGCTCGAGTGCGAGCGGAAGCAATTGCATCGCGGGTCGCCAGGCGCTCGAGCCGGCGTGTCCCTGACACGCGAGGCCGTGATGCCCAAGTGCCGCGTCGAGCGTGCCGCTCTCGGCGCAGCGGACGACGGTGGCGCTGTCCGTCTGACGCGCGAGGAAGCCCGCCGTGAGCTCTGCGAGCTCGGCTGGCGTGTCCCCGTGCACGAGGCGCAGCGTTCCGTCACCACGAATGGCCGGAGGATCTCCTGTGCGTCGCGGCGCGAGCTCCCCGCGCAACATGCGCTGGAGTATGCCGAGATCGCTCTCCGCCGGTGCCTGCGCCAGCTCCGGCGCGAGCTGCTCGATGGCAACGCCGCGCTCCTCGAGCAAGCCAAAGATCGCACGCCAACGCGCGGACCACAGATCGCGCGGCTCCGCGAGGGCGAGCCCGTCGTAGGGTTGTTGGCGCACCGCGCGGAGCTCCGTCTCGACCCGCACGAGGCGGTCTGCGCGGCCCGCTGGCAGTGCCTCCTCGTCGCACGCCTCCACAGCAGCAAGCGAGTCGAGTCGATCGCCACCATCGGCGACGCTCTGCCCCGTCCACCCAGCGTCGAGCAGTGCGTCACGCCAGGCGAGCAGCGTCTTCGCGGTTCCCAACGCGTCGGCCGTGAACGAGCGCGAAAAGAACGGTTCGTCCTTCATCACCGCGGCGAGCCGGCGCGCGTAGACAGGCACGCGCACCGCCGCGGCCGCTTCCGACGGCGGCAGCCCGAGACGCATCTCGAGATCGCGCAAGAGCTGCCCCGCGGACCACGTGGGCTGACCGAACCACGCCGCGACGCCCTGTGCGCGCGGGCGGACGACGGGGCCACCGAAATGCCAGCCGACGAGCGGGATCATGAGCGGTTCCCCACGCGCCGCGGGGCCGGGCGCGTCGGGGTGTGGAGACGGGGGTGCGCGAAGGGCATCATCTGACGCAGCATGCTCGCGCGTCCGGCCCGAAGGGGTGCTGCAGATAGACGCGACTGACCTGCTGTTCAGCGGTTCGACTTGCTCGTCGCGGGCTGCGTCGCACAGTTGTGTCGGCGTCCGTCATCCCCCCTCTCCGCGCACTCTCCGAGCTTTCCACGAGTTGAGCCGCGGCGGCAAGGGTCGACGTGCTCCGACAGAGAGCTCGCAGCCGTCACTCCTCTAGGGTGATGAAACGTGTGCTCAGACATGCGCACTCTGGGTCGCTCCACGATTCGGCATCCGGGTATTCTCGACATGCCCACGGGGTGTTCGGCTGTCGTGGGCATTGGGAGGGTGGGATGGCAAGGGAAACGTATCGACGTGGATCCATCAATTGCTACCTCGATCGCATCCGTGGATATCTGATCCAAGCCACACCCGAGGAAGCCGTTCGGCAAGACACCGTCGATTGGCTCATGGGTGACCTCGGCTTTCCCGCGGAACGGCTGCGAACAGAATTCAACCAACGGCGGCGTGGAGCGAGCGGTCGGTCTGACGTGATCGCGTTCGCTCCCGGTGCGGACGACGAGTTCGGCGAGGCGCTCATGGTCGTCGAGTGCAAGCGCCCGGGCGTTCTCTTGGACGATCGAGTGAGGGACCAGGCCATCCGGTATGCGACTCCCCTCGAGGCCAAACTGATCGTGTTGACAAACGGCGAGGAGCGAATCGCCTACGCGCGTCGTAGAGGGGAGTGGACGCGCATCGAGCGCGTACCTAGCTGGAAGGCGTTGCTCAAAGGAGAGCGCTTGCGGTGGGCGCCCGAGGAGCAGTTCCTCCGCTGGCAGTTCCGGGACATTGCGACCGTTGAGGCTGCTCGCCGTACCATCCAGGAGCAGGGGCTTCGGAATTGGTTTATCGGCGAAGATTCGCCGGACGCGCTAGCCCCGTTCGCGCTCAATCTCCTGGGGCTACTTGCGGACGGTACGCACCCGATCGCCGTCCCCATTCGTTCAGGCGACATCGTCGTCGAGCGGGACCTCGGCCAGCGCTCCCGCAGCTTCGGAAATCACGCTGGCGGGGTCTGGGCGTCGAGGTACTACCGATCCTTCCTGGTTCGGTCCGCGAGGAAGAAAAGCTACGATGTCGTCAGTCTGACCGTCCTCGCCCAGGCCAAGGTGACGGGGCACGCTCTCTGGGGGACGCGGCGGGGGCGCACGATGCTCATCGCCGCCGTGGACGACGGAGCCTCGTCTCACATCTCCCTGGAGATGGGGCTCGACGAAACATTCGTCGCCGGGGGCCGCGCCATGACCATTGCTCACAGCGGCGCCATGACGGTCGGGCGGCGCGGCGCCGTGAAGCGTGAGCTCGTTCGGGAGCAACTCGCCGTACACGGCGCCGGAGACCTCGTGCGCGGCGACAAGATCGTCCTTGGTGAGTTGCCTCACGGCGTGGAACTTGCCTGGGAGAGCACAGCACCGTTCGTGGGCAACGTGATTCGCTACGCCCTGGCTCGCGATAGAATTCGCGCCGGGTTGACCGACGCGCCGCGCATGAGCGCCCGCGTCAACTCGCAGAAGCAAGTCCAGTAAGGTCAGTCTCGCTTGGACCACACTTCCTCGCGGCAGTTTTGATCGCACTGGTGACGACTGTCGTTTGGGTCGCGGCGCGGCGGTTGCGCCGCTCGCGGCCCGCTCGATCAGCATCGACCCAGGCAAAGCCCGGAGCAGGCGAGTCCACAGCAGTCGCTCACCCCGCACGCCGACGAACGCCCCCATGTCGCCGCGTCGCGCCCGCTGCCCGCGCTGCCGCGATCCGCACGGCTTCCTCGGCGCTGCTCACCGAGATGAGCACGGGCCCCCGCTCCGCATCACCACGGTCGTCGAGGGACGTGTCGCCCAGGCGCCCGCTCCAGCCTTCGGTGGCCAGACAAACGATGGGGCGCTTGTACATCCAGGCAAACGCGATCTCGCTGAGCGTCCCGGCACCGCCACCGATGGCGATCACCGCGTCGGCGTTCGCGACGAGCCCGTTGCGCAGGTGGTCGAGCCCGGTGGCGATGGGGATGTCGACCCAAGCGTTTGCCTCGTTGGGATCGAATCCGGGCAGAAGGCCGATGGTGTCTCCCGGGGCGTAGCGTTCGGCCTGCCTCGCTCCCCGGCACGCGGCCTCCATCACGCCGCCGAGGCCGCCGCACAGGATCCGAAACCCCGCGTCCACGGCGCGCTCACCGACCTCGCGAGCAAGGGCGTAGCGGGCATCCTCTTCGCCGACTGCCGCGTCACCGATCACACCAAGGAGCAGACGACGCGTCATACCAAGGCCTCCCATCGTTCGAGCAATGAGTCTACCCACACGGCGTCATCCGGAACGAGCAGCCTCGGAATCGTAAGTCGAGAAATCTCGGCTCCCGCCGGACGAACCACGAAGCCGAGCTCGAAGGCGTCGCTCGGCACATCGTCGAGCCCCGTGGCGTCACCGTTGGCAAACGCGTAAGCGCGTGGCGACGCCCCACACGATTCCAAGAAGCGCGCGCCCGCCTCCCACTCGCGAAGCCGGTGCGCGGAGGCGAGGGAGGACCATGGCGTGTGGTCCGCTCCATGAAAACCGACCGCCAGTCCGTCGCGCCGAGCGAGGTCGCGCACGTCATCGGTGGACAGGTAGAGCTCTCGGCGCCACGTCGCATCGATGCCCGCGTCGCGAGCCCGCGCGATGCCGAGGACACGTTCGAGTTGCTGCGCGCCTTCGCGACCGAGGACGTCCGCGCGCAGTGCGCGAAGCTCGTCGCGCGGTACTTCTGGGCAGGCGTGGTAGAGCAGGTCGAGCGGGGCCCACGACGGCAAGCCGTCCATGAGCGCACTCCGTACGAACAACGCGGCCGGCGCCCCGACGCGGTCGAGCACCGGGAGGGCGTCCGTCTGGAAGTCACGGTAGCCGTCGTCGAACGTGATCAGGACGGCGCGATTCGGCAGACCCTCGCGGCCATCCAGAATGCGCTGGTAGCTCTGGAGGTCGAGGATGCGAAAGTCTTCACGCAGTCGACGGAGCTGAGCCTCGAATGCGGGCTGGGCGACGACGAGACCGCGGGCGCGATAGGCCGCGGGTGCATGCGCGGCGAGCACACGGTGATAGCAGAGCACGGGGATGCGCCGCGCTCGCTCCGCAAACGACAGCGAGCGTGGGTATCGGGGGCGCCTGACAATCTGCGAGATGGCAGCCTCGCGCTGCCGTCGGTAGCGACCATCGCGCTCCTCGCCCGGTTCGTGCAGGTAGAGCGCCTCACGAATCTGCACGGGATGCTTGGCAAGCTCGACCAACGGCAACATGAACGCCCAGTCGGTCGCGAGCTCGAACGGCTGCCCGTCGTCGTCGAGCATATCGCGTTCATCGATCTGATCGAAGAGCCCCTTGCGGAACGAGCGCAGATGCTGCCACACGTTTCCTCCGCGCTGCCCGCGCGGATTGTCGAAGCAAGCCGGATACGCGACCCCGGGGCGATCGGTACGAAGCATGGATCCGACCGTGAGATCTGCGCCGCGTCGATGCTCATCGCTCACACGGCTGAGCGCATCTGGTGAAGCGAGCGCGTCGTCGAGATCGACGAGAACCACGATCGCGTCCGCTTGCGCAATGAGGTGGCGCACGGCCATCGCGGTGTTTGCCAGCAGCCCGGCGCGTGCTCGCCGCGCGACAAAGGTGGACCGGACGGGAAACGTCGCGAGCTCGCGGCGAACGATCTCTTGCGCGCCGTTGCTGGATGCGTCGTCGACCACGATGAGACCAAAGCCGCCGAGGGTCTGCCCTCGGAGCGAGTCGAGACAACGGGTGATGCGACCGGGTGGGACATCTCGCCCGATGACGATGACCACGAGGTCTTCCTCGTGCGCAGGCCCCATCCACGAGTCCACGGGCCCGAGCACGCTGGTCGTCGAGCGCGCCGCGGCGGACCAACCCGCCTCGATGCGGTCCAGCAGGAGCATGTGCTCGTCCAGATCGAGCTTGCGCGCGTTGTCCGGCGTTGCGTACCAGTGTCC
Source organism: Myxococcales bacterium (assembly GCA_020430845.1). GTDB lineage: Bacteria > Myxococcota_A > Polyangia > Polyangiales > Polyangiaceae > Labilithrix. The sequence continues at coordinate 9,787 of JAGQJA010000243.1, forward strand.
GGCGGAGCGATACCGAAGTGACGTCCGGGGCTGAGCTTCGAGCCTTCGGTCCAGCGAGCGATGCCAGGGCAGCTCGAGGCTCTCGTCGACGAGCGCGTTCGGCAAGGGATGCAGTGCACGAAGCCGCGACATGTGCAGCCATCCGCCCGTCGCTTCGACTCTGAACGGCGATGCTGCGCCCGACGTCGACACGCCGGGCGGGGTCGACCTCGCCGAGAGCGACAAGGTTACGGCATCCGGCTCTCGCGCGAAGACCGCGGCAGCCTCCGCGATCAGGTCGAGCGAAACATCGGTGCGCGCGACCATGGCGTCCGCATCGACGTGGAGGACGAGCTCTCCAACGCAGGTGTCGAGCGCATGGAGAAACGTGACGGTTGGCTGGCCGTTCTGCGCACGCGCGCACGCCGCGTGGAGGCCGAACCACCGTGAGCACACCCGCCCACGTTCTGCCGCATCGCTTGGCGTCGTCACGACACGATCGACAACGCCGCGCGCAAGCAAAGCGTCGACGCTCCGGAGTAGACCGGGAAGATCGCCACTGCAGTGCGCTCGCGCGAACGGCCCAGGATGGGTGTCCACAACAGTGACGATCTCGTCGAACGCCCGGGGTCGTCCGAGCGCTCGAGCGATGTGCTCGATCTGCGCCGTCGCCGCCGAGGCATCCATGGCGCAGACCTTGATGAGGAGGGAAGTCTTGACGCCGAGTGCGGGAAGCACCGAGAGATGGAAGAGAATGAAGGCGCCCACGCGCTCGAATCGCTCCAGATCGAGCTCGTCGATCGTCTCCTCCGCTTGCACCTCGAGCCCCGCGCGGGCGAACAACCGTCGATAGGCCTCTACAGAGCGGTGCACCTCACGCCGGCGGCCGCCTGGCCGAACGTCTTTCTGGTAGGTCGCGACGCTCTCGTACAAGGTGCCGTGACTCGCCCGCGCCTGGGATTGCGCGCGGTGCACGTGCAGGCTGGTTGGATCGCACACCGCCACGACGATCCGACCGCCGGGGGCCGTCGCGAGCTTGATGTCCTCGAGCACACGGCGCGCGTCGTCGTCTTCGAGTGTGCAGAGAAGGAGCGAGCACACCACGGTCGAGAAGCTCTCGCGACGTTGCCGCAGCTGCTCGCGGCTGCTGAGAAACGTCGCGGCCGGTGCCTCGCCCTCCCAGCGCGCCGCAAGCGCGCCGTCGACGTCAAACGCAACCAAGGCGCGCGTCGCGCGTCTCCGAGCGAGCGCTCGTGGCTTGCCGCAGCCATAGTCGAGGACTGCCCCGTGGTCGTCGGCAAGCTCCGCCAGGCGAGCGTCGAGACGCAGCTTGGCTTCCTCGCTCGTCAACGCCGTGAACAGCGCACGCCAGCCCGCGGCCTCGGCCATGTCCTCGTCCTTGATGGCGCGGCGCAGCAAGTCTTTCAGACAAGGGTGACTCGCCCAGCGCCACACGATCATCGCGCGGCGAACCATGCATGCGACTTCGGAGGTGCTCTGCGAGCGGACGAAGGATCGCCCGACGTCGATGATCCGCAGCTCACCTGCGAGTGTGAGCCGCAGGTTGGACGGGTGGAGGTTCGTGTAGACGAGACCGCGCCGAATCAACTGGGAGAGGAGCGCGTAGAGCGACGGCCCGTGACCACCGCGATATTCGGTGGTGCGCTCGAGCTCCAGCTCTACGACGTGGACGCCTACGCGTGTGGTGGCCGACTGCAGCCGTGGCGTGACGCCAGAAGACATGATCGCGCCGTTGAACGTGGCGAACGTCGAGCTCTCCCGCTTCGTCCAGAGGTCGAAGACCTTCACGCATGTTGCACCGCGTGCGAAGACCACGCCTTCGGACCCGGCGCCCAGCACGTCGAGGTGCTCTTCGAGCAGAGCGCGCGCATTGTCCGTGCGTGCGGCGAGCAGCCACTGCTCGGCGAGCGATACAGACGCTGGCCGCATTCGTCCAACATCGAAGCTCGTGAGGGCGGGGTCTGCGAGGGCGGTCGCGACGTCCGCTTCCACCGAGCGGAGGGCGTCGACGGTGACATCCGCCTCGAGTCGATTCAGGAGTCTGCTCAGCGAAGCACGGAACCCGTGGAGGCGCGGATCGGTAGACCACCAAGCGCCACCGTCGAGCGCGCGGCGAATCGTGCGGCAAGCACCGCGAGCTCGCCAGACCGAGAGCGCAAGCGCCGCGTACCGCTCCGCGGCGTACTTTCGCGCTCGTTTCACGAGCTCGTCGTTCGAGAGATCATCAGACAGCGCCTCTTCGAACGCACGAGAGAATCCGTACCCGACGATGTCGTCGCGCACGCGATCGCGGTCGAACGGCTCACACTCGTCGTGGCTCCTGTCCTGACGAACGCAGATGGGGATCGCCTCGACGAGGGCGCCTGCTCGATGGCGAGCCTCCGACGCCCAGAGCATGTCTGATCGCCGTAGACGTCGCGGACCGATGCGCGGGCTCAGATTGGGGATGGACGTGAGGAGCTCGTGACGGAACACGAACGTGTTGCCGCCGCGCGTGTTCGATGGGGCGCGGAGCGCGAGCGGGTCCTCGGAGGGGCTCGTCACCGGTCGAAACACTTGCTCGCCGCGAAGAATCCCTTCGAGCGGCACCTCGAGCTTCTGAAGAAGCGTCAGCCAGTCCGCGGCCGAGATGGGCGGAAGGAACGGCGTCTCGACGCGGTCGGTCTCGGCTCTCGCCAGATCGTAGTAGTAGTCGCTCCGTCCTCGCGACCATCTCGCATTGCTGGTTCGGTGCTCGGGTGGGGCCTCGTCGGCGCTCGCTCGGCCGGCGGCGAGAAGAAGGTGGGCGAGGTCCACGCACTGCACGCGCAGTGAGCACGCATGTGGGACCGGGGGTGCGCCCGTCATCCGGCCGATCGCAACGTCCACTCCCGTGGCGCGCGCGCGCGCGATGTCATCGACAAGCACGTCGTGGTCGACGTCGATTCGCGCGTCGTCGTCGAGGATCCAAGCGACGGCGCTCGGCACGCGCTTCGCCAGGGTACCCACGCAGAGCTGGAGGATTGTTCGAGACACGGCGATCGACGCCGTGCCGACGAGCTCGTCCGAGGCAATGCCGAGCGAGGGTGCCAGGCGCGCTTGATCTTCCCGGCGGATGGGCAGAACACGAAGACCCATGGTGCGCGCGCGCGTGAGAACGCGTACGAAGCCGTCCGAATCGGCGTTCTCGAGCATCACGATCCACTGTCCGTCCACCCGGGCATGGCCATGTATCGCCGCGAGATCGCCCATCAATTCGAGCGCTCGTTCCGGTCGAGATCCGTCGACAGTGATCCCAATCACAAGGGTGATCGGATCGTCCGTCTGGGGTCGACGCGTCACGGGCTCGGGCAGTTCTTGCGCCGGCGTCGGGACCCAACCGAACAGCTCGTGAGCCCGAGCGAGCGCCGCGGCCTCGACGTGCGGGGCCATACGCGGCTTCCACTTTGCGTAGAAGGTGTCGATCCCCTCGATCTTGCTCGGCGCGCCGTGGTCGCTGACGCGCGGGAGCCCGTGCAGCGTGTCATGCACCGCGACGGCCGAGGGCGCCGGCCGATAGCACGCGCCCAGGTCGATCAGGCGCAGGAGGAGGTCTCTGTCCGTGCAGCTCGAGAGCGCTTCGTCGAAGCACCCCGCTTCGACGATGGTGGAGAGCCGAACGCCGAGATTGGAGCCTTGTACGCCCGGGTTTCCGGCGAGGAACGCGTCGGTGTCGAGCTCCGCAGGTGGCGCCGTCGTGCGCCCCGCTGGGGTGCGCGCGTCCCTCCGTTGCAGAGCGCCAGCAACGACGTCCACGCTGCCGTTGAACGCATCGGCGATGTGAGAAAGGTATTCGGGCTCCCACCAATCGTCGTCGTCGAGGAAGCAGAGCGATACACGCGTCGGGTCCGCCTCGCTCCGCAGGAGATGGTCGATGGCGGTGTTCCACGCTCCCGCCGCGCCCGTCGTACGTCGGTTGCGTAGAACCTCGAGAGCAGGCGTATGCCCGTCGTGTGAGGTGTCCCGTTCGCAGTCGAATCGGTCGAGGACGAGCACCACGCGATCAGGGGCTCGTGTCTGACTGCGGACGGACGCGAGCGCGCGGCGCAGGAGAGCGCTTCTCGCGGGAGTGGTCGCGACGATGACGACGAGGCGTTCGGAGAGAGCGGCCGCGCCAGTGAGGTTCGATGGCGGGGATTGGATCATCACCGAGACGCCCCCGTTCCCTTGCGGGTGAAGGGCCCGCGGGTCATCTGCGGCACCGCGATCCCGAACAACTCCGCTCGCAGCGCCGACCACGGCCGAACATCGCTCAACCACCCCGCCTGCGGCCCCACGCGGTTGCACGCGTCGGTCGAATATCCCGCCATCGTCTTGTCGGCCTCGGCGAGCGCCTGGGCCGCGCCGACGCCGTGGATGCGCAAGTAGATGAAGATGCTCGACGCAGCCTGAAGTGCGTCGATGGGGCAGACGTTCGCCTTGTCAGGACGCGCGCGTGCCGCGGCTCCGGCAGCGCCCGCGGCGGCGAGTCGCCCGATGTAGAGCCGCCTCAGCACGAGAAGATCTCTCGCAAACCGGACGCCGTCCCACGATTCGAGCCCCTCGACCTCCACCGCAAGCTCGTACGTCGCGCCGCACGCCACGCGCGCGCATGACGCGATCTTCAGGTGCGCGAGGGCGACGGGGAACTCGGGGACGCCGTCCAGGTCCTCGTCGCGCCCCTCCGTCGGGCGCATCGGAGCCGACACGGGACGGACCCATGAGTCGCCGCGCGCCTCGAAGACGTGATGCTCTGCGGGTTGGCAGTTGGCGCCACACTCTTCGGTCTCGACGATCGCGAATCGGGCGCCGTCGCCGCGCAAGTCCCAGAGCGTGCCCCCCGCCCTGGGCGTGACGACACGAAACATGCTCGCTTGAATCCTTTGGGGCGCTCCCGTCGCGCCGACGAGCTCGAACAGACCCTGTTGTGGCGTCGCTGGGCTGCCGTAGCGCACGAACGCGAGCCCTCGCCCCGGCACGCGCGAGGTCTCCTCGTGACGCCAGCCCGCGGCCTCTGCGGCGACGCGCGCCCTCATGATGCTCGCGTCGACCGAGGAGCCCGTCGGATGCGCAGACCCGACAACGCCGACACTGGACGCGGGGCCAGAGACGGGCAGTGCAGCGACGGGCGCTTGGGCAACTGCCGCGCTCGGACGGGCCGCGACGCGACCAGCGGCGATCGTCGACGACACAGCCACCGCTGCCGAGAGCACGAGTCCGAGGGCAGTACGCAACATTCGAGGCCTCCAAGAGCGGCGTCACGCCGTCGGTCCGTCCGACGCCGCCGTCCGCGTTGGGAAGCCCTCAGCACGCCGAGTGCCACGAATGAGCGGCCCAATTTTCTGCGAGATTGACGGTTGCCCGCGCCTGCGCCGCTGTCCGCGATCTGTGCCGAAGACGCGCGAGCTGATCGCGATCAGACGATCGTCCACGCGATCGTGAGTAGGACCGCACACTCGTGCGTGGTGATCGCTCGACTGACCGGGTACCCTCATGACTGGGATCTCGCGATGGGGACGCGCCCGACAGAGAAGCACGATCCGTTTGGCTGGGCGGGCGCGACACTCGAGGGCAAGTACCGCATCGACGGTGTTCTCGGCGAGGGCGGCTTCGGAGTCGTCTACGCCGCTCACCATCTGGGCTTCGACGAGCCCGTCGCGATCAAGTTCCTGCGACTCGAGACCCTCCCTCTTCACAAGCGCGACGCGTTCTCGAAGAGCTTCAAGGCCGAGGGAAAGATTCTCTTCCGGCTCTCGAGCGCGAGCCCGTCGATCGTGCGCGCGATAGACGTGGGCGAGGCGATCTCACCGAACGGCGCGTGGACGCCGTTCCTGGTGCTCGAGCTCCTCCGAGGGGAGACGCTCGCCGAGGAGCTCGCGCGCCGGAGCGGAGGACGCGCGTTCGCCGAGGCCTTGGCCCTGTTGACTCCCGCCGCGCGCGCGCTCGATGTGGCGCACGGGGAGGGCGTCGCGCATCGCGACGTCAAGCCCGGGAACCTGATCTTGACCGAGGTGCAGGGGCAGCCGAGCGTGAAGGTGCTCGACTTCGGCGTCGCAAAGCTGATGGGAGATGCGCGCAGCGTCGCCGCGGCAAAGACCACGGAAATGGGGGTACGCGCATTCAGCAGCGCGTACGGCGCTCCCGAGCAGTGGGATCGAAACCTCGGCGCGACGGGTCCTTGGACGGACGTATTTGCGCTGGCGCTCGTGCTCGTCGAGGTGGTGACGGGTCGGAGCGCGTTGGGCAGCGACAACACTGCCGTTCAGCGCGCGAACGCTCTGGACCTGAACCAGCGTCCGACGTTGCGTCACTTCGGCGTGCAAACGACGGACGCCGTGGAGAGCGTGCTTCAGCGGGGGCTCGCGGTGGACCCGCGGAATCGGTTTCAGCGGGCGGGAGAACTCTGGGATGCATTGGAGCAGGCTGTCGCGAACAAGTCCGACTTGTGCTTGCGTCCGCCGAAGAAGGCAGCCACAACCGAAGAGCACCACTCGCCTCAACGCGGAAGCCGGGCGCGTGACACCGAAGTATCGCGACATGCTCCTGGCACTGTTTTGTTGCCAGTCGCCCACACGCCCCGACCGACGCCATCGGATCCGGGGCGCAAACCGGCGCAAGGTCGCTCCGTTCGAGCGCTCGTCGTAACGGCCAGCGTGTTGAGCGCGCTCGGCATTTCGTTCTGCGCGTTCGTGCTACGTGGCTCGGGCGAGAGCACTGCCGCTGTGACCGCTGATACTGGTGCCTCGCCTCCCGGCTCTGGAGCGACTGCAAGGCCGAGTGACCCCGCTATCCCCGGCACGCAAACGCCCACTGTGTACGCGCGTGCGTGGGACGCGTCGAGCCGATGCTACGACCACATCGGCGCGGAAAATGCGATAGCGCGAAAAGAATGTCAGGAGGCACTCGATCTCAATCCGTCAGACAGAGAGCTCCGTCGAATGATCCTCTACAACATGTGCTTGGTCGAGTGCCACGATGGGAACTTCGAGGCAGCACGCGCGTACTGCATGCGGTCCCTTCAGTCGGGCGAAAACCGGACGGTGCGGGGCGCTCTCAAGATGCTCTCGAGCGGCAGATGCCCTTCCCGCTGACCGGAGGGCACGACGCACATTCCTCGACGCCTCTCGCCTGCGATAAGCTCCCCAGGTGGCGTCCACCAAGCCAGCCACCGTCCGCACCGAGGAGCACGACGGGCCGCGCCGCGAACAAGATCGCGCAAAGCGAGCGGCGCTCGTCGTGGCGTTCCCCGAGCCGCGCGCCCTGCCCTTCCCCGTCGCGGGAGAGGTGGTGGGCCGCGACTGGTTCGAGCGCAACGGCGTCGTCGACGCGCGCATCTCTGGGCGGCACATCGCGTTTCATAGACCGGGCGGAAACCTATTCATCGAGGACGCAGGGTCTCGCAACGGATGCTGGGTCAACGGTGCTCGCCTCGGGTCGGGTGAGCGCGTCCCCATCTCGGACGGCGCGCTCATCCGCGTGGGCCGCACGTTGCTCGTCTATCGCGACGACTTCGTCGGTGGGGACGCGCCGTCACCGCCGCTCGGTCGACTCGTCGGTCCTTTTGGCCTGCGCCGCGTCGTCCACGCGATCGAGACCATCGCCGCGCGCCAGCCGACCAACGTGCTCATCGAGGGCGAGACGGGGACGGGCAAGGAGCTGATCGCGCGCGCGGTCGCCGAGGCCGCCGGGCGAGCCACTAAGTATGCGCCCGTCAACGTCGCGGGGGTCGCGGCAGGCGTCTTCGAGTCGCAGCTGTTCGGCTACGTGGCGGGTGCCTACTCCGGCAGCGGCAAGGGCTCCGACGGCGTGTTCGCCGCACACAACGGCGGTACGGTCTTCCTCGACGAGATCGGCGAGCTGCCGCTAGACCTGCAGGCGAAGCTCCTTCGCGTGCTCGACAATCGAGAGGTATTGCCTGTCGGTGCGGTGCGCCCCACGCACGTCGACGTGCTCGTCGTCGCCGCGACCAACCGTTCTCTCGAGGAGATGGTCGAGCAGGGCGGGTTCCGCCGCGATCTGCTCGCACGTCTCGCGGCGGCGCGCATCGAGCTGCCGCCGCTCCGAGAGCGCATCGAAGATCTCTTTTCGATCGCGCAGGCCATCGTCGCGGCACGCGGAGAGTCGTTCGCCCGAGAGCAAGTCGAGGTCGAGGCCGCCGAGCGGCTCATGCTCCACGAGTGGCGCGGGGGCAACGTGCGCGAGGTCGCCTCGACGCTCGAGCGCCTCGCGAGGATCGAGCCGCCGCCCGTGCTCCGCCTCGAGACCGTCGAACGCGTGCTCGGCCCGCTCGCCGGAGCGACGAGCACGAGCGCAAGCGGCGTCACGTTGGAGCAGGTGCAGCGCGCGCTCGCCGAAGCGGGGAGCGAGAGCGCAGCAGCGCGGCGGCTGGGGATTTCGCGGGGGAAGTTGCGGCGGATGTTGGAAGCGTCGCGGGGCTGATTCCGTCACCCCCTCGAGGGCGAGGACGACGTCGCGCGAAGCGAAGCGACCGGCGCGTAGAGTCCCGCAACTCCGCGCGCGGCGCGCCGAAAAGGGCCAAACCAATGAAGCGCACACTTCACATGACCATCACGCCCGGCGCGTCGGGCTTCGAAGACGAGCCCCGCTTCGGCGAGCCGTACCTGCGGCTCGAGTCGTTCTTTAGCGACGAGGTGGAGCACAACGTGCGTTCCTGCGAGAACTGGCTCGCCGACGTGCGCACGGCCCTTGCCGGCGAACCTATCGACACGGGCTACGGCAACGCGTGGAAGATCGAGATGGATGCGACGACCGCGCGCTTCCACAACGCCTACGCGCGGGTGCCCTACAATCGCTTCGAGATGCCCACCCCGCTCCTCCGCGAGGCGCTCGAGCGGTGGCTCGCCCACCTGCTCGCGCAAGGCTACAAGCGCTCGGAGCTCGTGAACGACTAGGCGCGGCGAAGCGCGCTCTACGTGAGGCTGCCCGCCGGCGGTATCGCTCGGCCTCGCCGTCCTCCAGGCAGAGTTGCACCTCGAGGGCGAGGACAACGTCGCGCGAAGCGAAGCGACCAGCGCGTAGAGTCCCGCAACTCCGCGCGCGGCGCGCCGAGGGGGCCCAACCATGAAGCGCACACTTCACATGACCATCACGCCCGGGGCGTCGGGTTTCGAAGACGAGCTCCGCATCGGCGAGCCGTACCCGCAGCTCAAGTCCTTCTTTAGCAACGAGGTGAGTCACCGCGTGCGCTCCTGCGAGAACTGGCTCGCCGACGTACGCACGGCCCTTGCCGGCGAACCCATCGACACGGGCTACGGCAACGCGTGGAAGATCGAGATCGACGCGACGACCGCGCGCTTCCACAACGCGTACGAGGCGGAGCCCTTGAATCGCTTCGAGATGCCCACCCCGCTCCTCCGCGAGGCGCTCGAGCGGTGGCTCGCCCACCTGCTCGCGCAAGGCTACAAGCGCTCGGAGCTCGTGGACGACTAGGCGCGGCGAGGCTCGCTCTATCGTCGGGGGCGCCCGCGATGTCGCTCGGCCTCGCCGTCCTGCAGGCACCTCGCGGGCGAGTGACGACGTCGCGCGAAGCGAAGCGACCGGCGCGTAGAGTCCCGCAACTCCGCGCGCGGCGCGCCGAAGGGGGCCCAACCATGAAGCGCACACTCCACATGACCATCACGCTTGGGGCGTCGGACTTCGAAGACGAGCTCCACATCGGCGAGCCGTACCCACAGCTCAAGTCGTTCTTTCGCCATGAGTTGGAGCACAGCGTGCGTTCCTGCGAGAACTGGCTCGCCGACG
>JAGQJA010000244.1:0-5240 GCA_020430845.1 Myxococcales bacterium
CGCCGGCCGCGGCGAGCGTGTGCCCGAGCTGTCCCTTCTGGCTCGACACCGGGACGTCGTCGGCGCGATCGCCGAGCGCCGCGCGGATCGCCCGGGTCTCCATCGCGTCGTTGAGCGGCGTGCCCGTGCCGTGCGCGTTGACGTAGTCCACGTCGGCGGGCCCGATGCCTGCCCGCTCCATGGCGCGCTCCATCACGCGCGCCGCGGTCGCCCCCGTCGGCTCGGGGTTGGTCACGTGGTGAGCCTCGGACGCGACGCCCCAGCCCGAGAGCCACGCGACGACGCGCGCGCCGCGCCCGGCGGCCACCTCGGCGCGCTCGAGCACCACGAAGCCCGCCCCCTCCCCCAGCGTGAGCCCGCGCCGCGCCACGTCGAACGGACGCGCGCCGTCGGGGTCGAGCGCGCCGAGCGCGCCGAAGCCGCTCAGGGTGACGCGGCAGAGCGCGTCGGACGCGCCGCAGAGGCACACGTCGACGAGGCCGAGCTCGATCCACGAGGCGCCCACGACGAGCGCGTTCGCCCCGCTCGAGCACGCGCTCGAGAGCGTGCGTACACGATCGAACGGGCCGAGCGCCGCGTCGACCCGCTCGGTCGCCGCGCTCAGCGGATGACTGAGCAGCCGCTGCCTCGAGAACGCGGGCGCGTCGGGCGACGCCGCGAGCGCCGCGAGCAGCGCCTCGGTCTCGAACATGCCGCTCGTCGTGCTCCCCACCACGAGCCCCACGCCGAGCCCCTGCCGCGACGCCTCGCCCGTGAGCCCGGCGGCGGCGAGGGCCTCGCGCCCCGCGCGGATGGCCATCTCGCTCGTGCGCGATCGCCCCGTGACGTCCTCGCCGTCGAACGGCGGCACCGCGCGGACCTCGGCGACGCGCGCGACGCGGTAGCCCGCGGCGTCGAAGAGCGTCAGCGGCGCGAACGCACGCTCGCCCGCGAGCACCCGCGCGAAGGTCTGCTCCGCGTCGTCGCCGAGCGCGGTGATCGCGCCGACGCCGGTGATGCAGACGCTCAAGGCGCGCCGGCGCCGCTCGGCTCTTGCGCCGCGCGCTCCCGGGCGACGAACTCCGCCAGCGTTCGCACGGAACGAAACAGCGGCCGCGCCTCGTCGCCGTCGGGCACGCGCACGCCGAAGTGCTCCTCGACGAGCATGGCGATCTGGAGCGCGTCGAGCGAGTCGAGGCCCAGACCTTCGCCGAAGAGGGCGGCGTCGTCGTCGATGGACGCGGCCGTGTGGCCGGTCAGGTTCAGCTCGGAGACGAGGAGGGTCTTCAGCTCCTCGATAAGGCGGGGAAGCTCCATGTAGGGCTCTAGGTGCTCGCCTCTAGGTATCACGTCCACCCTTCTCGACCAAGCCCAACCCAGGTAGAACATGGGCCTCGGAGGCCTGATTGCCATGGGTGCGCTCGTCAACTACATGACCGAAAAAGGGGTGGCGGTCCTCACGCTGAGCGACCCCCCGGTGAACGCGTACAGCTACGAGATGCTCAAGGAGCTCGACGCGTGCATCCTCGAGGCGCGCTTCGACAACGACGTGCACGCCATCGTGATCACGGGGCACGGCGACCGGTTCTTCTGCGCGGGCGCGAACATCAACATGCTCCGCGAGGCCGACGCCAACTTCAAATACTACTTCTGCCTCCACGCCAACGAGACGCTCAACCGCCTCGCGCACACGCCCAAGATCTGCATCGCCGCGCTCAACGGTCACGCGGTCGGCGGCGGCCTCGAGGTCGCGCTCGCGTGCGACCTGCGCATCGGGCGCGCGGGCGAGGGTCAGGTCGGGCTGCCCGAGATCGCCCTCGGCGTGCTGCCGGGCACGGGCGGCACGCAGCGCCTGGCGCGCCTCGTCGGCGCGTCGCGCGCCATGGAGCTGATGCTCGAGGGTCGCAAGCTCACGATGAAGCAGGCGCTCGATCACGGCATCATCAACAAGCTCATCGAGGCCGGCTCGACCGAGGCCTTCCTCCGCGAGGTGATCGACTACGCGCACGGCTTCTGCCCGCCCGCGGGCGCGGCGCTCGCGGCGGGGCGCATCAAGCGCGCCGTGCAGAGCGGCATGGACATGGGCCTCGAGCAGGGCCTGACGCTCGAGCGCGAGCTGCAGGCCGAGCTCTTCGCCTCGGCCGACGCCAAAGAGGGCCTCACGGCCTACGGCGAGAAGCGCAAGCCGCACTTCCGCGGGCGCTGAGCGTCACCCCGCGCGCGCGAAGATCTTCGCGTAGTGCTCGCTGATCGCCTCGCCGCCGAGGCGGGCGAAGAACGCGCTGTAGGCCATCCAGATCGCGAGCCCGTTGAGGTCGCGGAACATGGGCGGCACGTACTTGGGCGCCTTGACGACGCCGTCGTTGACCCGTCGCGCCAGCACCGGGACGTCCTCGTGGGCCACCTTGCCGACGAAGAGGAACGGGATGAGGTCGACGTGGTTGTGCTCGATGGCGCTGCGGATGAACGCGTAGTTCAGGACGATGCCCTTGCAGTAGCAGGCGTCCTTGGTGAACGGCGCGCCTCCCTCGACCACGCCCCCGCGGAAGATGCGGCGCGTGTTGTTGAAGCACTCGTCCTCGTCGTAGCCCTCTGTGCGGAACCACTCGAAGACGTCGATGAAGCTCGCGCCGTCCTCGGCCTTGTCGACGGCGAGCACGCGGTCGTTGAGGCGACGCGCGCGGCGCGGGAATGTCCGGAACGTGAAGATCTCGAGCAGCGCGGCCAGGCCCTCTTGCACGGTCGTCGTGCGCGGCGGGCCCTTCGACAGCCACTTGGCGACCGTCTGCTGCTGACCGTTGAGCGACGTGGCGACGTGCACCCAGCCCTCGTGCACCTCGAGGACGTCGATGTCGCGCTGCGAGAAGTGCGCGCCGGAGCGGACCTTGACGTAGTCGCTCCCCGCGGCGGCGTCGGCCAGGATGGCGTCGTCGACCTCGACGTGCACGGTGTTGTCCGAGAAGTACTTCTCGAAGCGCGCGTTGAGCTCGGCCGCGGCCTCGTCGGCGGGGATGTTCCGCTCGTGCGTGGGGCCGAGCGCGGCGTCGTCGATGTTGGTGAAGATCTCGTAGAGCAGGTGGCCCAGATCGCGGAGCGCGAGCTTTCCGTCGGGGAACTTGTCCTTGGGCGAGCCGTAGAGCTTTCGCGAGTACGCGTAGAACGTCGGCGTGCCGCGCGCTTCGAGCATGCGACAGATGTCGCGGTACTCGATCGCGGTCTGCATCAAGATGTTGCCGATGGCGTCGGACTCACCGAGCGAGGCGTCGATCTCGCGCGCGATGTCCTCGAACTCGGCGGCCTTGGCCTTCACGTCGAAGCCGAGCTCGGCGGCCGCGTACGTCTCGGCGTCGACCTTGGGCAGCTCCTTGAAGCGCGACTTGCGAAACTGCTCTTCGACCGCGTTGTCCCACCGCAGCGCCTGCAGCACGCGGATGGGCCGCTGCGCGTCGACGATCTGCGTGGCGACCTGCGCGACGATCTCCTTGTAGCTGCGCCACGGGCCCGCCGCGGGCATCGGCGGGATCGACGGTGTGCGGTTGGCGTCGTCGAGAAGAGACGCCGAGTCGCGCGCGGGGGGCGTCGTCTTGCTCGCTCCCTTGGCGTCGCCGTCGGGCGCGTCCGACGCGGCCGATGCGGCCGACGCGGCGCGGCCGTTGCCTTTGCGCTCTCCCTTCTCGGGCGCGGCAGCGTCGCCGGAGTCCTTGCTCCCGCGACCTCGCTCCTTTTCGCCCGAGGACGATCGCTCGGCCATTTCAACGGTCAATTTTGCCGTATCCCGTGAAAACTTTCATCTTTTTGTTTGGGCCACGCGCCGCGGCGCGCCCGCGTGTGTGATAGACGCCGTGGCCGTGAAGCTCACCGGGCTCTTCGTCTATCCCGTCAAAGGTGCGCGCGGCATCTCGCTCCGCGAGGCCGACGTCGACGCGCGCGGCCTCGCGCACGACCGGCGCTTCATGGTCGTCGACGCGGCGGGCACGTACGTCACGCAGCGCGGCGCGCCGCGGCTCGCGTTGCTCGAGACGGCCATCGAGGGCGGCCACCTGCGGCTCCGCGCGCTCGGCGACGACGCCCGCGTGCCCCTCTCGCCCCAGGGCGCGCGCCGGCGCGTGGTGGTCTGGGACGACACGTGCGAGGCGGTCGACTGCGGCGACGACGCCGCTCGGATCGTCTCCGCGCTCGTCGGGAGCCCGTCGCGCGTCGTCCACATGCCCGACGACGTCGTCCGCCCTGTCGACCCCGCCTACGCCGCGCCCGGCGACCGCGTCGGCTTCGCCGACGGCTTCCCTCTGCTCGTCACGACCGAGGCGTCGCTCGCGGAGCTCAACGCGCGGCTCGAGCGGCCCGTGCCCATGGATCGTTTTCGCCCGAACGTCGTCCTCGACGGCGAGGGTCCGTTCGACGAGGACCTCTACGCGACGCTCCGCGTGGGCACGCTCCACATGCGGATGCCCAAGCGGTGCGCGCGCTGCGTCGTCACGACGGTCGATCAGGCCACGGCCGAGGTTTCCAAGGAGCCGCTCCGTACCCTCGCCACGTTTCGCACGGCAGACCGCGGGGTCTACTTCGGTCAGAACGCGATCCCCGACGCGCCCGGCGTGCTCCGCGTGGGCGACGGGGCGACGTTCGGCGCGCGCGTGACCGAGTGACGCTCAGCCGACGGCGCGCACGACCTTGGCGAGCACGTCGACGTCGCGCACCCCCTCGGCCTCGGCGCGGTAGCTCAGCACCAGGCGGTGTCGCAGCACGGGCACCACCACGTCGCGCACGTCGTCGACGTCTGCGGCGGCCTGACCGCGCAGCGCGGCGCGCGCCTTGGCGGCGAGCACGAGCGCCTGGGAGCCGCGCGGGCCGGCGCCGAAGCGCACGTACTCCTTGACCTCGGACGGGGCGACGTCGGTGGTCGCGCGCGTGGCCCGCGTGATGGCGACCGCGAGCTCGATGGCCTCCTCGGTGACGGGCATGCGCGGGATGAGCGACTGCAACGCGCGCACGTCGTCGGCGCCGAGCACGCGCGGCACGGTGCCGGCGTCGGCGCTCGTGGTGCGACGCGCGATCTCGCGCTCCTCGGCGTCGGACGGGTAGTCGACGTGGATCTCGAGCAAGAACCGGTCGAGCTGCGCCTCGGGCAACGGATAGGTGCCCTCCTGCTCGATGGGGTTGCGCGTGGCGAACACGAGGAACGGATCGGGCAGCGCGTGCGTGGAGCTGCCCACCGTGACGCGGCGCTCCTGCATGGCCTGCAGCAGCGCGGCCTGCGTCTT
>JAGQJA010000244.1:5325-7526 GCA_020430845.1 Myxococcales bacterium
TCGCCCTCCTCTTCTTGCAGGACGTCGGTGCCCGTGATGTCGGCCGGGAGCAGATCAGGTGTAAACTGCACGCGTCCGAACGACAGCTCCATCGCCTCGGCGAGCGACGCGACGAGCAGCGTCTTGGCGAGCCCGGGCACGCCGACCAGCAGCGCGTGGCCGCGCGCGAAGATCGCGATCAGGGTCTGCTCAATGACCTCTTCCTGGCCCACCACCACGTTGTGGAGCTGCTTGACGATGCGGTCGTGCGCGTCGCGAAGCTCCTGCACTGCCTTGAGGTCGTCGCCTGCCAGTTGTTGTTGTTCCGCCATTGGATTCTGTTCCTCCGGGCGGGCGACGCGAGCGTCGCCCCTACTCAGCCTTGTACACGTAGACCCACTGGGCCGACGCGACAACCAGGAAAGTTTCCTTCTTTACGGTCGAGGTCTCCCCGGAGGGAAACTTGAACGTCTCGCCGTTCTTGAGGTGTTCCACATTGTAGACATTGCCGGTCTTCGGGTCTGTCAGGGTGCAGGGTCGATATCGAGTCAGCCCGTCCGGATCTTTGTACGCCTCACCGCGGCAGTACACCGTCAGGGTGGTCATCAGGGAGCCGGCCTTCAGCCCCTCCAGCTTCACCTTGGTAAACAGCTTCCCTGAGCTCACGTCGTAGATTGCAACGTAGGGCGACGATGCCTGCGTGAACGGCACGAGCACGCGGTCACCTGCGATCACGCCGCGTCCCTGGGGTTTGTCGCCCGTGGCGTACTCGGCTTCGAAGTGCAGGCTACCCCAGTCGGCTTCGCGCGTGCCGCCCGCGCGGAAGCTGGTCAGCCCGACAGAATACAATTTGGAGCGCCCCTGGATGATCAGGCGGTTGTCCATCACGCCCAACACGTGCTCGTATTCGCCGATCGCCCCGCGTCCGCGATTCGGGTATTCAGCCATGTGTCCACCCGTCACCGCGTCCAGCACCAGGGCCAGCCTGTGGTCGTACGGTGCGGCGACCACGAACCCGCTGGCGGCGATCGGCGCGTTGGTGAACCAGCCGTCGAGCATCCCGCCGATGTAGCGTCCGTAGCGCGCGACCCAGCACAACTCGCCGGTGGTGCGGTCCACGCCGGCGATGGCGCCCGCATGGGTGCAGCAGTACAGCATGCCGCCCTGCTCGGCGACGCTGCTTATCTCGGGCAGCGTGACGGGCTCGTTGCCGCCCCAGCCGCCCCAGGGCATGCTCTGGAGCTTCTTGGCGCACAACTGGGTGCGCCATACCAGCTTGCCCTCTCCTGTGCTGGGGTCGCCCTTGGGGGTGACGTCGAAGCAGCACATCCAGACTTCGTAGCTGTCTTTGGCGGTGTATGCGCCCGCGATGTAAAGCTTGTTGTTGCGGATCAGAGGCGCGCCGCTGAACACCGTGTCCTTCAGGAACTCCCAGTCGCCGCCCTTTTCCTCGATCTTGCGGTTGGGCAGGGTGACTCGCAGGGCTGCGTCCGCCCCCAGGTCGAATCCCTGGATCTGGTTGCCCGTTGGATCGCCGCCCTTTTCGCGGCTGGGGCTGCCCGTGCCCATCACCGCGAACAGAACGTCGCTTTCGCGGTTGTCGAGTTCCCAACGCAGTCGGCCTATGCTGGAAGCCAGCACCCTGTAACGCGGACGCACGGGTCCGCCGCGGCCCCAGCCCCAGCGGTTCGGTTGTTGTTGTCGCGGCGAGTAGCGCAGGTTCTTGGGAACCTCCAGCGGCGTCGGATTCGCTTCGCGCCCGTGGCGGAACCACATCAGCTTCTCGTTCTCGGCGTCGCTGGTTGCAACGCGATGCACAAAGAAGCCGGACTCATGTGTTGTAGGAAAGACAGCAGGCAAGGCCGGCGGCTCTTCGCCGCTGTACTGGTCCGGGTTTTGCTCAAGACCGGGAATCTTCTCAACGAGTTGCAGCCCCTGCACACCTTCACCCGGGCCCAGGTCGAGCATTTCGTTGACCTTCACCACGGGCGGCGCAACGCTGTTGCGGTTGTTGCCGCCTTGCAACGTTCGCCAACCGGGTGACGTCAGTTCAGGGCGCGTGATTGGCGCCGTCTCATTAGCCAGCTCATGTATGTAATCGAGACTCTTCACTGTCCTGCCGCCGACGTCGACGTCGGCGCTGAAACCGTTGCGATCCAGCCAACGCAGCGTACTTCCAAGGCGGTAGCTCATGCCAGCGTCGCGGCAAGCCCGCACATACT
>JAGQJA010000245.1:0-2281 GCA_020430845.1 Myxococcales bacterium
CCTTCACTGCGCCGCCGTCGCCCGACCGTCCCCGCGCGCACGTTGGCGATCCCGAGCGCCGCGTGGTTGTCTAGGGGCGTGTCGTCGGACGTGAACGAAGCCGCGAGCGCGAGCGTGGCGCCCCGGCCCCCGGCCAAGCGCAAGATCGCGCCGCGTCTGCCGCGCGAGGCGCCGCTGCGGGAGCGAGCCAAGCGCGTCGTCGTGCGCCTGGTGCAGGGCCTCTACTACCACGACGCCCTCGTCGCGGCGCCGGCGATGGCGTTCCACTTCTTCTTGAGCCTCGTCCCGCTCCTGGTCTTCCTGGGCTGGGTCGTCGGCAGCCTCGTCCGCGCGAAGGGCGCGGCGGCCGTGCTCGCGCCGTTCTTCGACCACATCCCGCAGNNCCTCGCTCGCGGTCATCGAGGGTGAGCTCGAGCGACTCGGCGGCGCGGGCGCGAACATGGCGCCCGTGGCCGTGGCAGGGTTCCTCTGGCTCGCCGCGGGCGGCGTGCACGGCGCGATGAACACGCTCGAGGCGGTGGTGGGCGCCGAACGTCGACCGTGGTGGAAGAAGCGCCTCATGGCCACCGCGTGGGTCGTCGGCTCGCTGCTCGCCGTCACGCTCTGCTCGTGGGGGCTCATCGCGTTCGACACGGCGATGTACGGAAAGAGCGAAGCGAGCCAACCCCATCGCGTCGCCGAGGACGGCCGTCGCGCGCTCCGCGCCATGGACGCGCGCGCCGAGAGCCCCAAGGACGGCACGGGGCTCGAAGCGACGCGCACTCGCGCGGCGCAAGCGGACCCGCGGAGCGTGGCGTCGCGCGCGGGCAAGCTACGCCGCAGGAGCATCCGCTTGCTGCGCTCGACCGGACAGCGCGTGCTCGCGGTGCTCTTCTCGTCGGCGCTCACGGCGGCGGCGCTCGCGCTCTTCTACCGCTTCGCCGTGTCGCACCCCCGCGAGATCAAGCGGCGCGTGTGGCCAGGCGCGTGGCTCGCGGTCGCCGTGTGGCTCGTCGTGTCGTGGGGCTTCGGCGCGTACGTGAGCTCGCTCGCGGGCTACGCGGTGTTCTACGGGAGCCTCGCGACGGTCGCCGTGCTCCTCGTGTGGTTCTGGCTCACGAGCCTCGCGATCCTCGTCGGCGCCGAGCTCAACGCGCAGCTCGAGGGCATGCGAGAGTGACGTCGCGCGGCGCTCCCGTCGGCCTCGGCGCGCGCCCCTCGCCGCCGTCCGATTGCGCGAGCGGAGTATAGCACGGCGCGGTCGCCCGCGGGACTGACACCGCGCGCCGCCGTGTCGATCGTGCGCACATTCTCTCACGAAAACAACGCGTTACGGCCGAGACTCCAGGCGCGGGCGCACGATCCGATCCAGAGTGATACCTAGCGGGAGGCAGGTCCATCTGCCGGTTTCTCCCGCGGTAAGCATGCCGCGAAGCCTCGTACACAAGTCACTCCTACTCGTCGCCGTCCACGCCGTCGCCGCCACCACCGCGCTCCTGGGCGCGGGATGTGTGAGGCGCCAACAAGCCCCCGACGACCGCGTCCTCCGCGCGCTCGAGCACGAGGTCTCTCCCGGGGTCGTCGCGGTGGCGACGACGATGGGCGACAGCCCGAGCCACATCACACTTTGCAGCGGCGCGCTCGTGGCGCCCAACCTCGTGCTCACGGCGCGGCACTGCGTCTCGAAGGCCGTCACGGCCACGCCGTCGTGCGACGCGCGCGGTCGATCGCACAACGGCGACCACCTCTCCGACGACGTCGACCCGGCGTCGATCGCCATCTACACCGGCGCCCGTGTCCACCCCGAGGCCGACGTGCCCGTGGCGCGCGCCGTGCGGACGCTCCACCCCAAGGGCCAGGTCCTGTGCGACGCCGACGTCGCGTTCCTCGTGCTCGATCGGCCGGTCCCGAACGCGCGCATCCTCCACATGCGCCTGCACGCGCCGGTCGAGGCGGGCGACGTCGTGCTCCCGGTCGGGTTCGGCGGCGGCCCCGCCAACGTCGTCGGCCAGAAGGTCGCGCGCGAGAAGAGCACCGTGCTCACCACGGGCCCGAGCGCCAACGCGACCACGGGCGCCGTGCTCGGGCCTCGCGAGTTCGAGGTCGACCGCGCGACGTGCCGCGGTGACTCGGGCGGCCCCGCCATCGACGCGCTCTCGGGCGAGATCGTCGGCGTCGTCTCGCGCGGCGGGAGCTGCTCGGCCGAGGGCAACCACGTCTACACGCGCGTCGACGCGTACAAGCGACTCGCCGCGACCGCGCTCGCCGCCGCGCAGAACGAGCAGACCAACGTCGCCGTGCT
>JAGQJA010000245.1:2367-3033 GCA_020430845.1 Myxococcales bacterium
GCTTCAGGCCTTGGGTCGCGACGGCGCCGCGAGGCCGAGCGTCTGCATCACGGCCTGGAGGTCGTCCCACGCCTGCTTCTTGGCCTCGCGCTGCTGCGCGCTCGGCCGGAGCAGATACGACGGGTGGTAGGTGGGCATCACCGGCACCTTGCCCTTGTAGAGCTTCCACTGACCGCGCAGCTTGGTGATCCCGATCTTGGTGCCCAAGAGCGCGCCGACCGCGGTGTTGCCCATCGCCACGATGACGCGCGGCGAGACCGCGGCGAGCTGCTCGTGCAAGTAGGGGATGCACGTCGCGATCTCGTCGGGCTCGGGCCGACGGTTCTCGGGCGGGCGGCACTTGATGATGTTGCACACGTACACGTCGCGCTCGGGGTCGAGCCCCATCGCGCCGACCATCTTGTCGAGCAGCTGGCCCGCGCGCCCCACGAACGGCAGCCCCTGCGCGTCCTCGTCGGCGCCCGGCGCCTCGCCGATGATGCAGAGGGCGGCCTCGGGGTTGCCGCGCGAGAAGACCGTCTGGTTGCGCGTCGGCGCGAGCGCGCACTTGGTGCACGCCGCGACCTCGGCGCGGATGACCTCCAACGGACGCGCGGGCGTGGGCGCGGGAGCGGGCGCAGACGCAGGTGCGTGCGCAGACGCGGGCGCGGGCGCGTGGGCGGGCGC
>JAGQJA010000246.1 GCA_020430845.1 Myxococcales bacterium
ACCCCATTGCGAGCCACGTGCCGACCGAAGCGCGAGCGGAGGGTCGCCACTTTTATTCGTTCTTTCATGCATTTACAGACTGTCGCGCTCCCACCTCGTCCGCGGAGCCCACGGGCCGGACGTCGCAAAACGCATGGGGGCGTCGCGGATCGCGTCGCGTACGCTCGGCGTGTGCGTCCAGAGCTCAGTCGACTGCGCGGCGGCGTCCGCGTGGGCCCGGACTTCTTCGCGCGAGCCGGCGCGCTCGTCGACCGCGAGAGCCGTCCCGCGCCGCGCGGCATCGTCGACCGCATGGCCGACTACGCGAACCCCGGCATCGACACGTCGCGCGTGCACCCCGCCATCGTCCGGTTCTTCGAGGACACCGCGTCGCTCGCGCTGCACGTCGAGAGCCACTGGCGCTTTCCGGCTTCGCTCGCGTGGAGGCTCCTTCGGCGCGTGATGCGCGCGGTCGGACAGTTCGTCCTCCCAGAGCGGAGCGCCGACATCCTCACCCGCGTCTTCGCCATCGACACCTCGGTCGACGGTCGCGACGACGCGCGCGCCGTCGTCCGCACCTACGAAGGCACCGGCGAGGTGATGCAGGTCGTGTCGTACGCCACCTGGCAGCGCGACGACGCGGCCTACATGAGCGCCGCGTTCCCGCTCCCGGGCGGTCAGATCGCCGGCGTGCTGCGCCTCGACCCCATCGCGGAGGACGACGGCGGTCGGCTGGCGGTGGCCCTCACGTCGACGACACGCGACGACGACGCGGGCGTGTGGCTCGCGCTCGGTCCGCTCGCGCTCCGGGCCCCGCTCGGTGAGCGCCTCGAGCTCTGGGCCGTGGGCGCCCACGTCGCGCCTTCGGAGCTCGACGCGGGGGCCGTGCCCGGGGCGACGATCGTGGGGCGGCACGAGCAGCGCCTGTTCGGGGTGCGCTTCGTCACGCATCACTACTGGTTCTCTCCCCTCGACCGGGCTCCGTCCCCCGACGACGAGCGGGGAGAACGCACGTAAGATCGCCGCGATGTCGGAGGAGCTGTCTTGGATCACCCAGGCGCTCGGCGCGGCGCGCGCGCGGCGTGGCGACCGCGTCCAGTCGCTCTGGAGCGGGTACGGCGAGATCTTCCGCGTGCACCTCACGGGCGCGGCCGTCGAGACCGCCGTGGTCAAGTGGGTCAAGCCCCCGCCGCGCGTGAAGCGCGCCGCGGACGAGCGCGGACACCGGCGCAAGTGCCGCTCGTACGACGTCGAGCTCGCGTGGTACCGGACGTACGCGCCGCGCTGTGGTGACGCGTGTCGCGTCCCTGCCCTGCTCGCGAGCCGCGCCGCGAACGGCGAGTGGCTCCTCGTGCTCGAGGACCTCGACGCGGCGGGGTTCGCCGAGCGCCACCGCGACCTCCGGCCGCCGGCGCTCGAGGCGTGCCTCGCGTGGCTCGCGTCGCTGCACGGCACGTTCATGGGCGCGCGCCCCGAGGGCCTGTGGAAGACGGGCACGTACTGGCACCTCGCGACGCGCCCCGACGAGCTCGCGGCGATCGAGGACGCGGCGCTCCGGGCCGCGGCGCCGCTGCTCGACCGCCGGCTCGAGGCATGCGCGCACAAGACGATCGTGCACGGCGACGCCAAGCCCGCGAACTTCTGCTTCGCGCGGGGCGCGCGTGGGGTGGCCGCCGTCGACTTCCAGTACGTCGGCGGAGGCTGCGGAATGAAAGACGTCGCATACCTCTTGAGCCGCGAGTGCGAGAGCGTCGACGCCGAGCGGCGCCACCTCGACACGTACTTCAGGCTCCTCCGCGCGACCCTCGCGGAGCGCGCAGCGAACGTAACCGTCGATGCACCTGTCGACCCCGACGCGATCGAGGCGGAGTGGCGCGCGCTCTACCCCATCGCGTGCGCGGACTATCACCGGTTCTTGGCGGGGTGGGCGCCCGACCACCACCGGCGCGACGCGGAGGGACGACGCGTCGTGCGCGACGTGCTGCGCACGCTCACGTGAGACCCGCCCGCGTCGCACGCGCGGAGGGCACCGGCGGACGCGCTTGCCCCGCCGCCCCTCGCCGTGCCAGAACGACCTCCGCCGATGCGCGCCTTGCCCCTCGCCCTGACCCTGCTGGCCGTCACCGCTTGCGAGCTGCGTGACTCGGCGCCGCCGACCCAGCCCTCGGCGCCCGCGGCCCCACCGCCCTACGCGGGTGGACCGCTCCCGCCGCCGCCGATGCCCGCGCCCGGCCCCACCGTCGCGCCGACGCCGACGCCGGGGCCCGCGACGACGCCGTCGCCCGGCTGCGCGCAGGTGGCCCCCGGCAAGGGACTGCTCCGCGGGCTCCGCGTGAACGTCGGCGGGGAGGCGCGCTCGTTCGACCTGCTCATCCCCGGCTCGTACGACAACCGACGCGCGTACGCGCTGGTCTTCCTCTTCCACGGCAGCGGCGGCAGCCCGGCCAACGCCCGCGCCGCGCTCCCGCTCGAGACCGTCGACGGCGACGCCGCCATCCTCGCCTACCCGCAAGGCCGGCAGGGCAGCTGGGACCTGGGCACGCAGGCGTCGCGCAACCCCGACGTGGCCTTCTTCGACGCGCTCGTCGCGGATCTCACGTCTCGCTACTGCGTGGATACTACACGCATCTTTGCGGCGGGCTTCAGCATGGGCGGGTACATGGCCAACCAGCTCGCGTGCCGGCGAGGCCCACGCCTGCGCGCGGTCGCGTCGCACGGAGGCGGCGGGCCGTACGAGGACCAAGGCCGCTACGACGACCAGGGCAACCTCATCTGCGACGGCGGCCGTCCGTCGGTCCCCGTGCTCGTCGTGCACGGCCAGGCCGACGGTGAGGTGGCCCCGAGCGAGGGCATGAACAGCGTGAAGCACTGGACGCACGCCAACCGGTGCCAAGGCGGACCGCAGAGCTGGGGCCCGCCGCCCTGCGCGGCGATGACGGGCTGCGCCCAGCCGCTCGTCAGCTGCTTCGTCCCCGGGCTGGGCCACCGGACCTGGCAACGCGCGGCCGAGGTGACCTGGGCCTTCTTCGGTTCGCTCCGATGACGGCGCGCAAGGTCGTGCGCGTGATCGCCGCGATCGCGATGATGGCCGTGGGCGTCCTGCACTTCACGAGCCCCGCGGGCTTCGTGGCCATCGTGCCCAAGGCGCTGCCGGCGCCGCTCGCGCTCGTGTACATCAGCGGCGCGGCCGAGATCCTGGGCGGGGCGGGGCTGCTCGTGCGGCGCGTGCGGCGCGCCGCTTCGATCGGGCTCGTCGCGCTCTACGTGGCGGTCTTTCCGGCCAACATCAACATGGCGCTCAACGACGTGCAGCCGGAGGGCGTCCACCTGCCCAAGGCGGCTCTCTACGCGCGCCTCCCCTTCCAAGCGCTCTTCATCGTCGTCGCGCTGTGGGTGGGCCGCGAAGATCGCGCCTAGCCTCGAGCGGGCGGTGGCGCGCCCGGGCGGACGTAGCCCACCACGAGCCGCGTGAGCTCGTCGACGAGCACGGGCGTGCGAAAGCGCGGTCGATCGACGACCACGCTCTGCACCACGCCGAGCACCACGCGCACGAGCAAGAACGCGCTCAGCTCGGGGTCGGGCACCGGCGCCCGGGCGGCACGCAGCGCGGCGGCGAGCGCCTCCTCGAGCCGCTCCTCGAAGCCGAGCATCTCGCGCCGCGCGTTGGTGCGCAGCACCTGCTCGATGAGCACGCGGTGGAGCGCCGGGTTGATGTTCTCGGCGCGCGCGAGATCGCCGAGGAGCTGGCGCACGACCGGCTCGAACGAGCTCTGGTCCACGCCTCGTAGGCGCCCCGCGACGAGCTCGACCAGGCCCTCGCGATAGCGCCGCAGCAGCTCGACCGCGATGGCGTCCTTGCTCGGGAAGTACTGGTAGAGCGAGCCCACGCTCACGCCCGCGGCCGCCGCGATGCGGTTGGTGGTCGCCTTGGCGTACCCGTGCTCGACGAAAACGCGAGCCGCCGCCTCGAGCAGCGCCTCGACCATGGCCACGGAGCGCTCTTGGGTCGGTTTTTTTCGGGGCGCGGCGCGCGTGGCTCGTTTGACCATGCGCGTATCAGAACGCGAGTTGAAAACGCGAGCAATACCTCGCATTGTTGGGTCAGAAGAAAGGAGCGCGCCGATGCTTCGCCTGAACGACGAGTGGACCGATCTGATGCACAAGTACGAGGCCGATCACACCGACCCTCGCAACCAAGCCTGTCACAAGGTCGGCATCCCCCTCATCGCCGCGAGCCTCCCCGTCGGCGCCACGATCGTCGGCCTCCCGCTCGCCGCGGCCATGTTCACGACGGGCTGGGCCTTCCAGTTCACGGGGCACTACTTCGAGGGCAAGAAGCCGTCGTTCGTCGACGACAAGCGCAACCTGGTCGTCGGCCTGCTCTGGTGGCTCAAGAAGACCGGCGCGCCGATCTCGCTCTCCGACGATCCCGCGTCGGCGCCGTCCTGAGCGGCGCGCTCAGGGCTTGCAGTACTTGTCGCACACCTCGGCGACGCACCCGTCGCGCGCGCTCGCCGCGCGTCGGCATCCCGGCGCGTTCGCGTAACACCGGTCGACGCAGTCGCAGTCGGTGCCGCAGCCGAGCGCGCACGTCTCGATCTCGTACGTGCACGACGGCTCGTTGCGGCGCGCGGCGGCTTGCTCCTCGCACGCGGCCGAGTACGCCTTGAACTCGGGGCAGTCGCAGCGCGCGGCCGGCGCCGCGGCGATGCACGCCGAGCACTCGTCTCTCGTCCGCACCCACGGCACGCCGATCCGGCACGCGGCGACGACGTCGTTCACCCCGTTGCCCGCCGTGTCGTAGTCCTTGGACGAGCACGCGACGAGCGCGACCGCGACGACGAAGGAGGCAGAGGACACGGCGAAGAGGCCACGAGCCATCGCTGTTCTTTACAACGGCGCGGGCCCGAGCGCGACCCGATCTCCGAGCTCAGCCGCGGAAGGTGCGCTCACGGACCGCTCACGGACATCCCGCGAGCCCCGAGATCCACGCGTCGACGACGGCGGCGCCCTCCTCGTGCACGCGCAACGTCGCGAGCGGCGGCATCCTCCCGAGCCCCGTGCGACGCATGCGCGCCGAGATCAGCGACCGGCCCGGATCGCCCGGCGTGAGCAGGGTCGCGCCGGCGATCCCCAGATCTCCCGAGCGCGGCGCCTTCTGGCACGTGCCCGTGGCCCCGAAGGGCGTCGCGACGCGCAGGTCCATCTCGCTCGGCGTCGGGCCCTTGGGCCGGTGGCAGAACGAGCAGTTGGCGTGCAGGTACGCGCGCGCCCGCGCCTCGGCGGGCGCCGTCGACCCGAGCGCCGGCAGGGTCGGGAGCGTCGACGGCTCTCCGGCGAGCGGCGCGGAGAGCACGCCGATGTGGTCGAGCACGCGGAGCTGGTTGTCGGTGCGGTTGGTTGCAGGATACAGATAATCGCGATTGAGCTGCGGGAGCTCGAGCCCGAGGCTCCGCCCCGCGGCCGCGGTGTGACACTGGAGGCACTCGCCCCGCGACGGGAACGTCCAGGTCTGCGCGCCCACGGCCTTCACCTTGCCCGTGACGAGGAGCGTCGCGTCGCGGCCCGCGTCGTCCCACTCGTACGAGTACCCGGCCCAATCACCGTCGTCGTGACGCACGAACAGG
Organism: Myxococcales bacterium; assembly: GCA_020430845.1. GTDB lineage: Bacteria > Myxococcota_A > Polyangia > Polyangiales > Polyangiaceae > Labilithrix. Next base: position 5,607 of record JAGQJA010000246.1, read on the forward strand.
CGCGTCTCGACCGGCTTGCCTCCGAGGCGGAACGTCTTCATCGTCACCGCCCCGACCGGGAGCGTGAGGTCACCGTCGGCGGCGACGTCGATGCGCGCGCCGTCGGGCAAGGCGAAGCCGCGCTCCTTGTCGGCCCCGTCGGCCCAGAGCTCGGCCGATACGGTGTACGGGATCACGCCCGGCGCGAGGCGCGTGGGATCGGACGCGTCGACGCAGCCCGTCTGCGAGAGCTTCTGCGGGAACGTCGACGGCTGCGGGGCGCTCGCCGGGAGCATCTTGAAGACGCGCGCCGTCACGTCGAACGCATAGATCTCGCCGTCGGCGTCGGCCGAGAATCCGCCCCAGCTCCCGCTCGGTCCCTGATCGTTGAGCTTGCGCACGCGGGTCGCGCCCGTGACAGGGTCGGTGTCGAGGGCAGAGATCTCGCCCGTGGAGAAGTCGCCGAAGATGTACGCGCCCACCAGCGACGGGATGGCCTTGCCCCGATAGACGAGGCCCCCCGTGACGGACGCGGAGGCGCCGTTGTGCGCGTAGTCGTAGACCGGCTCGACGAGGCCCGAGGTGCCCGTGGGGCACGACGGCGGCGCCGTGAGGTAGTCGTGCGCGCCCTCGCGGCACGGCCAACCGAAGTTGGCACCCGGGACGCGGACCCGATCGATCTCCTCGTACATCTCCTCGCCGACGTCGGCGATCCAGAGGTCGCCCGTGGGTGGATCGATCGAGATGCGGAAGGGGTTACGGAGCCCCATCGCGTACGTCGCGGGCTCGCCGCC
>JAGQJA010000247.1:0-134 GCA_020430845.1 Myxococcales bacterium
GTGGGCAAGACGTCGCTCGGCAAGATCATCGCGTCGCGCACCAAGTCGACGTTCGTGCCGTTCAGCGCCGTGCTCGGGTCGCTGCCCGACCTGCGGCAGATCCTCGCCGAAGCCAAGGAGCGCCTCGATTACCG
>JAGQJA010000247.1:202-7830 GCA_020430845.1 Myxococcales bacterium
CACGTCGAGGCCGGGACGATCACGCTCATCGGCGCGACCACCGAGAACCCGTCGTTCGCGGTCAACGCCGCGCTGCTCTCGCGGTGCAAGGTCTTCCACCTCGACCTCCTCGCGCCCGGCGAGATCGCCCAGATCCTGCGGCGGGCCGTGGCGCACGACGACGCCCTGCGCGATCTCGAGGTGACCGACGACGCGATCGAGGCCATCGCGCGCGTCGCACAGGGGGACGCGCGACGTTCTCTGTCGATGCTCGAGGCGGCGGCCCGCCACGCCGAGGCGACGGGCGAGCGACGGGTCACGGCCGAGACGCTCGAAGCGTCGGACGAGACGGCGCCGCTCCGCTACGACAAGGACGGCGAGGAGCACTACAACGTCACGAGCGCGTTCATCAAATCGATGCGCGGCTCCGACCCCGACGCCAGCGTGTACTGGCTCATGCGCATGGTCGACGCGGGCGAGGACCCGCTCTTCATCTTGCGACGCATGGTCATCTTCGCGAGCGAGGACGTGGGCAACGCCGACCCACGCGCGCTCACAGTCGTCACGAGCGCCGACGCCGCGTTCCGTCGCTTGGGCATGCCCGAGGGCCTCTACCCGCTCGCCCACGCGACGCTCTACCTGGCGTGCACGGCCAAATCGAACGCCGTCGGCACGGCCTTCACGCGCGCACGCGCGCTCATCGAGAAGTACGGCGCGTCGCCCGTCCCCAAGAAGCTCCGCAACGCGCCCACCAAGCTCATGAAGCAAGACGGCTACGGCGCTGGCTACAAGTATGCGCACGACTTCGCCGGCGGCTTCGTGCCGGGCGAGAGCTACCTGCCCGACGAGATCGGCGCGGCTTCGCTCTACGAGCCCACCGAGCGCGGCGAAGAGGCCCGCATCAAGGCACGGCTCGCGGCGATGCGCGCGTCGCGCGAGTAGCGGCCGCGCGGCTCACGACGCGAGGCGTCACCGCGCTGTGGCGCCTTGAAACTTCGCCTGGAGCCGTGCGTCCATACGGGGATGTGCTGCTTCTCTGCCAAGACCGAGGTGCACGGGACGTCGATCTTTGCCCGGCTCACGAAGCCCGGCGTGCAAGCGCTCGCCTACCAGATGACGTACAAAGCGGCTGAGCCGACGGCGATGATCCTCCCGCTTCCGGTGGCGTTGCCCGCGCGCGAGGGCTCGGTGCGATTCGTCGACCTCAAGGCGTACCCCGACTTCTTCTCGTCGCTCGACGCAGGCTTTCCCCACGTGGAGCGCTCGGCGTTCTTCGGGTCCAAGAGCGCGGCCGCCGTCCCGCCGTCGCAGCTCGCCGTGCACGACGTGGGCGACTTCATCGCGTCGTTCGTGCCCACCGTGGCCGACTTCGATCGCGTCGACGCGCGCTTCGCCATCTCGAAGGACGTGTGGGCGAAGATCCCGGCCTACAAGGACTACGGCTTCGCCGTCTTCCAGCTCAAGCAGCTCTCGGGCGCGCCCCACCCCATCGCGTTCGAGCTCGACACGCGGCTCACCGAGACCGTGTTCTTTCCCACGGTGCACATCCACGACGGCACGGTCCACGAGACCGACGACTTCGATCACGCGCTCTATCTCCAGGCGGCCGCGTTCGACGATCGCGTCGGTGGCTACGACGGGCCCGACGCGATCGACAAGCGCACGGGCTTCGTGAGGTCCAAGCTCCCCGCGCGAGAGTTCGCCGACGCGGCGCGCGCCAAAGGGCTCGTCGATCCGGCGCTGCTCGTCCACAAGGTCACGATGAACGGCAAGCTGCCCAACAAGGACACGTTCTACGACCTCAAGGCGATCGCGTCGGCGTCGCGCGGCTGCTCGAGGTGCGACGCCGCGGGCGGAGGCGGCGTGGGGGGCGCGGCCCTGCACGTGGGGCTCGCGGCCGCGGGCTTCGCGTGGATCGTGCGCCGGCGCGACGCGCTCCGCGGCAAGGGGTGAGCGCCGACCGGCGACCCGCGGTCACAGCGTCGCGAGCGCCGACTCGAGCTCGGACGCGGCGTGGCTGTCGCCCTTCTTCTTGGCCAGGTCGAGGCCGGCCGTGAGCCACTCGCGGGCCTCGTCGGTGCGCTCGAGGGTCTCGAGCATCTGACCGCACATGAGGTACATGGGCAGGTAGTCGACGTGCGCCGAGCGCAGCTGCGTGAACGTCTGCAGAGCCTCGTCGAAGCGCTCGAGGCGCCGATACTCCTGCGCGAGCCCGTACCAGGCAAACGGGTCGGTCGAGCCCTCACGCGTCACCTTCTCGAGGTAGGCGAGGCGCTTGTTGGCGGGCGGTGCGGCCTGTTCTGACATGGGCGAAGCCTGCCCACTTACCTCGCGCGCGGTCAAGGCGTTCCGGCGCAGCGCGGGGGCGCGCCGCCGGGCCGAATCCGAGGCTCGACGACGCCGATCTCGGCTATAGCGGGGACATGAGCGAACGGCTGGTCGAGATGCTGTCGGCGAAGGACATCCAGACGCGGGTCAAGGAGCTCGGCGCCGAGATCACCCAAGCCTACAAGGACAAGCCCCTGGTCCTCGTGGTGGTCCTCAAGGGCAGCTTCATCTTCGCGGCAGACCTCTGCCGGCACATCGACCTGCCGCTGCGCGTCGACTTCTTGGGCGTGCGCTCGTACGGCGAGGGCACCGAGACGAGCGGCGTCGTGCAGATCACGCAAGACCTCTCCAAGCCCATCGCGGGCGAGCATGTGCTCATCGTCGAGGACATCGTCGACACGGGCCTGACGATCGCCCACCTCATGGACCTCTTCCGCACGCGCGGCCCCAAGAGCGTCAACGTGTGCGCGCTGCTCCACAAGCCGGCGCGCGCTCGGGTGAGCGTCAAGGTCGACTACCTGGGCTTCACGATCGAAGACAAGTTCGTGGTCGGCTACGGCCTCGACTTCGCCGAGCGCCACCGCAACATCCCCTACATCGGCATCGTGGAGCGAGACTGACGCTCAGCGCATCGCGGTCGTGACGCGGAGCGCGCGGCCGTCGGTCTCGACGGTGACGGCGCCGTCTCGGTCGGTGCGCAGCGCGCGAACGCCGGCCGCCGATAGCGTGGCCAGCGTACGCGGGTGCGGGTGGCCGAAACGATTTCGCACGCCGACGCTGAGCACCGCGAGCGACGGTCGCACCGCCGCGACGAACGGCGCCGTGCTCGACGTGCGACTGCCGTGATGCCCCACCTTGAGGACGTCGGCGCGGAGCGACGGCGCGGACGCGCGCAGCAGCGTGGTCTCTTCTTCGTGCTCGGCGTCGCCCACGAAGAGGATCGCGCGCTCGCCATACCGGACGCGGACGACGAAGGAGTTGTCGTTCGCGCCGCGCATCGCGTCGTGGGCGGGGCACGGAGCGAGCACCTCGACGGTCGCACCTCCCACGTCGCGGGCTCCACACAGCTCGCCGGGACGGAGCACGCGCGCGCCGCGCATGCGTAGCGACGCGAGGAGGTCGGCGTACGCACCGCCGGCGCCCTCGGCCTCGCCCTGTCCCGTGTCCCACAGCTCACCCACGCGCACGGCCGCGAGCCCCTTGGTGAGACCGAGGTAGTGGTCGGGGTGGGGATGGCTCAACATGACGCGAGCCACGTGGGATCGGCGACGGGCGCGGAGCACCGGCGCCACGACGCGGTCCCCGGTGTCGATGGGGCTGCCCACGAGGCCGCCTCCGTCGACGAGCAGCGCCGAGCCGTCGGGGAGATCGACGAGCGCCGCGTCGCCCTGTCCGACGTCGAGGAACGTCACGCGCAGCTTGCCCGTGGGCGCTCCCGCGCGACGCGCGAGGACCTCGAGCGCGACGACGAGCGCGAGGGCCACGGCCAAGACCCTGCGCCGCGCCTCGAGCCAGTAGACGAACGCGCCGGCGCCGAGCGCCGCGAGCTGCCCCGGTGTGGGCGGAGGGAGCGTGAGCGCCCCCAGACGCGGAGACGACGCGACCCGCGCGATCCCGCGCACGACGACGAGCGCCCCCGACGCCGCGATGGCCGCGCCGCGCTCGGCGAGCGGGAGCGGCGTGAGCACGCCGTGCGCCAGGCACAACGGGAGCGCGACGAGCTCCCCGACGGGCACCGCCAATACATTGGCAAGAATTCCAATCCATGGGAGCGACGGGCCGAGCCTCAGGAGCAGCGGCGCGCACGCGACGGTGGCGGCGGTCGACGCGGCGACGGGGCCGGCGGCCGGAGAGAGCACGCGCGGACAGCGCGCGCGGATCGCGTCGGCCCACGGAGAGCTCCACGCCAAGAGGCCCGACGTGGCGAGCACCGAGAGGAGAAAGGAGACGTCGAACGGCGCGAGCGGGTCGGCGAGCACGCCGGCGAGCACCGATACCCCGAGCGCGCGCACCGCGACGGGCCGGCGGTCGAGCGCGGTGGCCAGGAGCGCCGCGCTCGTCATCCACGCAGCGCGGACGGCCGATCCGCTGCCTCCGGCGAAGTCGGCGTACACCCACGCGAGCGCGACGCCCGCGATCGAGGCGACGCGCTCTGCGCCGAAGCCTCCCGCTGCCACGCGTTCGACGCGCGAGAGCACCGCGCGCAGCGCCTTGACGAAACCCCACACGACGACGACCAGGTGCGCGCCGCTGACCGCGAGCAGGTGCGCGAGCCCGCTCTCTCTGAAGGCGCGGTCGTCGTCGCCCGTCAGGTCGGACTCGCCGAGCACGATCGCGCGCGCCATCGGCGCGGCCTCGGACGAGAAGGTCCGCTCGATGCGCACCCGAACGCGCGCGCGCTCGGCGTCGACCAGCGCGAAGAGCGAGCGGGCGCGCGAGAGCACTTCGAGCTCACCGCCGCCAGAGAACAGAACGCCGCGGCGGGCCTGCGCGGGCCGCGGGTCGGGCAGGTCGTCGACGATGAAGCGCTGCGGCGGCGCGAACGTCCCCACCACGCGCACGCGGTCACCGCGGCGCGGGTCGTCGTCGGCCGCCGGCCCCTCGGGGAGGTGCACGGTCACGGTCGCGCCGCGCGGGATCGCGGCGTCCCCGTCGCACTCGCTCTGCCCCGCCGCGAGCTCGAGGCGCGCGTGCCCGCCCACGCGGATGGGCGAGGTCGCGACGACGCCTTCGATCGTGCACCGCGCGGGCCAGCCGCCGGCCTCGACGATCACCGCGCGTGCGGCCTCGAAGCGCGCGACGAGCGTGACCGTGCGGAGCGCCGCCGCGGCCGCGAGCACGAGCGCGAGCGCGGCGAGTCGAGGTCGACGACGTGCGAGGGACAAGAGGCCCGCGGCGAGCGCCGCCGCTCCCCACGCGGGCGCCGCGCAGCCGAGCGTGCCGGCCGACAAGGCGACGCCCAAGACCAAGACGGTGTCGACGCGGCGGGCCATCGCGCCGCGCGATGCAGGCGCGGTGCCGCCGCGGGGTGCGCGCAAGTACGGGCGCCGACTCGATTCTTCGTCGCTCGCCGGGTGGCCGGGCCGGCCCGGGGGGTGGCCGCGCCATGCCCACGCCGCGCCGGGGATGCGCACCCACACCCACCAGTGGGCGGGGCGAATCGGAGGCTCTGATCAACGGGTCTCGGTGTTAGGCTGTTCGAGCGGGTGAGTCACCGGTTTCTACGCTGTCCACACTGCCGCAGCCCTCATGACGCTGCGGCGCGCGTCTGCCCCACCACGGGCCGGAGGCTGGAGCCACCTGCGCGCTCTCGCATGACGGAGCACCCGCCCGAGAACGTGCCGCCGCCGCAGCCGATGAAGTTCGACGTGAACCGCAAGGCTGCGTCGGGCGCGTCGCGTCAGGCGTCGGCGGTGCCCTCGCGCGAGACGTCGCTGCCCGTGACCCGAGACCTCCAGCGCGAGATGATCGGGACGACGCTCGGCGGACGCTACGTGATCCGCGGCATCTTGGGCGAGGGCGGGATGGGCATGGTGTACGAGGCCGAGCACCTCGGGCTGGGCCGCGCCGTCGCCGTGAAGGTGCTCAACCCCACGCAGGCTCGCAAGAAGGTCGCCGTGAAGCGCTTCCAGCAAGAGGCGCGCGCCGCGGGCGCGATCGGTCACCCGAACATCTGCGAGGTCTACGACATGGGCCTGCTCGACGACGGCAGCCCCTTCCTCGTGATGGAGAAGCTCGTCGGCGAGACGCTCGCCGACAAGATCGCCGCGTCGGGTGGGATGGCGTTCGAGGACGTCGTCGACGTGGTCATCCAGGTGCTCTCGGGGCTCATCGCGGCGCACGAGAAGGGCATCCTCCACCGCGACATCAAGCCCGAGAACATCTTCCTCGCGCGACGGCCCGGGTGCCCCGCCATCGCCAAGATCCTCGACTTCGGCGTCTCGAAGATGATGCCGCAGTTCTTGAACGGCGAGGAGCAGCTCGACCTCACCCGCACGGGCATGGTCATGGGCACGCCGTACTACATGTCGCCCGAGCAAGCGCGCGGCGAGCGCAACCTCGACGGGCGCGTCGACGTCTACGCGTGCGGCGTGATGATGTACGAGGCCCTCGCGGGGCGACGGCCGTTCCTCGCGCCCAACTACAACGCGCTGCTGCTCTCGATCATCAACACGGCGCCCAAGGCGCTCCGCGAGCTGCGCCCTTCGATCCCGCGCGCGCTCGAGGTCGTGATCATGCGCGGCATGGCGAAGTCGCGCGACGACCGCTACCCGAGCGCGATGCACTTCATGCGCGAGCTGCAGGCGCTCGAGGTCGCCACGCACGCGCAGCAGCGGCCACCCCCGCCCCCCAGCCCGGCAGAGCGCGCGCGCGCTCAGGTGCTCGGGGGCAAGCGCCCGCGGCGCGACGACGGCTACGAGCGCGAAGAGGTGCAAGACGAGACGCGCGTGGAGCTCCGGCGCTCCACCGGCGGCGGGCGCAGCTACGTCGAGCCGTCGGGCGACTCGGTCGACATCCCGATCGACATCAGCGAAGGCGACACGCCGTCGGGCGCGGGGCGGGGCGACGACGACGAGATGCCCACCGAGATCTTTCGTCCGCTGCACCATGCGCCGCGAGACCCGCGCGTGCCGGCGCCGCCGAGCCGCGCACGCGCGCCCGATCCGCGTTATCCGGCCCCTGTGGTCGAGCACGTGATGCCGCAGACGCAGGCGCCGGTGTCCGACGACTGGGACGCGGAGACCATCGTGCGCAGACCCGACCTGCCGCTCGACGAGGGAGAAGAGATCCGCGCCGACCTGCGGCGCGCGGCGAAGAAGGTCCCCGTGAACTTCGACGAGACGGTCAAGCTCGCGGATCGACCCATGCCCGGCCCGCCCGCCGGTGCGCCCGTCGACTTCGACGAGACGATGGGACCGCGCCGACGTCGTCGCTGACGGTCACTCGAGACGCGTCGCGCCGACGGGCACCCAGAGGCTGACGGCGACGAACGCCGCGCCGACGGGCGCGCCCGCAGCGAGCAGCGAGCCCTTCGAGAGAGCCTCTCGTTCGACGGCGTCGAGCTCGGTGCCCAGCGCAGACAGCTCGAGCCCGCGGACGTGCGCGGCGTCGTCGGGCGAGCCGACGGGCTCCGCGCGGAGCCACGCGCAGGCGCGCACCTCGGACGCGCACGCGCCGCTGTCGTCGCGCAAGAAGTACATGCCGCCCGCGGGGGCGGGCGCGTCGACCACGGAGGGCACGGCGACCCTGCGCGTCCACACGCTCGACACCACGAGGCGCGCCCCTTCGCGAGCATGCACGAGCTTGCCCCGCGCGATGGC
>JAGQJA010000247.1:7910-8183 GCA_020430845.1 Myxococcales bacterium
GGACGCGCGACGCCGTCGACGCACGAGGTGTCGGCACTGCCGAGCCGTGTGACGCGGAGCTCTCCCGAGGCCTGCATCGCCACCGTGTAGTGAGCGAGCGGCGCGGCATCGAGGGCGGGGCGCATGTCTTCGACGACGGGCGCGCCGTCGGTGCCCGAGCAGGCGAAGAGACCGACGTGCGACGCGAGGAGGAGCGAGAGGCAGGTGTAGCGGTTCACGCGCCCTCCCTACCATTGATGACGCAATGCGCCAGTCCGATCGGTCGATTATCGC
>JAGQJA010000247.1:8214-24034 GCA_020430845.1 Myxococcales bacterium
GGGTGGTTGAAGTTGATGTAGAGCCCCGCGCCCTCTCGCCCCACGCCGAAGTCCGCGATGATCACGGTGGCCTGGTTCCACGCGATACGCAGCCCGGCCCCCTGGCCCGTGCGGAACCTCGCGAGCTCGAAGTCGTCGATCGAATCGAACACCCGCCCGGCGTCGATGAACGGCACGAGCATGAAGGCGAAGTGCTGACGGCGTAGCGGCTTGATCTCGGCGAACGTCCAACGCACCTCGAAGCTCGCGAGCGTCGAGACGCGCCCCACGTAGCGGTCTTGCTTGAACCCACGCAACGTGGTGCGGCCGCCGAGGCCGAAGCGCGCGAGGTCGGTGAACGAGAGCGTGTTCTGGGAGAAGAACGGGGTGTCGGCCGTCTGCACGGAGCCGACGACGCGCGCCGCGAGCACCACGTCGGCGAGCTTGGGGAACGGGCTGTAGAAGTAGCGCCCCGAGAGCGTGGTGCGCACCCAGTCGAAGTCCGAGCCCACCGGCCTGCCCGACAGCTCCGTCGTCAGCTCGACGAACGCGCCGCTGTTGGGGTTGGGCTCGAGGTCGCGCGTGTCGAGCGCGAGCCCGAGCTTGAGCGCGTTGTTGAAGCCTCCGCCGCAGCCCACCACGCGCGAGACGGCGCAGTCCTCGCCCAGGCGCGTCGAAGCTTGGCGCGCGTCGACGTCGCCCGAACCGTCGGCGGCGTCGGCCGACACGGTCTCTCGGTCCCAGGTGCGCACGCCGACCCACGACGCCGTGACGCCGGCCTGCGCGCGTAGGATGCCGCCGAGGAAGTCTCGCTCGACCGTCGCCGTGCCGAGAGGCCGCGTGAGGATGTACTTGTCGTAGCGCGTGTACGACGTGCCGTCGGGCCGCGCGGCGCGGAGCGCTTCGGTGTACTCGTCGAACTTCGTGAACGAGCGGTCGTCACCCGAGAAGCGCAGGCGCCCCATCGATCGCGCGCCGACGCCGAAGTAGTTGGCCGCGGTGTTCTTCTCGTAGAGCAACGTCGCGCGCACTCGGAACGGCGTGTCGCCCACGTAGGTGCCGTCGTAGTCGAGCGTGTGGAACTGCAGGCCGTTCGTCGTGAAGAACGCTTGCGCATACACGCGATGTCGATACGGCGTGTACGCGAACTTCACGTCGTCGCGGCGCCCGTTGTTGAAGTAGAGGACGCGCGCGCCGAAGCCGAAGCCCGTGTCCGGGTCGCTGTTGACGAGCGGCAGGCCCGTGAAATACCCGCCCTCGTTCTTGTCCTCGATGTCGTCGGCGCGCATGCGGCGCTTCTTCGACATGAACGGGGGCAGCGCGGCGCGCTCGGCGCTCTCGTTGGCGAGGTCCTGGGCGCTGCCGTGCTCGGGCTCGGCGCGGTCTTCTGCGCGTGCGTCGGCGGCGGCGAGGCACACGAGCGCTGCAACGGCGGCGCGTGCCCGGCGGAGCGGTCCGACGTCGCGCCCTCGGCGCGGGAGCATCAGCCGCCCGAGTAGAGGTAGAGCCGGTTGCCGTCGGGGTCGACGAAGTCGGCGATGACGCGCCCGCCCTCGCGCCGGACGGCGAAGCTCACGCCGCGGTTCTCGAGGATGGCGATCGCGTCGTCGATGGGCACCTTGGGCGTGAGGCCCACCTTGGGCGCGCCCTCGGCCGTCGAAGGCGTGCCCAGGTGCAGGCCGATGACGAAGCCCTCGCCCGCGTCGACGGCGGCCCAGTGCGCGCCGCCGTCCTGTACGAGCTTCATGCCGAGCGTCTCGACGAAGAACCGCGTGGACCTGGCCACGTCCGCCACGAAGAGCATCGCGATGCCGCCTGAGATCATGACCCCTCCACGCGCAGCCGCGCTACGCCTGTCCGTGCCCCAGCTTCTTGACGCCAGCCTCGAACAGCACCTCGACGCGGTGCGCGTCGGACTCGACGACGACGCCGCGGCCGAACTTGGTGTGCTCGAGGAGCTGGTCTTTGCCGTACCTGTCGGCGAGCGCGTAGCGAACGAACGCCCCGTCCTCTTTGCCGTCCATGCGCTCTGCCCAGGTCTTCTCGGGAGGCTTGGGTCTGCCCATGGGCGCGTCGGACGCGTCTTGCTCGCGGCCCCCGCCCGAAGTCCGCTGCTTGGTCCGCTTCATCGACATCGTGCGCGTTTCTAGCAGAGCGGCCGCGCGATTACATGCGCAAAACCGGGAAGGCTCGGCGAGCCGCCCGCGTATGGACGCCAGGGCCGGTGACGATTGGGGGGCGAGGCCGCGGCGATGCGGCCTATCCTCGTGCCCATCTGCGAACGCGCGCGGTGGGCGCGCCATCGGAGCACTCGCATGATCGGACTCGTCATCTTCGGCGGCATCATCTTCATCATCGGCGGAGTGATCGCCCTGGTGAACCTCAAGAACTACAAGCGGCGAGAGCGCATCATCGCCACGCCCACGAGCCCCATCGCCCAAGCGCCGGGCAACGGGTTCGTCGAGATCAAGGGCCGCATCGTGCCGAGCGAGCAAGGCCTGGTGCAGGCGCCGTTCAGCGGGCGGCACTGCGTGTGGGTCCGCGTGACGGTGCAGGAGCTGCGCTCGAGCGGGCGCAGCAGCTACTGGCACACGGTGCTCAACGAGGTCGACGGGCGGCCGTTCATGGTCGACGACGGGAGCGGCCAGCAAGCGCGCGTGATGCCCCAGAACGCGAACGTCATCCTCGAGCGCGGCGTCGCGGCCACCAGCGGCACGTTCAACGACGCACAGCCGCACATCCAGGCGTTCCTGCATTCGCGCGGCCTCAAGAGCACGGGGTTCTTCGGCTTCAACAAGTCGATGCGCTTCGAAGAGGAGCTGCTCTCGCCCAACGATCCGCTGTACGCGCTCGGACCGTCACGTCGCGAGGCAGGACCGCCCGTCAACGACGGCTACCGCATGGTGCCGGGCTCGATGCTCGTGATGTTCGCGGGGGTCGGGCCCGAGGGGGAGCTCATCCTCACGAACAAGACCGAGGAGCAGCTCGTCAGCAAGCTGCTCTGGGGATTCGCCGGCGGGCTCATCTGCGCGGGCATCGGGCTCTTGATGGCGATCGGAGGCATCGCGCTCGCGGCGCTCGAAGCGGTGATGTGACGCGCGGAGCGGCGGCTGTGGGGCGCGCTCAGGTTCCGATGGGCAGCGTCAACGACTGCCGATCCCAGATGCCGCTGTCGTCGCCGTCCTGATCCCCGCCGCCCTCGTCGGCGGCGTCGCCGAAGAACGACAAGATCTCGTGGCGGCGCGCGTGGGCGTCGGCGCGGCCGAGCTCGATGAGCTCCCGGCAGAAGTTGCCGTCGAAGAGCAGGTAGCTCGCGAGGTCGGCCTCGTCGCCCACACCCGCGTCGAGCAGCGTGAAGAGCCGCTTGCCGATGAGCGGGTTGCCCAAGAACTTGCCGCGCCGCACGTGCGCGCTCGCGAGGCGGCCCAGCGCTTCGCTCGGGTGGATGGTGAACGACGTGACGTACCGATAGCTCGGGCCGTTCCGGCGCGTGGCCTCTTGGCTCATCGTGTCGATGAAGCCCGGCCCGAAGACCTTGGTGCCGTCGCGGATGACGTGGTTCAGGCGCGTGAGCAGCTCGATGTCGACGTCGATGTGATCGAGCAGGAACGCGTTGAGCACCTTGCCGAGCAAGAACGCCGCGCCGGGGGCGCGCAGCGCAGACGGCCCCTCTTCTCCCGCGTAGCCCTTGACCTCGCGCGAGCTACCGATCGCGAAGATGTGCGTCGCGCCGAGACGCAGCGCGGGCGCGATCGGGGTGTTCTGTCGCAGGCCGCCGTCGAGGTAGAGCTCGCTGCCGATGCGCACCGGCGGGAAGAGCATCGGGATCGCCGCGCTCGCGAGCGCGTGGTGGGGGCCGATGTGATCGGCGCGGAACAGGGTGCGCGGCGGCGCGGTCTCGGGGATCGAGACGTCGGGTGACGTCTGCATGAAGACGACGGTTCGCCCGTGGCTCACCTCGGTCGTCGAGACCGTGAGCGCGCGGAGCTGACGGCGACGGAGCGCGCGCCAGAGGGCGCGCCAGCTGATCTCGCGATGCACGAGCTCGGCCATCGGCGTCACGTCGAAGAGCCCCGTGCCTTCGCCGCCGCCCACGAGCAGCCGAGGCAGGCTCACCAGCTGACGCGCGCCGAACCCGAGCACGCGCGAGAGCTGCAGCTCGCTCCAGAGGTGCACGAGCCGACGTAGGCCGAGCACCGGGTCGGCGATGTGCGCGGCGAGGTAGCAGGCGTTGATCGCGCCCACGCTCGTGCCACAGAGGATGTCGATCTTGGGTGGCGCGCCTCGCAGGCGCGTCAGCTCGTCGAACACGTACCAGAGGACGCCGACCTCGTACGCGCCGCGCGCGCCGCCGCCGGAGAGGATCATCGCGTTTCGACGCGGGGCCATGGGCACCGGCGCGATCGACGTCATCCCTGCCCCGGCGAGAGCTCGGCCGCGCGGTCGCTCGAGACGGGCTCGGGCACGGGCGTGTTGTCGAAGAGCGCGGCGACGAGCGGTCGCTTGGCGAAGAGGGCCCGGAGGCGCGAGTCGCGGATGGTGTTCATGAGGACGAAGGCGTAGTCGACGGCTCGCTGACGCGCCGCGGGCGCCTGGGGCGAAGCTGCCCGCTTGAGCGCGTCTGCACAGAGTACACGGATCTCGAGTCCGTACTCACAGCCCTGCAGCGCCTCGACCGCGCCGAGCGCCGTCGTGGCCAGGAGCGTGGCCGAGTGGACCTCTCCGGCGTCGACGCGCGCGGCCGCCTCGACGGCCATCGCGAAGAAGTGGAACGCGACGAGCGCTTGCTGCTCGGCCTCTCGACGCGCCTTGACCGCGAACTCGATCGCCGTCGGCGCGTCGCGACGCAGGCGGGCGAGCGACGCGCTCACGGCGGCGAGGTGCGTGCGGTCGTAGGCGTTGCTGGTCACAGCCGCGAGCGTCGCGGCCTCGTCGAGGAAGGCCTGCGCGTCGTCGATCTCGCCCAGCTCGAGCGCCACCTCCGCGCTCACGAGCAGCGTGTCGGCGCGGCCGTCCTGATCGCCGTAACGTTCGTGCGCGTCGCGCGACCGCTTGAGGTACGTGAGCGCGCGAGGGACGTCGCCCATGCGGCTGTACGACTGGCCGATGTTGGTGAGCGTCTTCGCGAGCTGGAAGCGACCGCCGATGGAGAGGTCGATGCGGATCGACTCGAGCGCGAGCGCGATGGCGTCCTCGTAGCGCCCTTGCACGACCATGGCGTACGCGAGCGCGTTCTTGGCGCGCGCCTCCTGCCTGCGCGAGCCGCTCGTGCGAAAGACCGCGATCGCCTCGACGTAGGCCTCGACGGCCTCGGTCACGCGCCCCACGCGGCGCAGGAGCACGCCACGCGCGCGGTGCACCTCGGCGCGCACGCGCAGCGGCACCGCCGGGTTGACCTTGGGGTTACACGCGGCGAGCGCACGATCGACCGCGGCGAGCGCGCCCTGAACGTCGCCGAGCTCTCGCGCGAGCTCGCTCACGAGCAGCTCGGCCTCGATCTCGAAGTTGGGCTGCCGAAGGCCGTGCGCGAGCGACGCCGCCTGCTTGGCGACGGGCAGGCCGTGCGCGAGACGCCCCTCGTCGAGGTCGAAGCGGGCCGTGCGCAAGAGCGCGACGCACGCCGCCCGAGGTGCGCCGCTCTGTCGGGCGACCTTGCGCATGGCGTCGAGGTGCCGGCGCCTCTCGCGACGTCGCCCGAGCACACGGAAGATCGCCTCGAGCGCCCCGTGCGCCTCGAACTTGCGCGGGTCGCCGTCGGGCAGGTGGTTGACGGCGCGACCGAAGTACCGGACCGACAGCTGCGGCTGGTACGCCGCGCGCGCCGCGCCCGCCGCCTCGAGGTAGAAGTGAGCCGCGGCCTCGCGGGCGTCTCCTCGCGCGAGGTGGCGCGCGACGATCGCCGCCGACACGCCGCGACCGAGCGACGTCTTGGCCAGGTGCTCGCCCAGGGCCCGGTGCATACGCACGCGCGTGAGCGACTCGAGCGCCGCGTACGCGACGTCGCGCGTGAGCGGGTGGCGGAAGTCGAGCACCTCGGCCTTGCGGTCGCAGAGGCCGCGGGCGCACAGCCGCGTGATCGCGTCTTCGTCGGCGCGCAGCGCGGGGCCGGCGTTGAGGCTGGCGAGGTCGGCGAGGCCGAGCGGACCGCCGGCGATGGCGAGCCAGTCGACGACGACGCGCTCGGGCCCCGGCAGCTCGGCGATGCGGTCGGCGAGGAGCTGCTCGAGCGTCGACGGGAGGCTCAGGAGATCGTCGCCGGTCGACGCCGTCCGCACCAGGCGCTCGCCCTCGATCTCGAGCACGCCGCGCTCGAGGAGCGCGTCGACCATCTCCAGGAGATAAAAGGGATTTCCGCCGACGCGCGGCATGAGCTCGGAGCACACCTCGCGCACGCCCTCGCTCACGTTGAGGCGCGCCTCGACGAGGCGGATCTGCTCCGTGGTCGACAGCCCCTGCAGCTCGACGCGCACGACGCCCTCGAGCACGAACGCGACGCGGTCTTCGAGCCTCGTCACGAGCACGAACAGCACCGGCATCACGTCCGACGAGCGGATGGTCTCGGCGAGCAGCTCGAGCGTCGGCTTGTCGGCCCACTGCAGGCCCTCGACCACCAGCACCACGGGCTGCTCTCTCGCGATGCTCCCGAGCAGGTGGCGAAACGCGTCGGCGAGGATGGTGCGTCGGTACGGCGCGTCGTCCTCCCCGCCACCCTCCTGCTGCCTGCCCGTCGCGATCTCCGCGAGGCGCTCGGCGTAGGCCGACAGCGAGGGCTCTTGCGTCGTGCGCTCGAGCAGCTGCGCGACGATCTCTTTCGCGTCCTCGAAGGTCTCGTCCTCGGTGAAGCCGAGCGCATCGCGCAAGAGCTCGGCGAGCGTGTTGTACGGCACCTCCATGCGCACCGGCGTGCACTCGGCGCGCATGAGGCGCACGTTGGGAGGCAGCTCCGAGAGGAACGTGGCCACGAGCGCGGTCTTGCCGATGCCCAGCTCGCCCACGACGGCGCGCGTGGTGAGACCGCCCGCGCCTGCGCCGCGGTGCACGGTGGCGTGGAAGGCGGCGCCGAGCTCGGCCTTCTCGGCGTCGCGGCCGATGAGGTCGTTGTGCGCGTTGGCTTGCTCGAGCGCCTTCTCTTCGCGCGTGAGGCTCCGCTCGAGCGCGTAGATGCGCATGTTGGGCGGCAGGTTCGACACGCCGACGTCGGGCTTGAGCTCGAGCGTGGGCGCGTCGCCCCAGCGGAAGTCGCCGCGCACGAGCCGGTAGAGGCCGCCCGCGACCCACGTGGCCGACACCGGCGTCGTGCGGCTCAACACGTCGGCCAGGAACGACACGGGATCGTGGAGCACGTAGCGCACGAGGTTGCCCTCGGCGTCGCGCGTACCGCTCGCGATGCCGCGCACGATCGAGATCGACGCGCCCACCGGCGCCGGCAGGTCCTCGCGGATGGCCTCGATGGCCTCGTGCGTCTCGACGGCGAGCCACGCGGCGTCGAACGCGGCCTTGGCGGGCTTGGACGTGAGCCCCGCAATGGCGCGCGCCTCGAAGTCGCTGGTCCACACCCAGCGCATGCCGCGCTTGTAGGCCATGTCGCCGAGCATGCCGCGTGAGCGCTCGAGGGCACGCGCGAGCGCCTTGCGACGCGCGTCGTTCGACGGCTCGAGCTCCACGAGGCGCAGCGTGATCATCGCCACGTGACGCACCTCGCGCGCCTCGGGGCGACGCGAGCCCGGCCGGGGCGGGGCGCTGCCGCCGGCCTTTCCCGCCGTCGACTCCTCGGCGCCGAGGGCGCGTGGCGCGGCGGCCTGCGTCCGGTTTCGCTCTTCGACCTGTCCCGCCGGCTCTACCTCGCGGACGACGAGCTCGCCCACGATGGTCTCGAGCGTCGACGCGTCGACCAGCTGCTGCCGCGCCAACATCGCGCGGGCGATCGCGCTCGAGAGCTCGCGCCCCGTCTGGAAGCGGTCGTCGGCCTTGGGCGCGAGCAGCCGCATGGTGATCGTCTCGAGCTCTTCGGGGATGTCGCGCACGTAGGCGCTCGGCGGCTCGACGGTTCCCGAGCGCACCATGTCGAGCAGCGCTTCTCCGCCGAGCCCGCCGTGCAGCGGCCGGCCCGCGAGGCACTCCCACAAGATGACGCCGAGCGCGTAGAGGTCGCTCCGTCGATCGACCTTCTCTCCGCGCGCTTGCTCGGGCGACATGTACCCGAACTTGCCCTTGAGCACGCCGGCCTCTTCGTCGACGAGCCGCGCGCTCGCGATGCCGAAGTCGGCGATCTTCACGACGCCGTCGAACGAGAGCAGGACGTTCTGCGGAGACACGTCGCGGTGCACGATGTCGAGCGGCGCGCCGCCTTCGTCGCGCTTCTCGTGCGCGTAGTGCAGGCCCTTGGCGGCCTCTTGCAGGATCCAACCGCTGAGCCACGGGTCCAGGCGGCGTCCCTTGGCCTTGGCCGCGCTCATGAGGTGGCCGAGGTCGCACCCCTCGACGTACTCCATCGCGAGCACGTGCCCCTCGTCGCCCTCGTTCGAGAACTCGTAGACCTGGACGACGTTGGGGTGGTTGAGGCGCGTGGCGAGCTGCGCCTCGTCGATGAACATCGACTGGAAGCGCCGCGACGACGTGAAGCCGGGGAGGATGCGCTTGAGGACGATGACCTTGTAGGTGCCCTCGGCGCCGCGCTTCTTCGCGACGAAGACCTCCGCCATCCCGCCCGCGCCGAGGCGCCGAAGGATCTCGTATTGCGCGATCTGCGTCGGGATCACGGAAGTCACGCGGGCTCGATTGTGCCACGTTCTCCACGATTTCCCGCAGCTACGCGTGGGCGCGGTTGTCCTACAGTGGCCCCCCCTCCCAAGTCGCGACAAACCTCGGTAGACTTCTGGGGTTCATGCAACCGACGCTGCCGGCCCCGACGGCGCAGGGAACGCTGGCGAAGACGCCTTTCGCGCACCTGCTCATCTACCTGGTCGAGAAGGTGCTCACGGGCACCCTCGAGATCACGCACGAGGGCGTGTCGCGCGCGACGATCGTGTGCACCGGCGGCCAGCCGCTCAAGGCGCGGCTCGCCGACGACGTGTACTTCCTCGGCGAGGTGGCGCGCGCGATGGGGCTCATCGATCAAGCGCAGCTCGAGGCGTCGCTCGCCGGCATGCGTGAGAGCCCGCGGGTGCAGGGGCAGATCCTCGTGGAGCAAGGCGCGCTCGATCCGCAACGCCTCGCGAGCGTGCTGGCCACGCAGCTGGAGCTCAAGCTCGCGCACCTGTTCTCGCTGCCGCCCGACGCGACGTTCGCGTACTACGACGGCATCGACTTGCTCCAGCAGTACGGCGCGCCCGACTTCGTGCCCGTCGACGCGTTCCCCGTGGTGTGGCGGGGCGTGCGCGAGACGCCGTCGTGGGAGCACGTCGACGCGACGCTGAGGCGCCTGGGCAACGCGACGCTGCGGCTCCGCCAGACGGCGCGCCTCGATCGCTTCGGGTTCAGCCCGCAAGAGCTGCAGGCCGCGAGCCTGTTCGGTCAGCGGCCCACGCGCCTGTTCGACCTCACCAACTCCAAGGTGCTCGGGCCGAGCGCGTGTCAGGTGCTCGTGTACTGCCTGCTCGTCACGAAGCAGGTCGAGGTGGCCGACCGCACGTCTCTGCAGCCGCCCGCGTCGGCCCCCCCGCAGGCCCAACAGCCACCGCCGGCGCAGGTGCCCAACCCGCAGGCCTTCGCGCGCGTGCAGCTCCAGGCCCGCGCCGTGCAGCGCTCGCCCCTCGTCGTCGAAGAGGTGCGCGTCGCGACGCGCGCAGACGACGGGCGCATCGCGAGCCCCATCCCTCAGTCGTACGGCTTCACGGGCGGTGACGTCGCGCCACCGCCCCCTCCTCCGGCCCCGCCGATGCCCGAGATCAGCGCGGGCGGCATGCCCGACATCGGCGCGCTCATCTCGGGCACCATCGGCAGCGTCGCGCCGCCCCCTGCGTCCGTCCCGCCGATGCCGTCTGCGGCCCCGCCCGTCGCGAGCGTCAGGCCCGGCGCGCCCGACGGCGACGGCGCGGCCCCGCCGAGCAGCCGCAACCCCGAGCACAACGCCATCAAGATGAAGATCTTGGAGCGGGCCGAGAAGATCGACGCGCAGAACTACTTCGAGATGCTCGACCTGCCCGTCGACGCGCCGCCCGAGGACGTGCAGAAGGCGTTCATCGCGGCCGCCAAGCTCTGGCACCCCGACCGCCTCCCGCCGGCGCTCTCCGACGTGCGCGACGCGTGCACCAAGGTCTTCTCGCACCTGAGCGAGGCGCAGTCGACGCTCACCGACCCGGCAAAGCGTGCAGACTACATGAAGCTCCTCGCCGAGGGCGGGGCCACGCCGCAAGACCAGGCGATGGTGCAGACCGCGCTCGAGGCTGCCGGAGAGTTCCAGAAGGCCGAGCTCTTCCTCAAGCGCAACGAGAACGCGCAGGCGTACCCGTTCGTGAAGCGCGCCGTCGAGCTCGACCCCGATCAGCTCGACTACCTCGCGGTCCTGACGTGGCTCGACGCGCAGAAGCCGGCGTTCATGAGCAAAGAGAAGACGCTCGAGAAGATCGCCGTGCTCGACAAGTGCCTGCGCGCGAGCCCCGAGAACGAGCGCGCGCTCTTCTACCGCGGGATGCTCTACAAGCGCATCGACGAGGGCAAGAAGGCGTACGCCGACCTCAAGAAGGCGATGGACCTCAACCCGCGCAACCTCGACGCGGCCCGCGAGGTGCGCCTCTACAACATGCGCGGCTCGAAGAAGAACGCAGGCTCGACCGACTCGCTCGGCGGCCTGTTCGGAAAGCTCTTCAAGAAATAGGCTCGGCCGCGCGCACGTGCAGGCTGATCGGCCGCGGCTCGTCGTCGGCCAGGTAGCCGAACCGCTCGCGGAACTCGGCGGGCTTCATGTTCACGGTCTGCGCGAGGCGCGAGAGCTCGACGCGATCGGCGAAGTCCTCGGGCTTGAGGCGCAGCATGTACCCACGCGCGATCTTGTAACGATCGGAGCGGATGTCGACCATGCGCACCCGCATGCGGCCCGTGTGCGGGTCCATGATCGCGCCGAACGGAATGGGGACGAAGCTCCCCTGCTGGATGCTGATGAGCGCGTCGCTCCCGCCCTCGATCACGTAGCGCGCAGCGCAGTAGCCGAGGTCGCGCGTGTACTCCATGTCGAACGGGATCGGGTCGGCGCAGCGCAGCTCGTAGCCGATGTTCTTGGACACGATCGTGGTGTGGATGCCCAACGAGTGCAGCTGCTGCTGGACGCGCGCCTTGACGATGTTGCCGAAGTCGACCTCCGCGATGCGGATGTGGCCGTGCGCGTCGCGCTCGACGCCCTCGAGGCCGTCGATGTCCTCGACGGGGATCACCTCGACGAGCCCTTCGGCCATGACCACGACGCCGTCGGGGCGCCCCTGGGCCATGCGCTTGATGACGGAGCCCGTGAGGATGTCGACGATCGTCTGCAGGCGGATGGGCTCCTGGAGCTCCTCGGGGATGAGCGAGAGGGTCGCGCCCGCGGCCTTGCCGATGCCGAGCGCCAGGTGGCCGGCCTTGCGGCCCATCGCGACGACGAAGTACCAGCGCGACGTCGTCTTGGCGTCGACCATCAGGTTCTTCACGACCTCGACGCCGATGTGACGCGCGGTCTGGAAGCCGAACGTGAAGGTGTCTTGCGGGAGATCGAGATCGTTGTCGATCGTCTTGGGCACGTGCACCACGCGCAGCTTGCCCTTGGACGCGGCGGCGAGCTTGGACGCGCTGAAGCACGTGTCATCTCCGCCGATGCTGATGAGCATGCCGACGCCGAGCCGCTGGAGCGTGTCGAGGGCCTTCGCCATGTGCTCGGGGTTGCGCGTGGGGTTCGCGCGCGAGATGCCGAGGTGCGAGCCGCCGCGAAAGTGGATGCGGCTCGTGTCGGAGATGCTGAGCGGCATCACGTGCGACGTGTCGCCTTCCATGAGCCAGCGGTAGCCGTCTTGGATGCCGAGCACCTCGACGCCGCTGAGGCACGCGCGGATGGTGGCCGCGCCGATGACGCTGTTGATGCCGGGCGCAGGGCCGCCGCCGACGAGGATCGCGAGCTTGGGTAGATCGGTCATGTGTGCTTCCGGCTTGCGTGAGCCCCCGCGCGCATTCTGACGGGTCGGGGGCCCCACCGATAGTGACTCACAAATGAGTTACTATTGCCGCCCGGACGGCGCAAGCGCGCAGCAGTGGACGCAAACGCGAGCGCAGCCGCTACCTCGAACGCGCTCGCCATCCCCGAATGGCATCCGGCGCGAGGCCGGTGTACCCACCGAGGCCGTGAACGCCAAGGCCCCCCTCGAAAGCTGGCTCTCGAGCTCCAAAGACCGCGCGGCGCTGACGCTGGGCGCGATGAACTTCGGCAAGCGCACGCCGCGCGACGAGTCGCTGCGCGTGATCGCGCGCGCGCTGGAGCTGGGCATCACCCACATCGACACGGCCAACGCCTACAACAACGGCGAGTCGGAGCGCATCGTGGGCGAGGCCATCAAGGGCCGACGCGAGAGCGTCGTGGTCGCCACCAAGTGCGGCTTCGGCACGACGCACGGAAAGCCCGAGGGCCTGTCGGCCGCGCGCCTGGCCGCCGCCGCCGACGAGAGCCTCCAGCGCCTGGGGACCGACTACATCGACCTCTACTACCTGCACGTGCCCGACCACGACACGCCGATCGGTGAGTCGCTCGACGCGATCGCGAAGCTCATGGAGTCGGGCAAGGTGCGCGCCTGGGGCGTCTCGAACTACGCCGCGTGGCAGGTCATGGAGATGCTGTTCATGGCCGACGCGCGCGGCATGGCGCGCCCGGTGATCGCGCAGCAGCTCTACAACGCGCTCGTTCGACAGCTCGACGTCGAGTGGTTCTCGTTCGCGCGCGAGCACGGCGTGCACACGACCATCTACAACCCGCTCGCGGGCGGACTGCTCACGGGCAAGCACGCGCGCGACGGTTCGACGCAGAAGGGCTCTCGCTTCGACAAGAACCGGCGTTACCAGGACCGGTACTTCACGCCGGCGATGTTCGACCGCACCGAAGAGCTGGCGCGCGTCGCTCGAGCCCAGGGCATGAGCCTGCTCGAGCTCGCGTACGCCTTCTGCGCCTGCGCGCCCGGCGTGGGCTCGATCGTCGTGGGCCCGGCGAGCGTGGAGCAGCTCGACCAAGGCGTCGAGGCCTGCAAGAAGGACCTCTCGCCCGAGACGCGGGCCGAGCTCGACGCGATGCACCGCGCCTGGCTCGGCACCGACACGTACTACGTGCGATGACCGCGGAGTCGCCCACGCTCCACGCGCTCGGCGACGACGACATCGATCGCGCGCTCGCGCACTACCGCGAGCACGGGTGGGCGCGGCTGGGTCACCTCGCGCCGCCCGGCGTCGTGTCGGATCTCGGCGCGCGCGTCGACGCGATGATGCTCGGCGAGCTCACGTACCCGGGGCTGTTCTTCCAGCACGATGCGACCACGGGGCGCTACGACGACCTCGAGTACGGCAAGGGGTGGCGCGGCCCTTCGCTCGAGTACCGCAAGATCGAGAAGCTCGAGCTCGACCGCGCGTTCTGGGCGTGGATCACCTCGCCCGCGTTCGGTCGCGTGGCCGCGCGTTGGTACGAGGGGCAGCGGGTGACGCTCTATCGCGCCTTCGCGATGTGCAAGGGCGCGAGCGGCGGCTCCGAGCTGCCGTGGCACCAGGACGGCGGACAGTTCTGGGGGCTCGACCGAGACCCGACGCTCCAGATCTGGACGGCGCTCGACGACGCACCCGAGGGCGGCGGATGCGTCGAGGTCGTCGACGGCTCACACGTGCGCGGGCTCGTGACCCCCTTGGGCGGGGTGGTGCCTGCCGAGCACGCCGCGGCCGCCGACGCGGAGCATCGAGCTCTGCCGTTGCCAGCCCGCGCCGGCGAGGTGCTGCTCATCCACAACCACGTCTGGCACCGCTCGGGGCGCACCCCGGTGGGCACGCGGCGGCGCGCGCTCAGCGTCTGCTACATGGACGGGCGCACCGTGTGTCGGCGCAAGAAGCGAGCCCCGCGCGTCTTCGCCGAGCTCTTCGATGCGACAGGATCTCCCGCGAATTTTCCCGCCGACGCGCGGGGTGTTAGCCTTTCGGGGTGATCAAGGGCCGTGTCCTCGTCATCGATGGAGACGAGTGGCTCGCGGCGCTCCTCGCAAAGCTGCTGCGTGACACCGGGTACGAGGTGGACGTGTGCGCGGAGGCGCGCGCCGGCTTCGAGCTCGCGTGCAAGGTCCTGCCCGACTGCATCATCTGCGCGGTCGACCTGCCCGACATCGACGGCTTCTGGGTGGCGCGCCGCATCCGCACCGAGCAGGGCTTCATCTCACTGACGCCGTTCCTGTTCCTGACGAACGACCAAGACAAGGAGCAGCGCCTCCAGGGCCTGCAGGTCGGCGCCGACGTCTACCTCCAGAAGCCGTTCACCAACGAAGAGGTCGTCGCGCAGGTGCACGCGCTCATCCAGATGGCGCGGCGGCTGCGTGAGCGCCGCGACTCGTACCTGAGCGGGCCGTCGTCGTCGAACCAGACCGCCGCCTTTCGCGGCGACCTCTCGCAGTTCCCGCTCGCGACCCTGCTCATGATGCTCGAGATGGAGCGCCGCAGCGGGCGCCTCGCCGTCGTCGCGCCGAGCGGCACCAAAGCGGTGTTCGAGCTCGCGGCCGGGATGTTCATCCTGGCCAAAGTCGACGAAGAGAAGAAGCCCCCGCTCGAGGTGCTGCGCGAAGTGCTCTCGTGGCGCAGCGGGCGCTACTGGTTCCGCACCAAGGGCTCCATCCCACCGCCGTCACGCGTCGCGCCGCGCGAATCGGTCGGCGCGCTGGTGCTCGAAGCGATGCGACTCGAAGACGAAGAGCGCGAAGCGGGCAAGAAGCAACCGTAGACGCGGACGCGGGAGCGAGAGCGCGGGCGGGTGCGAGAGCGTGAGCGGGTGCGGGCGCGTGAGCGGGCGCGGGCGCGTGAGTGGGCGGGTGCGCAGACGCAGACGCAGACGCAGACGCGGACGCAGACGCAAACGCGGCCGCAAACGCAGTCGCAGACGCAGACGCAAACGCAGACGCAATCGCAGACGCGGACGCGATCCCTTGGGTGAAGGCGCTTGGCCTCCGGCTCGGGGCTGACCGACGTTACCGCCGTGCTCGGCGCGTTCAAGGCCTGCGCTCGGCTACCGCGAGGCGCGCGTGTGGAGGCGGGACGCCGAGCTTGCCGCTTCGCGGTGCTGCGCAGCCTTGATCGCTTCTGCGCGCGGCGGTGGCGCGGGGGCGGGCGTTCCCGAGCACGAGGGCTTGGGCGCTCGCAAGGAGGTCCTCATGCTTCGTATCGTCGATGTGATCCTGGACTTGATTCGTGACGTGGCGCCTATCGAGGCGAACATTCGGCGTCGCGATGCGGAGCTCGCTCGGCAGCTCCGTGACGCTCTCAACAGCGCGGCGCTCAACGCGGCCGAGGGGAGCGATCAGCGCGGCGGGCGGCGCGCCAATCACTACGCGATCGCGCTGGGCTCCGCGCGCGAGGCGTTCGTGGCGCTGCGGGCGGCGGAGGCGTGGGGCTTCGTCGGTCCTCTCCCCTCCGACGTGCGCGAGACCATGAATCGCGTGATCGGCACCCTGGTCAAGGTCGCGCGATGAGCCCTCGCGCGGCGCTCGCGACGACGATGTCGCGAGCGCCGCGCCGACGGTCAGCTCCTCGCGTTCTTGAGCAGCGTGTTGGTGATGAGCCCGACGCGATCGCGGAGCGCATCGTCGACGCCGTCGATGTACCCGAGCGCGACGGCGACATCGAGCGCAGCCCCCACCTCCCGCATCGA
>JAGQJA010000248.1 GCA_020430845.1 Myxococcales bacterium
CGCAGGAGCACGAACGTCACCAACGCGGAGAGGGCGGCGAGGGCCCACGGCGCGTGCGCGAGCGCGGCGAGCCCCACGCCGATGGCCAGGCTCGTGAGCGCGTTGCTCCAGCCGACGATCTCGGCGGCCCGCCCCTCACGGGAGCCGGCGAACACAAGGGCGTAGGCCCACCTGGTGAGACGCATCCGACAAGGACCGACGGGATCGTACGCGCGCCTATTCAACGAGGCGCGCGGTGTCAGGTGGCCTTGCGGCCCTTCAGTGCCAGAGGTCGAGCGCGAGGGGCGCGTCGAAATCGAGCTCGGCGTGCGGGGCGTGCGTCTCGGGCGGCGGGCGTGCGCCGTCGGGTGGCGGCGCCGCGCCGACGTTGGGGCGGTACGTGTTGCCGACCGCGGGGAACGCGCCCTCGCGGACCTCGGCGACGAACCGGGCGAACGACTCGACGGCGATCTCGCCCACATTCGAGAACGCTTTCGCGAACTTGGGGGCGCGACCGAGGCCCATGCCGAGCAAGTCCGTGCACACGAGCACCTGCCCGTCGCAGGCCGCGCCCGCCCCGATGCCGATGGTGGGCACGTCGAGGCTGGCGGTGATCTCCGCGGCGAGATCGGGCGGGATCGCCTCGAGCACGACGGCGAAGGCGCCGGCCTGCGCGACGGCCCGGGCGTCCTCGAGGACACGTGCCGCGGCCTCGCCCCGGCCCTGCACCTTGAACCCGCCGAGCGCGTGCACGCTCTGCGGCGTCAGCCCGACGTGACCGACGACCGGGATCCCGGCGCGCACGATGCGCTGGATGTGCTCGGCCACCTCGACGCCGCCCTCGAGCTTCACGCTCTCGCACGCGCCCTCCTTCATGAGGCGCCCGGCGCTCTCGACGGCCTGCGAGGGCGAGACCTGGTAGCTCATGAACGGCAGGTCGCCGACCATGTGCGCGCGCGCGAGCCCGCGGGCCACGGCGCGGCAGTGGTAGGCCATCTCCTCGAGCGTCACCGGGATGGTGGTGCCGAGGCCCTGGACGACCATCCCGAGCGAGTCTCCCACGAGGACCATGTCGACCCCCGCGGCGTCGACGAGGCGCGCCATCGTGTAGTCGTAGGCCGTGACCATGGCGATCTTCTCGCCGCGTTTGCGCGCCTGGAGCTCCGGCGCCGTCACCTTGCGGTGGGTCGAGGTAGGTGCATACATGACATTGGTCGCGGCTGCCGAGCAGTCCACGCCTCCTCTCCAAACCCTAGCGCCGGCCCCCCCTCGGGACAACCCTTGTTGTCCTACATCGCGACGCGCTCTTGTCCCCTACCCGCGCGATGCCCTAAAGGAAGGGGCGTGCGTGCACTCGCCCCCATCGTCGTGGCCCTGCTCGCGGCCGCGTGCCACCGGGCGCCCCCCTCCGACGGCCTGCGCGAGTGGTCGGCCGACGATCACGACCGCGGCCCCGACGATCAGCGCGCGGCCCAGCAAGGCCCCAAGGGCGACGCCGGCGGGCCTGCGGTGATCATCGAGGCGACCTGGCGGACGCAGTGTGCCGCGTGCCACGGCGCCATCGGCAAGGGCGACGGGCCGCAGGGCCCGATGTTCAAGGCGCCCGACCTCACGCGTGAGGAGTTCCAGAGCAGCGTGAAGGACGCCGAGATCGCGGCCGTCATCACCAACGGCAAGGGCCGCATGCCCAAGTTCGATCTCCCCGAGCCCGTCGTCGCGGGCCTCGTCGCACGCATCCGCGCGAGCCGTGGCCGGTGATCGGCGCACGCGGTACCTGATCCTCGGCGCCGCGGCGATCGCGGCGCTGCTCGTCTTTCGCCTCCACGGGCCGCGCGCGCAGCACGTGCGCGTGGTGCTGGGCGCCAAGTCGGCCAAGGTCACGGCGCTCACCCTCGCGCTGCACGAGCACCCGGACGACGACCCGCTCCGCCGCGCGAGGTTCGAGTACGCGCGGGGCGCGGCGCCGCGCGTGGCGTCATGGGACCTCGAAGCGCCGAGCGGCGCGTATACCGTGCGGGTCGAGGCCGAGACGACAGAAGGTCGCCGAACGGTCGAGAGAGAGGTTACCCTGGCGGAAGGCACAGCGTCCGTCGACGTCGTCGAGGCGCTACCCTGAGCTCGGAGATCGCTTGAGTCCCTCGAAGCCGCAAGAGTCTGCACCGCCGGAGACGAACGAGGTGCCGGCGTCCATGGCAGACAAGTCCGGGTCCTCGCGCCCCGCCAAGAACGCCGACTCGATCCCGGAGATCGCGACGCGCGCGGCGAGCGGTGGCCTCGGCGCGCCGGCCGGCCTGCAGGCCCTGGTGCTCAACGGCCACCACAAGGGCAGCTCCAAGGTCGTGGGCGGCAGGCTCACGATCGGCAAGGCCGCCGACAACGATCTGGTGCTCTCCGACGACACCGTCTCGCGCCACCACTGCGAGATCCTCCGCGCGCCCGACGGCCTGCACGTGCGCGATCTGGGCTCCACGAACGGCACGCGCATCGACGGCACGCGCGTGCGCGAGGCGATGGTCCAGCCGGGCAGCGTGCTCAAGGTCGGCGAGGTGGAGATCTCGTTCCGCCCGACGCTCCAGCGCATGGAGGTGCTCCCCAGCGAGCAGACGAGCTTCGGCCCCGCGCTCGGCCAGTCGCTCGCCATGCGCACCATCTTCGGCATCCTCGAGCGCATCGCGCCCACCGACGCGACGGTGCTCCTCGAGGGCGAGACCGGCACCGGCAAAGACGTGCTCGCCCGCGCCGTCTGGAGCGGCAGCAGCCGCGCGAGCAAGCCGTTCCTCGTCGTCGACTGCGGCGCGGTCACCTACTCGCTCATCGAGAGCGAGCTGTTCGGCCACGAGCGTGGGGCGTTCACCGGCGCGGTCAGCACGCGCCAGGGCGCCTTCGAGCTCGCCGACGGCGGCACCGTGTTCCTCGACGAGATCGGGGAGCTGCCGCTCGACGTGCAGCCCAAGCTCCTGCGTGTGCTCGAGACGCGCGAGTTCCGCCGCGTGGGCGGCAACCGCACCCAGCAGACGAACGTGCGCGTCATCGCCGCCACCAAGCGCGATCTGCAGCGCGAGGTCGCCGCCGGCAAGTTCCGCGAGGACCTCTACTTCCGCCTCGCGGTCGTGCCCGTCACGGTGCCGCCGCTGCGTGCCCGGCGTGAGGACATCCCTCACCTCGTGACGCACATGCTCAAGGGCGCCGGAGGCGGCGCGCTGAGCGTATCGAGCGAGACGATGCAGGCCCTCGCGGCCCACGACTGGCCGGGCAACGTGCGCGAGCTGCGCAACGTGCTCGAGCGCGCGGTCTACATGGCCCAGGCCATGGGCACGACCGAGGTCAACATGGTGACCTTGCCCACGGCCGCGCCGCAGACCGAGACGGCGTTCCACTTCGAGCCCGAGCGCAGCTACCGCGAGACGCGCGCCAAGTACGACGGCGAGTTCGAGCGCCGCTACGTCAAGTGGCTGCTCAGCCGCCACAGCGGCAACATCTCCGCGGCCGCGCGCGAGGCCAAGATGGACCGCAAGCACCTGCACGACATGGCCAAGAAGCACGGCCTGCGCGGCAACGACCACGACGACTGACCGATCACGGAGCGGCACGGGCTGGCACATATGGCCCACACCGCGAGCCACAAAATCGTCTGCTGTTCTGGATATTTACGTGCCGCACGCGGGCGGCACGGCACATGCACGGCACGGCGCCATGCGCTCGCTCTCCGATCTCCGCTTCTTGCTTGCCACCCTCGCCTCGGCGTCCGTCGTGACCGCCTGCGGCGGCGCGACCACCACCGATCTGGGCGGCTCGTCGTCGGGCGCCGGCTCGTCGAGCGGTGGCTCTTCGGGCTCGACCAGCTCGTCGTCGGGCGGCTCGAGCGGCAGCACGAGCTCCTCGTCGGGCACGTCGGGCGCGTCGGGCTCGAGCGGGACGCTGCCGGGGTCCGAGGCCATCTGCACGGGCAAGGAGTACGCGCCGCTCGAGGGCGTCACCACCAAGGGCAACGCCGACTACCTCGAGCTCCGCGACGAGTGGGAGCAGGTCACGCCCGGCAACTTCTCCGTCGTGGCCAAGGCGGGGACGCCGTGCGCGACTGCGGCCGACGCGGTGACGTGCAAGGCGAACCTCGAGGCGCTCCGCAGCGCGCTCGGCTGGCGCACCGACAACTTCGGCAACGCGCCGCCGCAGCATCGCTACCTCGTGGTGAACAAGGGCGACACGATCGACGTCGTCACCTCGGTGGCCGACCTCGAGGCGCTCGTCACCCCGGTCGACAACGCCAAGGACGCCGCGCTGCTCGTCACCGCGACCGGCAAGTACCGCATCAACTGCGAGACCCACCCCAGCGCCGCGCGCCTGGCGAACGGCGGCTACCAGCTCTTCGCCGAGTCGGGCCACACGTGCGGCCCGAACACGGGCCTCGACGAGCACGACATCACCGTCGGCACCGACGGCGCGCAGAGCGTGGCCAAGACCGTGCGCCTCAAGGACGGCGATCCCAACTGTGCGATCGGCCGCGTGCCCGAGGGCCTCGCTCCGATCGCCGCCCGCCCCGTCGAGACGCTCGGCGCGCACTTCGCGCGGATCGCGCGGCTCGAGTCGGCGAGCGTCACGGCGTTCGAGCGCCTGGCGGCCGAGCTCGCGGACCTGGGCGCCCCGGCCGAGCTCGTCGAGCTGGCCCGCACGAGCGCCGACGACGAGCGCCGCCACGCCGACGAGACCTCCCGCCTCGCGCGCCGCTTCGGGTGTGAGCCGCTCCCCGCCGACATCGGCCCGGCGCGCCCCCGCTCGCTCTACGAGATCGCGCTCGAGAACGCCGTCGAGGGCTGCGCCCGCGAGACGTACGGCGCCCTCGTGGCGACCCACCAGGCGCTCGCCGCCGGCGACGAGGACGTCCGCGCCGTGATGGCCGGCATCGCCGAGGACGAGACGCGGCACGCGTGGTTCAGCCTGGAGCTGCACCGCTGGGCCAAGTCGCAGCTGCCCGCCGCGCAGCGCTTCGAGCTCGATCGGGCCCACGCCGAGGCGATGCGTGAGCTCGCCGACGCGGTCGCGAGCGAGGACGTGCGCGACGACGTCCGCGCGGTGGCCGGGCACCCCTCGCGTGAGCAGGCGTCGACCTTGCTCGCTGGTCTGACGTCCGCCCTCGCCGCCTGAGCCGCTCGCGGCCCGAGCCAGACGGCCTCGCGTCAGCGCCCGCGGTCTCGCGTGGGCGCTCGCGGCGCTAGAACGCCATGCCGAACTGCGCGCCGACGATGAAGGCGCGCGCGTTGGTGATGGGCACGCCGCCGAGCGTGAACTCGGAGTAGTCGAAGGCGATGGTGTCGCCGCTGACGCTCGCCTTCACCGCCGAGATGAAGCCGCCGATCTTCTTGGCGGGCTCGAGCGCATACGTGGCGCGGAAGCCGAGCAGCATGCTCCAGAACGGGCTGAGCTCGCGGTCGCCCGTCCAGTACTGCCCCTTGGGCCCGAGCGGCGGCGCGCCGCCCGTGTAGTCGTCGCTCCAGAACACTGCCCCGCCCTGGCGGTAGTAGCGCGCGCGCACCGCGCCGCGGAAGCCCTCGAAGAAGTAGCGCTCGGCCTCGGCGTCGACGGTGCCGCTGACGATGTCCCACGTGTCCCGGTACACGCGCCCGCCCAGGCGGAACGCCGTCTTGATCGGGCGCACGAACAGGTTGCCGCGCAGCGCGATCGACTGGCGCGCGCGATCGTCGGGGTGGTGCTCCTGCGCCTTGAGCCCCTGCCCCAGGATGACCGCGCGGTACGGGTTGCTCTGGAAGCCGTCGAGGATCTGTGCAGTATACACGAGCTGCGTCACGAACGTGGGCGTCCACGCCTGTGACCACGTCGCCTGGAAGCCGTCGATGCCGAGCGAGCGCCGGGTGCGGTTGATCGCGTCGCCGGTGAAGCAGCCGGACGAGTCCTCGAGGGCGCGGAAGCGCGGCGGCCGGTCGTTGACACCTTGGATGCGGTCGCACACGCCGTCCCAGTTGCGCGCGTACGACAGCTCGAACTGCGTGTTGTGCTCGTAGGCGTCGGTGCGCGCGGCGACGTACAGGTTGTGCGACCGGTAGTCGTTCTCGGTCGAGTAGGTGTAGGCGAACGCGTACGACGTGTCGCCCTTCTTGAGCGTGACCTGCCCCGTGGGCGAGTGGCGAAGATCGCGCACGCTCGCCGTCGTGATCACGTCGGCGCCGGGGTTTGTCGCCTGGTAGGCGGAGCCGGCCTTGACCGCGACGGTCGCGCCGCTGACGACGTCGGCCTCGTAGCCGCCGCGGATGCCCAGCCACTCGGTGGGGCTCACGGCGATCGACGCGCCCGGCGTGTACACCGTCATGTTCGTGCGGGTCGGCGACTCGTGGTAGACGGTGTGCGCCGTCTCGAACCGCGCCAGCTGGGCCCGCGCGTCAGGCGCCAGAAGGCTGAGCGAGACGAACGACAGCGCGGCAAGAGCGTTGGATCGCGCGCCCATCGGTCAGTTGCAGCCGCAGCCTCCGCCGGACACGCCGGAGCCGCCGTAGGAGCCTTCACGGTTCTCGATCGCGTGACGCAGCTGCGCGGCGGCCTGAGGGTCACCCTCGAACTGCATGATGGGATCGGCCAGCACGGAGCGTTGCTGCGGCTTGACCGTGACGCACCCCACCCCGGCGAGCGCGAAGCAGATCGCGATCGCCGAGAGCGTCCGTGTCGTGGGGAGCCGCGCGCGCGTCATCGGTCGAGATCCTTCGTATCAGAGGCCGCCGCCCTTTCGGCAACCTTTCCGAGGTGGACGGGTGGGGTCAGAAGTACACGCCGAGCCCTCCGGAGAACGTCTGCGCGTTCTTGAAGACGTCGGCGTTGAAGAGCGTGAGGTTGGTCGCCTCGAGGCGCACCAGGATGCGCCCGCGGAGGGCCATCAAGAAGCCGCCGCCGGCGCGCGCGAGGTAGAGGTCCTCGCGCTTGAGGATGAACGAGTCGGCCTTGGGCAGCACGCTCAGCCCTCCGCCGCCGATGCCGAGAAAGGGACAGATCGCCCAGCTCGGGGCGAAGTTGATCGTCGCGCCGCCGCCGTAGAGCACCTGCGCGCCGTCGGCGGTGAGCGCGTCGCCGATGAAGCCGTCGAGCGTGACGTTGCGGTGCACGACGAGGCTCGGGCGCCCCTCGAGGTAGCCGAACGCCTGGGTCGTGCCGTCGCGCACGGGGATGGAGAGCACGCCGCCCACGATGGCGAAGCCCGCGAGCGCGCCTTCGAGCGGCGGCGACGCGAAGAAGCCCGGACGGCCCGGCGCGTCGGGCTCGCCCGGCTTGACGGCGAAGACCTGCACCTCGTCGCCCAGCACGTACGCGATGCGCCCGTCGGGCAGCACGACGCGCA
>JAGQJA010000021.1:0-4142 GCA_020430845.1 Myxococcales bacterium
AGCCTCGCTGCAAAATACACACAAATGCCCCAGGCCGCGACGCGCAGCGCGCTCATCGCGGCCTCGCGCGCGACCGGCGGGTCGGAGGGCGCGCGCGTCACGTCGGTCACCTCACCCGGCCGAGGGCGGGCGCCAGCTCGTCGGCCTGGGCGAGCAGACCGGGCAGTCCGCCGGTGTGGATGAAGAGCACACGCGCGCCGCGGGGGATGGCGCCGCGCGACACGGCCTGGGCGACGCCGTAGAGCGCCTTGCCCGTGTAGACGGGGTCGAGGACGAGCCCGCTCCGGCGCGCCACCTCGACGAGGAACGCGCGCTGGTCGTCGCTCTGCACCGCGTACGCGGGGCCCTTGGCGGAGTCGTCGACCACGAGGCGCACGTGGTCACCGCTCGGCGCCTCACCCGCGAGGTGCGCCCGCGCCTCGGTGACGATCTGGCCGATGACGCGCTCGAACGTCGGTGCGTCGTCGCACACGGCGAAGGCGCGGACCTCGCGGGCGATCGCGAACGCCTCCGCGCCGAGCAGCACGCCCGCCGCCGTCCCGCCGGAGCCGCACGCGTGCGCGACGACGTCGAACGGGCCGGGCGCCGTGAGGCCGAGGTCCATCTGCTCGCGCACCTCGCGCATGGCCTCGAAGTACCCGAGCGCTCCGAGCCCGTTGGAGCCGCCCTCCGGCACGATGTACGCGGGCAGCCCGTCGTCCTCGAGGCGCCGCGCGGCCTGCTCGAGCAGCCCCACACGCTGGCGGTACTCGTCGGGCGAGACCCACTGGATGCCGGCGCCGACGAGGCGATCGAGCAGCAGGTTGCCGGTGGCGGGCGGCGGAGTCTGTCGCGCCGCCTCCGGGTCGGGCACGCGCAGCAGGAGCTCTGCGCGCAGTCCGAGCTCGGCGCACACGATGGCCGTGGCGCGGGCGTGGTTCGACTGCAGTCCGCCGCACGTGACGACCGCCCGCTTGCCTTGGGCGACGGCGTCTCCCAAGAGCATCTCGAGCTTACGCAGCTTGTTGCCCGCCTCGGCGCCCGCGATGGCGTCGTCGCGCTTGATCCACAGCTCGACGCCGGTGAGCGCGTCGAGGGCGGGGCGCCGCACGATGGGCGTCGGCCCGTGGATGAGGCGCAGGCGCGGGCGGCTCATGCGAGCGAGATGAGCTTGGCGTTGGCGTCGACGGTTTCGCCTTCGGCCACGTGGATCTTGGCGATCTTGCCGGCGGCGCGCGCCTTGACCTCGTTCTCCATCTTCATCGCCTCGACCACGCAGAGCGATTGCCCTGCGGCGACGTCGTCACCCTCGGCGACGAGCATGCGCACGACCCGTCCGGGCATGGGCGCCTTGACGGACTTGTCCGAGACGGACGCGCCGCCCTTCTTCGCCGCCAACGCGGCGCGCATGCGCTCGCTCTCGACGCGCACGTACGCGCGCTGGCCGCTGGCGATCGCGCCGATCTCGGGCGGCGTGCCTTCGGTGGTCAGGTCGACCACCCGCCCGTCGACGTGCACGTTGAGCGTCGTGCCGAGCGATGCCACGTCGACCGCGACCTTGCGGCCGTCGACCGTGACCTCGAGGGCGCCCGAGGGCAGCTCGGTGACGTCGACGACGGTCGGCGCGTCGGATCCACGGACCAGGTCTACGTAGTAGCGCATCAGCGTCTTCGTCTATCACGGCTCGACTTCGAAGACGACGTCGAAGGCCATGGGCTCGCGGTGCTTGAAGGCCACGTGACCCGTCCTGCCGACGTCGAGGCCGAACACGAGCGCCTCGCGAGCGGCGCCGCCGTCGAGGGCCAGCTCGATCAGCGTGCGCCGGTAGCAGTTGCCGCCGCCCGGCATCGCCGCGTCGACCCACCCGATGGCGTCGCGGAGCCGCGCTCGGCCGAGCGGCCCGCGCGCCACGGCCGTTCGTCCGCGCGCCCGCATCTGCGCGATCGCGGCCTCGGGGGAGGCGCGGCGCCGAAGCCGCTCTGCGGTGGGCGCGAGCGCGAGCGCCCGGGTGGCCTCGACCGTCCACGGCGACGTGGGCTCGTCGTCGGGAGCGTCGCGCGGTCCGCGTCGATGCATGTATAGCCATGCGTTGCGGCGTGTGACCCGCGCGGCCCCCGCGCTCGACAGCTCGCGCAGGAGCGCCTCTTCGTCGAAGAACGCGCGGACATAACCCCCCTCGTGGGCGACGCGATCGCCGGGCTCCGGCGTGCGCGCGCCGGTCATCCGTCGAAGCGCCCGCGCCCCGTCGATGACGACGCGGCCCAGGTGCGTGCCCGCCGCCGACGAGGGGATGTGCGCGGCGAGGCTCCCCGCGCGGTCGAGCGCCCACGCGACGAGGCGCCTGCGTGCGGCCGCCGTCGGCGTCGCGGCGTAGGTGCCGCGGTCGAGGACCACGAGCCCGGGTGCGGCGGCCGCGTCGTCGAGCGGCGCGCCGGCCGCGCGCGAGACCCAGAGCGCGTCGTCGGCCGGCTCGAGTCCGAACGCCGACGCGAGCTCTGCCCCCACGGGGCGCGCCTCGGCCCGGAGCGCCGCCCACGCGTGCGCCGGGTCGATCGCCCCCGCGCGGATCTCCCTGGCCCAGCGCCCGCCCGCGCTCAAGGCGCGAAGAACGGACACGACTCGCGCTCCAGGCACGCGTGCGTGCGCGGGTGGCTCAAGAAGTAGAGGTCCTTGCCGCGCGTCGCGATGAAGCGCACGAGCGCGTGGTCGTAGTAGACCGCGTCGTCGAAGGCCTTGCACGGGTCGCCGTTGACCCACACGTGCACGCCCTCGGGCCGGATGTACGTGTTGACGATGCCGAGCAGCGGCTCGGAGGCCTCCCACGCGCCCTCGTCGGGGCCGAAGGGCACCCCGGTGAGGCGCGGCCTCCACGCGTCGGTGAGCGAGCTCGCGTCGGTCACCTTGACCGAGGCAGACCGCGCGAGGCGCAGCGGCGTCGGCAGGCGCGGCGCGTCGTACCGGTCTTTGCCCTCCGCGAGCCAGTCGACGTCGACGAGCGCGCGATCACACTTGGGTGTGGGCGCCGACGTGCAGACCTGCGACGCGACGTAGTTGGCCGCGCACGACGCGCCGGCGCGCGAACGGCCCATGCGGCTCAGCCCTTCGACGACGAACTGTTCGACGAGCACGTCCTCGGGCGTCTTGCCCCCGAGGCTGTCGTAGAGCGCCTGCGGCGTCGCGTAGTCGGCCCACTCCGGGTACGTGCTCGCGAACGACGGCGGCAAGAAGGGCACGGCGCCCGCGGCCCGCGCGAAGGCGTACCCCGTGCCCACCGGCACCGACGGGTCGCCCGCCGTGTTCCACTCGATGACCGCGCGCGGCCCGAGCGGTTGACCCCGCGGGTCGGTCGCCGGGCGGAGCGCGTAGTACGGCGCGAAGTTGATCGGGTCTGCCGTGTCGAGCGCCGCCTGCGTGAGCGTGAAGAGGCGCCGCATCTCGGGCGACTGACGGTGGAGGCCGAGCCCCTCTTGGGGAGCGACGAGGGGCGATCCGACAGGGAAGAACCGATCGCGGTACTGCGCGCAGCCGCGGTTCTCGTCCACGTCGGACGCCTCGAACGCCGCGTCGCACGTCACCTTCTCGTCGGCGACGGGGGAGACGCGCGTGGCGGCCTGCTCGAAGGTGCGGATACGCCGGCCCGGCGGCGCGTCTGGCCGCAGCTCGCAGCCCTTGTACGAGACGACGGCGTCGGCCCGGTCGTAGATCTGTACGTCGAGCCGGTCGCCCGCGCTCGCCGGGACGGGCACACGAAAGCGCCCGTCGTCGGCCGTGCGCGCACAACGCTTCTCGCCGTTCGTCGTGTTGGTGAGCACCACGGTGCGGCCTGCGTCGAGCTCGCCGGGCGTGAGGCACGCGATCTCGATCTCGCGAGACGAGGTCAGATCGTTGACCACGAAGCGGACCGACCGCTGATCGCCGGCGCAGCGCGTGCGCGCGTCGTCGTTCCTCGGCGCGACCGAAGAGGCCGGCACCGCCACGACGAGCGGCGAGAGGACCTGCTGGATGACGGAGTCGGGCACGAGCGACGAGCGCGTCGCCACGTCGGTGAGTCCGCCGCCGCCCGAGATGGGCGCGGCCACGGACACGTTGTGGTCGACGGCGCCGTGGACCATCGCCAAGATCCCGCCGAACGAGTTGCCCGAGGTGGCGATCGCGACCGACGG
>JAGQJA010000021.1:4190-5001 GCA_020430845.1 Myxococcales bacterium
GCGTTGTAGTCCTGATCGGAGCGCTGCACGCCGTCCCAGCTGCGCAAGATGCGTGTAGCTTGCATCTGGTCGACGACCGACTGGCGGATGTTGTCGCGCGAGTGGAACACGTGCGCCGTCCACAAGAGGCCGCCCGAGTCGGGGACGCCGTCGCCGTCGAGGTCTCGATGGCGCCCCGCGCTCAGCGCCGCCGCCCACCGCACCATGCACGTCTTGCGCAGGAGGATCTCGGCGAGCGTGCGTTGCCCCGGCTCGAGCAAGAGCCCGTGGCCCGGCATGTTGATGCCCATCATCGCCTGACCCTGCTTGGCCCAGTACCCGGCGCGGACCAGGATCTCGTCGGCGTGCAGGGTCGTGCCGTGCGCCCATAGCGTGACAGGGAAGGGCTGCGCGCGGCCCGGGCGCTTCTTGGGGACGCTCAGCCAGTACTGCACCGTGTCGCGGGTGACGCGCCCCTGGCCCGTGCGGAAGTCGACCTCGAAGAGCCCGTCCGGGTCCTCTTTCTCTGGGTCACCCAAGAAGTACGGCGACTCGTAGGTGCCGACGACGAAGTAGTCGACCTCGTCGAGGCTCTGCATCAGCCGGCGGAGCTCCTCGCCCTGGAGCCCGAGCGCCGTCTGGATCACGTCGCGCAGCGCGTCGCGCGTGTCGGCGACGCGGACGATGTACGGCGTCTTCTTCACCGTGTTGCACGCCGGGTCGGCGTCGACGGCGCCGGGCGGCTCCTCTTTCTCGTCGCGCGCGAACCCGACGCTGCGGAGCGCCGTGGCCTTCGCCGGAAAGTCGCTCGCGAGGCGCGAGAACGGGCCGA
>JAGQJA010000249.1 GCA_020430845.1 Myxococcales bacterium
CCGCGGAGCGGACCGCTCGTGCCGAGCGGGGCGACGCGCGCCAACCTCGCCGCGCACAACGACCCGGGCGCGCCGCTCCTCGAGGTCTATGGCCAGCTCACGCTCGAGGCGACGGGCGGCACCTTCGACGTCGCCGACGACACCGGCACGCACGCGCGGCTCGCCCCCGGCGAGAGCGCCTCCTTCTCGTCCGCCGGCACACGCGCGCGGTACGTCGCCGTGCGGGGCGGCGTCGACGTGCCCCACGTGATGGGCAGCGCGAGCACGCTCCTCGTCGCGGGCGTCGGCGGCTTCTACGGTCGCGCCCTCCGACGCGGTGACGTCATCGGCGTCGGACACCACGCGCCGACATCGCCGGGCGGAGGCGCCGACGACGTGGCGGACGGACCGGGCGGAGCCGACCCGCTCGAGACGCTCGAAGGACCCGACTCGCGCGATCACGCCGCCGACCTCGCGGAGCTCGCGCGCACCACGTGGCGCGTCGCGCGCGCGAGCGACCGCACAGGGACGCGGCTCGAGCCGGCCGCCGGAGCTGCGCGCGAGGGTGCGCCCGCGTCCTCACGCCGCGCGTCGATCCCGATGATCGAGGGCGCCGTACAGCTCACGCCGACCGGGCTCGTCGTGCTCGGCCCCGATCACCCGACCACCGGCGGCTACCCCGTCATCGCCGTGCTCGGACGTCGCGCGCTCGACCGCCTCTCGTCGCTCCCGCTCGGCAGCGAGGTCCGCCTGCGCTCGCCCTTCGACGGGCGTGGTAACCTGCCCGCGTGAAGCACCGTCGCTTCGGCCCGCTCGACGTCGAGTGCCCCGTCATAGGGCTCGGAACGTGGCAGCTCGAGGCCGACGACCGCGAACGCGCCATCCGCGCCATCCGACGCGCGATCGACGTGGGGATGACCCACATCGACACCGCGGAGCTCTACGGCGACGGTGAGGTCGAGTCGCTCATCGGCGAAGCCATCGCCGGCTACCGCAGCGATGTGTTCCTCGCGTCGAAGGTGCACCCGGATCACGCGACGTATACGGGCACGCTCCTCGCTTGCGAGAAGAGTCTGAGGCGCCTGCGCACCGATCGGCTCGACCTCTACCTGTTGCACTGGCGCGGCACGCTCCCCCTCGACGAGACGTTGCGCGCGTTCGAGGCGCTCGAGCGCGAGGGCAAGATCCGCGCGTTCGGCGTGAGCAACTTCGACGTGGCCGACCTCGAGGCCGCGATCGAGATCGTCGGCGAGGGCCGCATCGCCTGCAACCAGGTGCTCTATCACCTAGGAGAGCGCGACGCAGAGCACGTGCTCCACCGCATCTGCGCGCGACACGGCGTCGCCCTCGTGGCCTACTCGCCGCTCGGCTCGGGGCGCTTTCCCAAGCCGGGCAGCTTCAAGGGTGACGTGCTCGCCTCCATCGCCGCGGCGCATGGCGTCACGCCACATGCCGTGGCGCTCGCGTTCTTGCTCCGGCAGGAGCGCACGTTCGTCATCCCCAAGGCGTCGCGGCCCGAGCACGTCGAGGCGCTCGCGCACGCGGGAGAGCTCGAGCTCCGCCCCGAGGACGTCGAGGCCATCGACAGCGCCTTCCCGCTCGGCCCTCCGCGCTCGAAGCTACCCTACCTCTGAACGGGCGCGCGACCACGGCGCGCCTCGACGAAGCGCCGCACCATCAGCCGCGCGTCGTCGTCGTCGCCGCAGAGCTCCTCGAGCACGCGCGACGGCTCCGCCCGCGCGACGAAGAGCGCCCGGAACACCTTCTTCATGCGCGCGATGCTCTCCGCGCTCTGCCCCCGGCGCGCCAGCCCGACGACGTTGAGCGCGCGCACCCGTGCGCGGTCGCCCTGAACGATGACGAAAGGCGGCACGTCTCG
This sequence comes from Myxococcales bacterium, assembly GCA_020430845.1. GTDB lineage: Bacteria > Myxococcota_A > Polyangia > Polyangiales > Polyangiaceae > Labilithrix. Next base: position 1,859 of record JAGQJA010000249.1, read on the forward strand.
CTCACACATCGCGCCGCCGGCGACGAACGCCCCGACGCCCACGGTCAGGCGCTGCGCGACGGCCGACAGCCCCCCGAACGTGACGCCGTCCTCGACGACGACGTGCCCGGCGAGCTGCACCCCGTTGGCCACGACGCAGCCCGAGCCGACCAGGACGTCGTGGGCGACGTGGCACCCGGCCATGAACAGGTTGCGATCGCCGATGCGCGTGTCGCCTTCGCCGCTGCCCACGTTGACGGTCACGTGCTCGCGGAAGACGTTGTCGTCGCCGACGTGCAGGGCCGACGCGAACGCGCCGCGTCGCTTGGACACCTGCGGATCTGCGCCGAGCACAGCGAAGGGGTGAACCCTGTTGCGCGCGCCGAGCGTCGTCTGCCCCTCGAGCACGACGTGCGACTCGAGCACCGTCCCCTGCCCTATGCGCACGCGCGGTCCGACGACGCAGTAGGGGCCGACGCGGACGCCGTCGTCGAGCCGGGCGTCCTCGTGGACGAGCGCGGTCGGGTGGACGCCCTGCACGTCAGCCCTCGCGATCCACCACGCTGGCCAACAGCTCGCCCTGCGCGCAGAGCGTCCCGTCGACGCTGGCCTCCCCCCGGAGCTTCCAGACGTTGCTTCGGTGCTGGATGACCGACACCTCGAGGTCGAGCCGGTCTCCCGGGATCACCGGCCGCCTGAACTTCGCCTTGTCGATGCCCAAGAAGTAGAGAAGGCTCGACTCCTCGTCGAACGGCTCGCTCGCGTACGCGAGGATGCCGCCGATCTGCGCGAGCGCCTCGACGATGAGCACCCCGGGCATGATCGGGTTCTTGGGGTAGTGCCCCAAGAACCACGGCTCGTTCATCGACACGCACTTGTGCCCGCGGATGCTCTCGTGCGGGCGCAGCTCGGTCACGCGATCGACCATCACGAACGGCCACGCGTGGGGGAGCACCTTGAGGATGTGCTCGATGTCGAGCTCGGTCTTCTTCATAGGGAGCGAGGGTCGGGCTCGCCCCGCGGCGGGACGGACGATACGCGCACCAGGCGGTAGACCTCGGCCAACCCGCGGAGCCAGCGCTGGCGCGCGACGGCCGGGTAGCCGGCCACGGTCTCGCCGGCGCCCACGTCGCCGATGACGCCGCTCTTGGCAGCGATGCGAGCGCCGTCGCCGATGGAGAGGTGGTCGGCGATCCCGACCTGCCCGCCGATCTGCACGCCCTTGCCGACGACGACCGAGCCGGCGAGCCCCGACTGCGCCGCGATCATGGTCCCCTCTCCGACCTCGCAATTGTGTGCAATATGCACCTGCGCGTCGAGCTTGGCGCCGCGTCGCACGACCGTCGGAGCGATGGTGCCCGCCGCGATCGTGCACAGGGGCCCGATGGTGACGTCGTCCTCGATCGAGACGCCGCCCACGTGCGGGATGTGTCGGACGGCCCCCTCGGGCCCGTGGGCGAAGCCGAAGCCCGGCGCGCCGATCACCGAGCCGGCGCCGACGCGCACGCGGTGCCCGAGGCGGACGCGTGGGTGCAGGACGGCCGTCGGGTGGATGTCGCAGTCGTCGCCGTGCACGGGCGCGTCGCTCGGGGCGTCGGCCAGATCGAGCAGCTCGGCGAGCGCCCAGCTCGCGTGCGGGTGGATCCACGCGGGCAGGTGAGCCAGCTCTTGCCTGTGATGCAGCTCCTCGTCGACCAGCAAGAACGCGCCGCGACCGACGGCCTCCGCCGCGTGCGCGAGGTAGCGCGCGCTCAAGACGGGGGCGAGCTCGCCGGCCCGCGCGTCGATCAGCCGCGAGAGTCGGCGGACGACCCCTCCCGCGCCGTGCACCAGCTTGCCACCGTGCCGCTCGGCGAGATCGCGGAGCTGCCTCGGCGAGATGGCGACGTACATCGACGGAGCCTTACTTCTTGGGCTGGGCCGGTGCGGGCGCAGGCGCGGGCGCGGGCGCCCCACCGCTGTTGTAGACCTGGATGCAACGATCGGTGAGGTCCAGATCGCCGCGGACGTACGCCACCGTCGCGCGATCGATCACCAGATCGATGCCGTCGGTCGTGGCGAGCCGCTTGATGATGACCATGACCTTCTCGAAGATCGGGTCCTGCAGCTCCTTCTGCTTCTTCTCGAGCTCGCGGTTGTATTCGACGAACACAGCCTGCAGCTCCATCATCTGCTTCTGCCAGTCCTCGACGCGCTTCGCGAGCGCCTCCTTGGACATGACCTTCGACTGCTTGTCGATGTCCTCGCGCTGCCGCTGCAGGTCGGTCTGCTTGCGGTTCAGCTCCTGCTGGCGCGAGTCGAAGAGCTTCTTGAGCGTGGCCTGCGCGCGCAGGCCGTCCTCGGTCTGGGCGACGGCGCGGTGGACGTCGACGACGGCGACCTTCTGCTCGGCGAGCGCAGGCCCGGCGACGAGCAAGAGGGCGAGGCCGAGGACAGAAGCCAAGAAGGTCGAGAGGGTTCGCTTGCGGCTGATCATGACGCTTGGGCGTTACCGTTACCCCACCGGCCGGTCAAGCGCCGCACGCGCCCCGACGTCGTCCGCCGAGCTCGTCCGGGGCGGGCCCTGGAGGGTGTCGCGGGGCCCCCGAGAACGCTGGTTTACACCCCCGGCGCCATCTCCGTCGCACGTTGCGGCGCGGGTTGGCCACACTGCGAATTGGAATTCTAATCATTCCGGCCACTTGCAGAACGCTTGCGGCGTGGCACGGCAAGTGGATACTTGAGAGGCCTGGAGGTTCTTCCCATGACGTCTGAGCACGTGTCGTCTCCCCGCTCCTTCGCTCGCACGCGCGACGCGTCCGCGATGCGGCGCCTTCGCATGGCGGCCGTCGGCGCGCTCGGTGCGCTCGGCGCGCTCGTCTGGGTCGGCTGTGGCCCCAACCCCGACCGCTACTACTGCGACGACACGGGCTGCTTCTCTTGCGACGCGTACGGCTGCTCGAACGTGACGCCGCCGTCCAAGCAAGCGTGCACGGGCAACGCGTCGTGCCCGGCCGGCAGCGTCTGCACCAGCCTCGGCTGCACGCTGGTCTGCGTCGACGACAACGCGTGCCCCAAGGGCGAGGTCTGCAAGGCGGGCGTCTGCGCGCCGCCCACGTCGTCCACGCCCGAGAAGAAGGAGTGCTCGACCAAGGCTGACTGCGGCGCCGACAAGGCGTGCGTCGCCGGCGCGTGTCAGACGTGCGGCGGCACCAGCGGCCCCTGCCCCTGCGCGGGCCCGTCCGATTGCGGCGACGGTCAGCAGTGCGTCGCCGGCGCGTGCACGTCTCCGCAGAACGCGTGCAAGTTCTCGAGCGAGTGCGGCGACGGCAAGCTCTGCGCCGACGGCCAGTGTCTGCCGGCGTGTGGCCCGGCCGGTCAGTGCGCCGCGGGCAACACCTGCGACAAGGGCGTCTGCAAGCCCGACGCGGCGGGCGGCTGCCAGAACGACACGCAGTGCGCGCCGAGCGCCCCCAAGTGCATCGCGGGCGCCTGCTACAAGCAGTGCGCGCAGGATCCCGAGTGCGGCGCGGGCAACTTCTGCGACCAGGGCGTGTGCAAGGTCGACACGAGGCCCAAGCCCAACTGCACGGTCGACGACAACTGCGTCACGCCGGGCAGCACGGTGCCCAAGAAGTGCGTCGGCGGCTTCTGCAAGTTCACGTGCTCGTCGGACCAGTACTGCCGCACGATCGACACGCGCATCGGCTACTGCGCCAACGACGGCGTCTGCCGCTCGGCCGAAGAGGCGCAGCCCGAGTGCACCACGTCCGCCCAGTGCACGGGCGGCAAGGTGTGCGTCGACAACCGCTGCCGCTGACGGCGCTCCCCGCGCGCGACGCGCGGTCTACTACGGCGACGCGGGCTCGACCTGCACGGCGACGTAGACCGCGCGAAAGCGCTTGGTGAGGCGGGCTTCGAGCCGTTTGGCGAGCGCCGGGTCGGGCGAGCCCGCGACCACGTGCGCGGTGATGGCGTCGTGTGACGTGCCGAGCGACCACACGCGCAGATCGCGGACGTCGGCCACGCCCGGCGCCTTGGCGAGGTACGCCCGCACGGTCTCGATGGGGAGCCGCGCCGGGGCCGCCTCGAGCAGGACGTAGACCGCGTCGCGGAGCAGGCGGATGGCGCCGATGACGAGGATGGCGACGACGATGAGGCTCGCGAGCGGGTCGAACGTCGCCGGCGCGCCGAACCGAATGGCGAGCGCGGTCGTGAGCGCGGCGACCGAGCCGAGCGCGTCGCCGAGCAGGTGGAGCCACGCGCCGCGGATGCTGAGGTCGTGGTGCACGTGCACGGTCACGCCGTCGTGCTCCTCGTGCTCGTCGTCGTGGTCATGCTCGTGCTCGGCCGACCGCGCATGCGCGTCATCGTGATCGTGCGCGTGATCATGGTCGTGTCCGTGCGCGTGGTCGTGTCCGTGCCCGTGGTCGTGACCGTGGCCGTGGTGCCCGGCGCCGTGCAGCAGCCACGCGCTGAACCCGTTGACGACGAGCGCGGCGAGCGCGACCGCGAGCATGAGCGACGTCTTGGGGTGCCCCGGGCTCTTGATGTGCTCGAGCGACTCGTGCGCGATCTCGGCGGCGACGCCGAGCACGAGCAGCCCGTTGACGAGCGCGGCCAGCGGCTCGACGCGTCGCAGGCCGAACGTGTATCGCGCGCCGGCCTTGGCGCGGGCCAGGCGCACCGCGCCGAGGCTGATGGCGAGCGCGAACACGTCCATGAGCAGGTGGAAGGCGTCGGCCGCGAGGACGTCGCTCTCTGCCGCCCGTGCGCCGATGAGCTCGACCACGAAGAAGGCCGCGATCGTGACCAGAACGGCGGTCAGCCGACGCGTTCGGCGGCGCTCGACGTCGATGTCCATCAGACCAGGATGTAGTCGTCCGCGAGCGCGGTCGTCGAGCCGGCGAGCACGGTCGACGTCTCCTCGTCGCGCGCGACCGCTGCGAGGTAGAGCGTGGCGAGGATGGCGGGGTGGGAGCGGATCAGATCCGTGAAGTCTTCGCGCGGGAGGTGCAGCGTGACGGTGGGGTGCACCGCCACGACGTCCGCGTTGGCCACGCGGCGCAGCACGAGCGCCACCTCACCGACGGTCTCGCCGACGCCGAGCGTGGCGATGACGAAGGGCTCGCCGCCCTCTTCGTGCCCGACCACCGCGACCTCGCCGGACGCGACCAGGTGCAGGCCCGTCGTCTGCTTCCCCTCTTCGATGAGCTTCTCGCCCTTCTCGAAGACCTTGGTCTCGAACCGCTCGACGAGGGCGGGCCGCTCGGTGGGGTCGACCGCGAGCAGCGCCGCGGACGTGCGCACGAGGTTGGCGACCATGCGCCGGCGGCAGTGCGCGGCGAGCTCGATCCCCACGTCGGGGTTCTTCTCGGCCACCTTCTCGAGCGCGTCGCGCCGGGCGACCAGCACGATGGACGGACGGAGGGCGACGACGCTCGCGGCGCGGGGCGCGCGGGAGAGGAGCGCCATCTCGCCGAAGAGCGCGCCGTTGGCGAGCCGCGCGAGCCGCACGACGCCGTCCTCCTCGGACTCGCGCTGCACCTCGAGCTCCCCGCGCGCGACGATGTACGCCTCGGCGCCCTCCTCGCCCTCCTTGATGACGGCGTCGCCGGCCGGGATGGTGATCATCTCGAAGCAGCCGATGAGCGCGCGGAGGCCGCCCTTGCTCAGGGCGCTGAAGAGCGCCAGGCGCGACACGAGCGGCGGCTCGGAGTCCGACAGCGACTCGTACTCCTTGGCGGCGTCGTGGATGATCTCTGTGGCCTTCGAGAGCAGCGCCGGCCCCGTGAGGAACGAGCTCAGCGGCTCGAACTCGAGCGCGCTCGGCAGCGGAGGCGGAGGCGCGCCCACGCCGTCGCCCAGACGCGGCGAGTCTGCGCAGAAGGCGTCGGCGATCTCGTCCATGTACTTGTCGACGTTGACCCCGAGCAGCCGCAGATCGCCGACGGCGGCCACCGCGAGCGGGAGGTTGCCCGCGTCGATCGCGCGACGCACGCCGATGCCGAAGCCCTCGATGGCGGCCTCGGTGCGGCCGAGGTCCGCGAGCAGGCGGCACGTGAGGATCAGCGCCGACGAGATCGACGGATCGCGCTTGAGCACGGCGGCGCTCCACCGCAACGCGGCCTCGCGCTCGCCTGCCAGCAAGAGCGCGAGCGCTCGGTCGAGCGGCGAGTCGCTGCTGGCGTTTCTGCCCGGCAGATCCGGGGGCGCGGTCCGCATGTCCGTCCCTATACTACATCACTCTTCGGACGGCGGCGCGCCGTCGGTCCCCCCGCCGCGACCGCGCTCCATGACCTGGCTGACGGCCACGGCCGTGGCGGCCACCAGCGGGACGACCTTGGGGTAGTCCATGCGCGTAGGGCCGATGACCCCCACCGACCCGCTGACGCGCCCCTGGGCGCCGTACGCCGCGCCCACGATGGCCAGCAGGCCGCCGCCCACGTCGCCCGCCTCACGCCCCACCACGACCGTGGTCCCGTTGGCGGCGAGCGTCGCGTCGAGGAGCTTGACCAGGCCGTTGGGCTCGTCGAGCGCGCTGAGGGCGCCCTTCATGCCCTCGGCGTCGGCGAACTCCGGCAGCCCGAGCAGCTTGGCCCGCCCCTCGATGAGCACCTCGGTCGAGCCCTCGGACGGCTCGGTGACGGCGGCCTCGCCGAGCGAGAACGCCCGCTGCTCGATGGTGTCGGTCATCTGGCGGGCGCCCTGGGCGAGCAGGTCGCGGAGCTGACCGAGCGTGCGTCCTTCGACGCGGCCGTCGAGCACGTTGTGGACCTTCTGGAGCTCTGCTTCTTCGATGTGGGCCTTGAGGAAGCGGTTGTGCACGGTCCCGTCGCTCATCACGAGCACGGCGAGCAGCTCACCGGGCACCGTCCGGATGAAGCGCAACGTGCGGAGCGCCTGGGACTCGGCGCGCGGCGCGACGACGACGGCGGCCGTGCCGGTGAGCTCGCTCAGGAGCCTCCCCGTCTCGCGGAGCAGCCCGGGCCCGGGCTCGAGCTCGGCGAGGCGCAGGTGAATCTGGGCCTGCTCGGCCTCGCTGATGCTGCGCACGTCCATCATCGCGTCGATGAACAGGCGCAGCGCGCGCTCGGTGGGCACGCGACCCGCGCTCGTGTGAGGCTGGCGCAGATAGCCCATCTCTTCCAAGTCTGCGAGAACATTACGAATACTCGCCGGAGAGAGGCCGATGCCCTTCTTGGAGAGCGTGCGCGAGCCGACGGGCTCGCCGGTCGCCACGTATTCGGTGATGGCGGTGTAGAGGATCTGCCGTGCGCGGTCGGTGAGCTCGGCCATCGGATTTTCCAATTCTAGCACCCCGATGTTACCCTCGCGCACGTTCGATGCGGACCGCGCTCCTCACGGCGGCCCTCCTGGTGGCCACCCTCGTTCCGGGCTCTTCGTCGGCAGACGTGGCGAGCGACGCGGTGCCCGATCTGCCCGCGCTCCCGCCGCCGAGCGAGAGCGGCGGGGCTGCCGCAAACGCCGAGCGTGACGAGGCCGCGACGGCCGAAGACGACGCGGCGCCCGGCTCGGGAGACGAGCTGTCGCCCGCGTCGACGACCGACGCCAAGGCGCCGGCAGTCCGGTACGCCGCGATGACGGCGAAGGCGTGCGAGGCGGCGCTCCTCGAGCGCGGCGTGCGCTTCGTCAAGACGGGTCCGACGAAGGGCGTCGTCGACCCGGTGCGGCTCACCGCGCCCATCCGCGGCGTCTCGTTCCACTCCATGTTGCCGCCGTCGCAGCGCAAGACCTCGCCGTACGAGATCTACGACTGCCGACTGGTGCTCGCGCTCGACGACTTCGCCGCCTTGCTCGCCAAGCACGAGGTCGTCGACGTGGTGCACTACTCCGTCTACCGGCCCCCGCCCAAGAAGTGGCCCGAGGGCACGCCGGGCAAGCGTCACGGCGCCGCGCTCGCGATCGACGCGGCCACCTTCAAGAAGAAGGACGGCACCGTCCTCAACGTCGAGAAGGACTTCCACGGGCGGGTCGGACGCCGGCCTTGTGGCAAGGGCGCCACGCTCTGGCCGGCCACGCCGCAGGCCAAGGAGCTGCGCGCGATCGTGTGCGAGACGGCCGACGCGCGACTCTTCAACGTGGCCCTCACGCCCGGCTACAACTGGCAGCACCGCAACCACCTGCACCTCGAGCTCACGCCCAAGGTGCAGTGGATCCTCGTTCGTTAGACGCGCGACGCCCAGCGCAGGATCGGCGCGACGGGATCGTGCCCGGGCGCCGGGTCGACACGATCGTGTCCTCGCCTGTCAGATCGGGCGGCGTCGGGGAGTACCCCACTGCGTCACGAGGCCCACGGCCTCACTCGCAACGAGGTGCTCCCATGCTCACATCCATCGCTCGCGTCATCGTCTCCGCTTCCCTCGCCTCTCTCGTCTGCGCGGCCACCGCGTGCAGCGCGCCTCCGGATGAAGAGCCCACGGGCGACACCGCGCTCGAGCTGCGCGAGAAGGACCTGCCGACGACGCGCGACATCTGCACCGCTTGCGGCTGCGTCGCAGACAACGGCTTTGGCTGCAACTGCGGGATGCCGCCGCGTCCGTCGAAGCTCGAGTGCATCCGCAACGGCGGCCCCGACAAGGTCCGCCTGCCTTCGCGCGCTCCCCTCTCCGTCGGCGCCTCGGGCGCGGCGCTCGACCGCGCCGAGTGAGCGCGGCGACGATCCGTGTATATCCATACATTTACGCGCGCTGCGTGATCGGCCGCCGCACGTCGCGTAGACTTCGGGGATGCGTGGTCGGAGGTCCTTGCTCGCCGCGGCGGCGCTCACAGCGCTGACACCCGTGGCGTGCGCGGCGCTGCTCGACGACGACGTGACGGGGCCGACCGAGGCGATCGGCGGCGCGGACGCATCGGTCGACGGCGCGGCGCCCGGCAGCGTCGACGCCCGCTCCGACGTCGCGCCCGGCCGTGACGGCGACGCCCCCGACGCCGACACGTGCGCGGCCACCGGGACGCTGCGAATGGACGACGTGTTCGGCCAGAAGGACGTGCCCGTCGCGAACGCGCGCACCGTGGTCACGCCCGCGGGTCAGATCGTCACGGTGGGCAGCGCGACGTGCGGCGACGCCGGGGTGCAGAGCGTCGCGGTCCACGCGTTCGACGTGAACGACACGCCGGGGCCGCTCCTCCGCTGCCTGGGCTCGCCCGGCGTGGGAGAGGTCGTGCACACGGTCGCCCACGGCGACGGCCTCTTCGTCGTCGCCACGCGCCGTCAATCGGCTCGCGGGGGCGCGGGCCTCTGGACGTTCACCGAGACGGGCGCGCCGTTCGACAAGAACATCGAGCCGGCGGCCGGGGCCCAGCCGCTCTTCGCGCACCCCGCGGGCAACGTGGTGTGGGCCACGCTCGAGGCCAGCGTGCCCACGCTGCGCGTCGGTGCGCCCGCGCTCGGCTCGCGCCCGCTCCCCCAGGGCACCCAGCCGCTCACGGGCGCGAGTGACGGCAAGCACTTCTACGTCGTGCTCCACTCGACGACGCTCGACGCGCTCGTCGTCCGCCGATACGAGCTCACCTCGGGCGCGTTCGGCCTCGACACCACGTTCAATCCTCCCGACTACTCGCTCGCGGGGTTGGTGGGCGCAGAGACCGCGCTCGTGGGGCTCGGCAGCGTGC
>JAGQJA010000250.1 GCA_020430845.1 Myxococcales bacterium
GCCGTCGACCACGAGGCCGCGCTCGTCGGCGACGATCGTCTTCTGTTCTCTGTTAATGATGCGGCGGAGGCGGAGATCTACACTCTTGCCCGCCACGGCGAGCAGCACGGCGCCGGACACGACGGCGAGCGGAGAGATCCCGGGCGCGCGCGTCATGACCCACATGAGCGCGAGCAGCGACGCGCCCATGGCGATGGGCGTCAAGATCGCGCGGCGCGCGACCGTACCTTGGGCTTCGTATCGCATCGCCAATGTCCAGCATACGACCCGGTGACGCGCGCCGCCCGTCCGGCGCGAGCTCTAGTCCTCGGGGCCCCCCGCGACCTCGCCGCGCGCGCTGTCTTGCCAGTCGACCCACGGGACGTCGTGCCGCGCGACGTACTCCTTCACCGCCACGCCGAGCGTGGGGAAGAAGAAGTCGCGCCCGACGCGCTGGCGTAGACCGTAGCGGTCGAGGCGGTCTTTGACCGGATCCTTCAGCTCGGCGAACGCGAGCTCGGTGCCGCGCGCGGCGAGATCCTTGTCGAGCTCTTCGAGCATCTCCGCGGCGGTCGTGTCGACGTCGGTGATGGGCTCGGCCGCGATGACGACCCACCGGATGAAGGTCGGGGCGTCGTCTACCGAGGAGAGGATGCGCGCACGGAACGCGTCGGCGTTCGCGAAGAACAGCGGCGCGTCCCAGCGAAGGAGCAGCAAGCCCGGCACCTGCTCGGCGTCGGGGTAGCGCGTGACGTCGTGGTAACCCTTCACGCCCGGAACGCGCCCGAGGATGGCGTCGTGGGGTCTCCAGGCGCGGCGCACGAAGTCGAGCAGTGACAGCGTCACGGAAACGGCGATGCCCGGGAGCACGCCGACCGTCGCGACCGCGAAGAACGTCGCGATCGAGAGCGCGAAGTCCGACGGTCGCACGCGATAGAACACGCGCAGCGACCGCACGTCGAAGAGCCGGACTGCTGCCCCGATGACGACCGCGGCGAGCGCGGTCATGGGCAGGTGCGTCGTGAGACCGGGCGCGACGACGAGCAACGCGACGATCGTGAGCGCGCCGACGACGCCCGTGAGCTGGGTGCGTGAGCCGGCCGCCTCCGCGACCGGCGTGCGCGAGGAGCTGCTGCTGATAGGGAAGCCCTGGAGGAGGCCCGCGGCCACGTTGGCGAAACCGAGGCCGATGAGCTCGCGGTTGGGATCGACGCGGTAGCGCGAGCGCGATGCGTACGCGCGAGACAGGACGCTCGTGTCGGCGAACGCCAGGAGCGCGATGCCGGCGGCGGCGGCCGTGAGGGGACCGAGATCGACGAGGGTGACGCGCCCGATCGAAGGTACCGGCAGTCCGCGCGGCACCACCCCGACCACGTCGACGCCGGGCGCGAGCCCCAGCGCGACGGTGACTGTGGCGCCGACGACGGCGACGAGCACGCCAGGGACGCGCGGGGCGATCGCGCGCCCGGCGACGATCACCGCGAGGCTCACCGAGCCCACGCCGATCGCCGCGAGCTTCGTGCGCCCGTCGAGCAGCCCGACGACGAAGCCGCGCGTGCCGTCGATGACCGAAGCGGCGGGCGCCGAGAACCCGAAGAGCTTCGGGAGCTGCGTGATGAGCACGGTCAGCGCGATGCCGTTCATGTAGCCGACCCGCACCGGCTTGGAGAGCAGCTCGGTGATGAAGCCCGCGCGGAGCACGCCTGCCGCGAGGCACAGCGCGCCGGTCAGCAGCGCGAGCACCGCCGCGAGCGCGCTCGCGCGTGCGGGATCTCCGCCGGCGCGCGCGACGACCGCGGCCGCGATGAGCGCCGCGAGCGCCGAGTCGGGCCCGAGGACCATGATGCGCGACGGACCGAAGGCGGCGTAGGCGATGAGCGGCGCGATCGTCGCGTAGAGCCCGGTGATCGGAGGCAGACCAGACGCCTCGGCGTAGCCCATCCCCGCGGGGACCAGGAGCGCGGAGAGCACGAGCCCCGCCGCGACGTCGCGGCCGAGCCAGGCCCGGCGATAGTGCCGCAGCACCCAGAGCCCGGGCAGCCACACGTAGAGCCCGCTCTCCGGCAGCGGAGGCAGCCCTGGGCCCGCGGCGGAGACCGGAGGCAGCGACTCGCGAAACAGCGTGTCGTGGTGCTCGGAGTCCACGCTACCTCAGTCCACGGCGCCCAGCTCAGTCGACACGCAGCCCGGGCCCTTCGACGCCGCGGCGGTCGACGATCGAGATGACGCGCGACGCAGGCTCACCGCGGGAGATGCCTGCGAGCGGCGCGCGACGCACGCGCGCGGGGAGCGACGCCGCGGGGATCACGTCGGCGACGCGAAAGCCCCCCGGCACGGCGTCGTAGACCACGACGCCGCGGGCGCGCACGTCGACGGGGATCGAGACGGTCACGTCGTCGCCGTCGCGCGCGGCGAGCGGCGCGGGAGGGGGCTCGCCCGCTCCCGGCATGGGCGGCGTCATGCGCAACGACGGCCACGCGTTCGCGAGCACGCGCGACCGGGCGCCGCTCGCGTCGGTCACGATGGGCCCCGCTGTGAAGAGGATGGATCCGGCCACGCCGCGCCCCGACGCCGCGCGCGTGAGCCCGAGCTCGGCCTCGTACTCCGCGGGGGTGAAGGCGCCGGTGCCGATCTTGGTGAGATCGTGCCCGGCAAAGATGTGGCGGCCCCCGGTGGACTTGGTCGCCCACCAGTCGAGCAGCTTGCCGAACGCCTGCGCCGCCTGCGTCGTGGGCCAGTAGAGCTGCGGCGCGAGGTAGTCGACCCACCCCTCGGCCATCCACTTGGGCGCGTCGCAGTAGATCGTCGCGTACGCGTCGAGGCCCGAGATGCCCGCGGGATGACCCGGCCGCCAGATGCCGAACGGGCTCACGCCGAAGCGCACGTCGGGGCGCTCGGCCCGCACCAAGACGCCGACGTCGCGGACGAAGCCGTCGACGTTCTCCCGGCGCCAGTCGTCTCGGCTCAGCGCGCCGCCATTGGATGTATATGCATTGAACGTGTCGTCGTCGGGGAACGTCTGCCCCGCGATCGGGTACGGGTAGAAGTAGTCGTCGAAGTGCAGGCCGTCGATGTCGTAGCGGCGGAGCAGGTCGCGGATGACGGCCAGCCCGTGCGCGCGCACCTCGGCCGAGCCGGGGTCCATCCACACCTGGCTGCCCCAGCGCTTGGCGGCGCCGGGCAGCGCACGCGTGACGTGGTTCTGCGCGGTGGTCGCCGTGGTGCTGGTCATGCCACGAAACGGGTTGAGCCAAGCGTGCAGCTCGATGCCGCGCGCGTGCGCGAGGCGAATCGCGAGCGAGAGCGGGTCGAAACCAGGGTCGCCGCCTTGCGTGCCGGTCAAGAAGCGGCTCCACGGCTCGAGCGTCGAGGCGTACAGCGCGTCGGACTCGGGGCGCACCTGGAGGAACGCGGCGTTCATCTTCGCCGCGGCCATCGCGTCGAGGAGCGCCGTGAGCTCGGCCTCGGCCTGGGCGGGCGTCATCCCGGTGCGGCTCGGCCAGGTGCCGTTCCACACGCTCGAAATCCACGCGCCGCGGAGCTCGCGAGGCATCTGCGTCTGGGCGAGCGGCGGCTCTTCGACGGGCGCGGGCGGCGTAGGCGGCGTGGCGACGGGATCGGCGGGCGACGGCGCGGGCGGATCCGTGCCCGCGGGGGTCGACACGTCGACCGAGCAGGCGGCGAGGCACACGAGCCCGAGCGCGAACGCGAAGGCACTCCGAGCGGGCATGCCCGAGAGGCTACCCCGGGCGGGCTCGGGGTACGAAGCCGCGAAACGTCTCCAAAGCGTGTCCATTCGTGCGCGCCGCGCGTTACCCTCCCGCCCACAACGCGAAGGAGGACGGACGATGCTCAGTGGCCGCATGATGGACTTTCCGCTCACGATCGCCCACCTGCTCGAGCGCGCGGGGAGCGTCCACGGCCACGTCGAGGTGGTGAGCACGCTGCCCGACAAGACGCGCCACCGCGGTACGTTCGCCGAGCTGCACGAGCGCAGCGCGCGCCTCGCCAACGCGCTCACCAAGCTGGGCGTCAAGGCCGGCGATCGCGTCGCGACCTTTGCGTGGAACCACCGCCAGCACCTCGAGTGTTACCTGGGAGTGCCGGCGATGGGCGCCGTGGTCCACACGCTCAACCTGCGCCTGCACCCCACCGAGCTCGCGTACATCGCCAACCACGCCGACGATCAGGTCGTCGTCGTCGACCTCTCGCTCTGGCCGCTCTTCGACAAGTTCCGCGGCGAGATCAAGAACCTGAGGCACGTGCTCGTGGTGCGCGACACCGGCGGCCCGGCGCCCGAGGGCACCCTCGACTACGAGGCCGTGCTCGCCGACGCGAGCCCCACGTTCGACCCGCCCGCGCTCGACGAGAACGCCGCGGCGATGCTCTGCTACACCTCGGGCACGACGGGCAACCCAAAGGGTGTACTCTACAGCCATCGTTCGACGGTCCTGCACGCGATGATCGCGGGCCTGCCCGACGCGATCGGGCTGTCGGCGGACGACGTCGTCCTGCCCGTGGTCCCCATGTTCCACGCGTCGGCGTGGGGCCTTCCCTACGTGGCCGCGCTCACGGGCACGCGCATCGTCTTTCCGGGGCCGCACCTCGACCCGGCATCGCTCGTCAAGCTCATGGCCGAGGAGCGCGTGACGGTGGCGGCGGGTGTACCGACGATCTGGATGGGCATCTTGCAGCTGCTCGACGCGGCGCCCGAGAAGGTAGACCTGTCTTGCGTGCGCACGATGATCATCGGTGGGTCGGCGGCGCCGGCGTCGATGATCGAGGGCTTCTCCAAGCGGCACGGTCTCGAGGTGACGCACGCCTGGGGCATGACCGAGACCAACCCGCTGGGCACCGTCGCCCGCGTCAAGCGGCACCTCCGCGGCGACGCGGCCAAGGAGCTGGCCCTGCGCGCGACCCAAGGCTTCGCCGTGCCCTTCGTCGAGACGCGGCACGTGGACAGCGACGGCAAGGTGCTCGCGCGGGACGGACAGGTGATGGGCGAGCTCGAGGTGCGCGGCCCGTGGGTCGCCAGCTCGTACTTCGGCGACGAGGGCGCCGATCGCTTCACCGACGACGGCTGGTTCAAGACGGGCGACGTCGTGCGCATCGACGCCGAGGGCTACGTCACCATCACGGACCGCGAGAAGGACGTCATCAAGTCGGGCGGCGAGTGGATCAGCAGCGTCGCGCTCGAGAACGCCCTCATGAGCCACCCCGCCGTGGCCGAGGCCGCCGTCTTCGCGGCGAAGCACCCCAAGTGGGACGAGCGGCCGGTCGCGGCCATCGTGCTCAAGCCCGACGCCAAGGCCGACAAGGACGCGCTCATCGAGCACATCCGCCCGTCGTTCCCCAAGTTCGCGCTGCCGGACGAGGTCGTCTTCATCGAGCAGATCCCGCGCACGAGCACCGGCAAGTTCCTCAAGTCCAAGCTGCGCGAACAGTACGGCAACATCCTCGTCGACAAGGCGTAGCCGAGGGTCCGGCGCGTGCGCGTGCCCGACGTGTCATCCATTTGGACCACACGCGAAGGGGCGCAGCGCAATGGACGAACGCCGTCACTCCACGGTACGAAGAGAGATGCACCGCACGCGTCTCTTCTTCCTGCTGGCCGCCGTCCCCGCAAGCCTCGCCCTGGTGATGCTCGCGTGTGGAGACTCCGAGACCTCCCCTCCGCCCGCTGGCGTGGACAGCGGGGGCGTCACCTTCGACAGCGCGGCGCCCGACGGCCAAGCGCCGCCGGGTGACTCCGGCGCGGGGGACAGCGCGAGCGCGGACGCGGCCGACGACGGCGACGCCGGACCGCCGTGTCGGTACCCGCTCGAGGCGTGGGACGGCGGGGCGCTGCTCGTCCCCACGCCGTACCGTGAGTTCGCCGACAGTCCGTTCGCGTGCAAGCGCTTCCCCGTCTACTTCCACCTCGCGACCTTCGAGGGCGACGGCGGCTTGCCGCCAGGCACCACGGGCCCCGGCTCGAAGTATCCGGGGACGGGACTGTCCTCGAACATCACCGACTCGGTCGACGGCGACGACGGCTACCCCGACGGCGCCCCGCCGGATTCGGGCTCGACGCACCCGTGCCCTGGGTGCCAGAGCTGGTTCGGCGGATCGATGGACTTCACGTTCGACGAGAACGTCCTCGGCGGTCTGCCCACGCACGCGGGCATGGTCTGGACCGACGACGGGAACAACGTGACCGTGACGTTCACCGCCTATGGCGCGGACGGCGGGGTCATCGCGACGCAGGCGGTGCCGGGCATCGGCACGCCAGGCATCTCGGGCGAGACGGACGAGGACCGATTCTTCGGCGTCATCTTCCCGGGCGGCGTGAAGCGCATCACCATGAGCCACACCGGCGGCGGCATGGAGATCGACCACCTGCAGATCGGGCGCTGACCTCGGCGGCGCCACGCGGAGCGCGCAAGCGGTCACCTCGTCGGCTACCATCGGGCAGTGATGCCGTTCGCTCGACGCGTGCTCGTCGCGCTCGTAGCGGCGCTCGCGCTCCTCGCGGCGCTGCTCTTGCCCGGCCCCTTCGCGTTCGCGATCGGCCTGGGCGTCTTCTTCGCCGCGCCGTTCGCCCTGCGGCCGCGCCCCGGCAAGACGGCGCGCCGAGGCGACGACGAGCACCTCCACGGCGTCCGCACGTTCGGCGGGAGCGTAGAGGCCTCGGTGGCCACGGTCGGGCTGCTCTCGGCGGTCGCGTATGCGTGGGGATCGCTCGAGGGACGCGCCTCCGGCCTCACGGTCTTCGCCTGGCTCCCGCTCGTCGGGTGCATCCCGTTCACGCTCGTGGGCGTGCTCTCCGGGCTGCGCGATCGTGCGGTGGGCCTCGAGACGGTCGTGCTCGAGCGCGACACGCTGACGCTCCACGGCAGGCAGGGGACAAAGGTCGTCGCGTACGGAGAGGTCGAGTCGGTCACGGTGCAAGACACGTACGGCGGGTCGGCGATCACGATCGCGACGGCCACCGAGCGACACCTCTTCCACACGCCTCAACCCGTCGCCGAGGAGCAAGCCGAGGCCAT
>JAGQJA010000022.1 GCA_020430845.1 Myxococcales bacterium
GCGTCCGCGTCTTCGAGGCCGGCCATGACCGCGAGGCGCTGCCAGCTGGTGGCGCCGCGCGGCCGCACGAGCGTCTGCGCGCTGACCATCTCGGCCTCGAACGCCGCGTCGAGCTGGTCGAGCGTGAGGGTGTGGAGCTGTCCGTCGTCGGTCTGGACTTCCCAGAGATCGTCGTGGCTCGTGTTCGCGTCCGTCATCTTCGCCTCCGTGCAGTCGTCTCCCACCGGCCCCAGAGAGGGCGCAAAACCTAGCGTTCGGTCGGCGATGCGCCGCCTCCATTCGACCTCCGAGACGCGTCCGAGGCGCGCCACCCGCGACGCTCGATCCATGCGCTCTACAGGGGAGATCCAGCGCGAGTGTCGCGAAATGTACGCACGCGGCAAGGGGTCGCGTCGGTCCAAGTAGCCGGAATTTGGTCTATGGATCCAGTGAGGTTGGCGCTGTCGCGCGATGGTGCACAAGTCGCACACGCGCGGCAGGCGGCACACGACGTGCTCTACGGGAGCACATGGTTCACCCGTCTCTCCGGTCCGCGCTCCGCCTCGCCCTCACGGGCTCGCTCCTCCTCGCCGTCGCCGCGTGTAGCTCCAAGGCGAGCGACGAGAGCACCGAGCCCGCCCCGCTCCCGAGCAACCCGCCGCGCGGTGCCGAGCCGGCGCCTCCGCTCGGTGGCGGTGGTGCGACGCCGCAGCCCGGCGGTGGTCCCGCCGCGCCGGCCGATCCCGGGGCCAAGCCCGCCGACCCTGCCGACCCGGGCGCGCAGCCCGCGGATCCGGGCAAGCCCGGTGAGCCGACGCCGAACGCCGGCGCCAAGTGCGTCGCCGGCTCCGTGGCCGAAGCAGAGCCCAACGACGCGCCCGAGCAAGCCAACGTGCTCGACCAGCCGGGCACGTTCTGCGGTCAGCTCGGCGTCGGCGACGTCGACCACATGAAGTTCGTGTTGCCCGCAGGCGCGACGACCATCTCGCTCGGCGGCGCGACGACGCAGACGCACTACGAGATGACCGTGGAGGTCGACGGCGCGACGATGCCGCTCGAGGGCGCGCTCCCGTTCAAGCCCGGCATGGAGTACGTCATCAAGGTGACGAACACCGGCCAGGCCGATCTCGACTACCGCCTCGACGTCTCTTACAAGTAGGCCGCGTTCGGGCCCGCGCTCACGCGTTCGGGCCCGCGCTCACGCCGCGTCGGCCGCGTCCTCGTACGTCGCCTCGAGCCCCAGCAGGCGCTCGCTCAGCTTCCAGAGCCGCTCTTGGGCGGCCTCGTCGCGGGCGGCGCGAGACGGCGTCTTGGGGCGCGACTTCTCGAAGTACTCGCCCGAGACCTGACCGCCCTCGTCCGACAGCGCGACGTGCAGCGACGTGGCCGCGCCCTGCGCGGGCGTGAGCATGAAGAGCCCGGCGATGGCCTTGACGAAGCCGGGCAGCTCGCGCGTGAGCTCTGTGGCGACGACGCCCGGGTGGAGGGCGTTCACCGTCACGCCCGTGCCGCTCAAGCGGCGCGCGAGCGCCTTGGTGAAGAGCACGTTGGCGAGCTTCGACTGGTTGTATGCGCGCGTCGCGCCGTAGGCCTTGCGCTCGAACTGCGGGTCGTCCCAGGCGATCTCGCCGCGGTAGTGCAGCGCCGAGCTCACGACGACGATCCGCGCCGGCGCGCTCCGCAGGAGCACGTCCTTGAGCTCGTGGGTGAGCAGGAACGGGCCGAGGTGATTGACGCCGAACGTCGTCTCGAAGCCGTCGACGGTCTGGCTGCGGGCGCGCGTCCAGATGCCAGCGTTGTGCACCAGCACGTCGAGCCGGTCGAAGCGCGCCTTGAAGGCCGCGGCGAACGCGCGGATCGACGCCGTGCTGGCGAGGTCGAGCTCCATGACCTCGGCGTCGGCGTGACCGGTCGAGGCGACGATGTCCGCGCGCGCCTCTTCGCCCTTCTCGAGGTTGCGGACCGCGAGGACGACGGTGGCGCCCTCCGCGAGCAGACCGCGGGCAGTCTCCCGGCCGATGCCCGTGTTGGCGCCCGTGACGATGACGACTTTCCCCACCTGTTTCATGCTCCGTCCGATGCCTCGCGCGCGCGAACGGTTGCGGCCCGGGGCGTGTGACCTACACACTCTCAGCTCCCGTGGCCGGTCCGTTGCTCTTGCCCAAGCGCGCCCTCGCGCTCCTGCTGCTCGCGGCGATCGTCGCGCACGCGCCCGCCGTCGCCGCGCAAGACCCGCCGCCCGCGCCCGGCGCTCCGGCCGTCGAGACGGTCGACGTGCGCGGGGAGCGCCCTCCTGCGTCCCGATCGGGCAGCATGTCGCGCGAGGAGGTGCGCCAGCTCCCCGGCGCCTTCGGCGATCCGTTTCGAGCGATCGAGGTCATGCCCGGGGTGACGCCCGTCTTCACGGGGCTCCCCTTCTTCTTCGTGCGAGGCGCCCCGCCGGGCAACGTCGGCTACTTCCTCGACGGTATCCGCGTGCCGCTCCTCTTCCACGTCGGGGTGGGCCCGAGCGTGATTCACCCCGCCCTCATCCGGCGCGTCGACCTCTACCCCGGCGGCTACCCCGCGCGCTTCGGTCGCTTCGCCGGCGGCATCGTCTCCGGCGAGACCGCGCTCGCGCGAGACGAGGTGCACGGCGAGGGCAACCTGCGCCTGTTCGACGCGGGCGCGATGGTCGAGACGCCGTTCGCCGACGGCCGCGGCCACGCGCTCGTGGCGGG
>JAGQJA010000251.1 GCA_020430845.1 Myxococcales bacterium
AGCTTCAAGAACGGAGAGTGGGACCGACTGCTCGGCATGCTCGCGCGCCTGCGCGAGGCGGGCCGGAGGTTCAAGCACGTGCAGGTGGTGTGCGAAGTGAACGCGCACGAGCTGGTCGACATGGTGCGCCTCGCCAAGACGTACGACGCGAGCCTGCTCAACTTCAAGCTCGCCGGCCTCAAGGGCGGCACCGAGACGTGCCGCGTGACGGACGCCCAGCGCCGCGAGCTCGAGAGCTCGCTCGTGCCCGAGGCGCGCCGCGTGGCCCGGGACCTCGGCGTCGACACCAACCTCGACGTCTTCGAGGCGCAGCTCTCGGCGGGCGGAGAGGCCACGGCGCCGATCCGCGACGTGGGGTGCTTCATCGGGCAGACCTACGCGCGCGTGCTCGTCGACGGCACGGTGCTCTACTGCTGCAACACCGACGTCGTCGTGGGGCACCTGGCCGAGGCGCGCTTCTCGGACCTGTGGAGGGCGGAGCGCTGGAACGCCGTGCGGGCGCGCATGCGACGCGGCGACTACTTCGACAGCTGCTCGCAGTGCGGGAAGATCGCCCAGAACGTGAAGCTCCGCGCGCGGTTCGAGGCCGCGTACGGCCCCGAGCGGGCGCGCGACGTCACCGGCGGCGGCGCGCCGTGAGGCAGCCCACCGTCGAGTGGCAGGTGTGCGGCGTCTGCAACTACGACTGCTCGTACTGCATCCAGAGCAAGAAGTACCGGGTCGGTCACCCGTCGGCCGACGACGTGGCGCGCTTCCTCGATTTCTTCGAGACGCTGCCCGGCACGTGGGAGGTCAAGACGACCGGCGGCGAGCCCTTCGCGTTCAAAGGGTTCATGGAGCGCATCGTGCCCGGGCTCGCGGCGCGCACGCCGCACGTGCTCTCGACGCTCACCAACCTCTCGGCGCCGTGGCCCGTGCTCGAGCGCTTCGCGCGGTTGACGCGCGGCCGGCTCGGCATCGTCAGCGCGAGCCTGCACCTCGAGTTCACCACCGTCGAGGCCTTCGTCGACAAGGCGCTCCGCCTGCGCGACGCCATCGACGCGGACGCGCGCCTCGTGGTCAACGCCGTGCTCGCGCCGGGCCGCCTCGACGACGTGACACGCGCGAAAGAAATCGTGACACGCGCCGGTCTCACGTTCTTTCCGCAGGTGATGAAGGTCAAGGGCGGCGTGCACGCGTACGACGAGCTCGACGCGCCCGCCGTGTCGCGCCTCGTGGGCATCTCGCCGTCGCCGCGCCGGGCCAACGTGGCGCCGAGCTACCGCGGGCGGGCGTGCTGGGCGGGCGCCGAGTACTTCGTGCTCACGCAGACGGGGGACGCGTGGGCGTGCCGCACCTCGAAGCGCGCGGGAGAGGGCCGGCTGGGCAACGTGCTCGACGGCACGTTCGCGCTGGCGAGCGGCCCCACTCCGTGCGCGTACGACATCTGCCCGTGCACCGTGCCAGCCAACCGCGGGATGATCGAGGGCGTGGGACGCGCCGCGCGCGCGGAGGCCGAGTGAGCGCGTGGGCCCCGCCGCCGCGGCCCGACGTGGGCGTCGTGTGCTGGAACGTCAACACGGCGTGCAACTACCGCTGCACCTACTGCACGCAGCGCTTCAAAGACGATCGCGGGCGGTGGTCGCGCGACACGCCGCGCTTCCTCGAGGCGTTCGCGCGGCTGCGGGGCGCGTGGGAGGTCAAGATCTCGGGCGGCGAGCCGTTCGTGCACCCGACGCTCGACGAGATCGTGGCGGGCATCGCGAGCGCGGGCCACACGGTGTCGGTCGTGACCAACCTCTCGGCGTCGCCGAAGAAGCTCGCCTCGTTCGCCGACGCGGCGCGCGGGCGCGTCGGCACGTTCTCGTGCAGCCTGCACCTCGAGTACGCCACCGACGTCGCGGCGTTCGCCGACAAGGCGCGGTGGGTCGCCACGGAGCTCGCGAACAGGGCCGACCCTGCGCTGCCGCCTCCGCACGTGTGCGTCACCACCGTGGCCACCACCGCCGCGCTGCCTCGCCTTCGAGAGATGGCGCGGGCGTTCGCGGAGCGCGACGTCGTCTTCAAGGTGCAGCCCGAGCGCGACGACGGCGTGCTGCGGGACTACGCGCCCGACGAGCGTGCGCTGCTCGAGAGCCTGGGCGGGCACAACCTCACGGGCGCGCTCGCGCACGAATTCTCGGGGCGCCCGTGCTGGGCGGGCGCGCGCTTCTTCGTCATGGACGACAAGGGCGACGTGTACCGCTGCTACCCCGCGCGCCGCAGCGTCATCACGTCGCTCCGCAAGAAGACCGGCATCCCCGACACGGCGCGCGAGCGGGCGCTCGGCAGGCTCGGCAGCTTCCTCGACCCGGGGTTCAAGCTCGACGAGCAGGCGCGCCCCTGCCGCTATCGGCTCTGCTACTGCACGGTGCCGATCGCGCGCGGGATGATGAGCACGTCACAGGCGCCGGTCGACGACGACGCGCGTGCCGCCCGAGGGCGTGAGGGTGATCGACCTGCGCGTCACGGTGATGGGGCGCTGGTCGGCGAGACGTAGGCTCACGCGAGACAGCACCTCGGCCAGCACCATCTTCATCTCGTAGAGCGCGAAGGCCATGCCGATGCAGCGACGGATGCCGCCGCCGAACGGAAAGAGCTCCGACGGGGTGAACTTGGTCCCCAAGAACCGCTCGGGCAAGAAGCGCTTGGGCTCGGGGTAGACCTCGGGCCTGCGGTGCGCGAGGTAGATCGCGCACGCGATCGGCGTGCCGGCCGGCAAGTCGTAGCCGCCCACGGTCATGCGCTCCTTGAGGATGCGGCCCACGAGCGGGATCACCGGCTGCAGGCGCAGCGTCTCGCGCACGACCGCGTCGAGGTACTCGAGCTTGGACACGCGCTCGGCGGTCAGGCCGTCGGCCGCGGCGTCCCGGATCTCGGCGACGAGTCGCTCGCACACCGACGGCGTGCCGAGCACCCACCGAAAGGCCCACGCGAGCGCCGTCGCGGTGGTCTCGTGGCCTGCCACGAGCAACGTCGCGAGCTCGTCTCGCAGCTCCTCGTCGGTCATCCCCTCGCCGCTCTCGTCCTTCGCGTCGACCAAGAGCGAGAGCACGTCGACGCGGCCCTCGGTGCCCCCGTGCCGGCGACGACGGATCTCCGACAGCAGCGCCGCGTCGACCTCGGCGGCCTTGCGCTGGAACTTCCCCCACGGGCTCCACGGCCCCAGGTCGACCTGCATGGGACCGAGCAGGAGCGGCGGCCACGACGCGATGTGCGTGAGCTCGGTGAGCCGGTCGACGAACGCGTCGAAGCGAGGCCCCTCTTCGACGCCGAAGATCGTACGGACGATGACGCCGAGGGTGACGCGCTGCATCGGCTCGTGCACACCGAACGGAGCGCCGACCGGCCACCTGTCGACCTCGGCGCGCGTCAGGTCGAGCATCTCGCGCCCGTAGGCCTGCATGCGCTCACCGTGGAACGGCGGGAGCAAGATGCGGCGGTGTCGCAGGTGCTCCTTGCCGTCGAGCATGAGGACGGACTTGTCGCCGATGAACGGCGCGAGCACCTTGTTGAACTCGCCGGCGTGCATGGCGTCGCCGTGGTCGGCGAAGACCTGCTTGACGACCTCGGGGTTCGAGAAGACGACGAGCGGCGGCATCGCCGGGAGCTTCATGGTGAAGGTGTCGCCGTGGCGCGCGTACAGCTCGTCCCAGTAGTCGAGCGGGCGACGCAGCCACATGACGGTGGTGAGCGGCCAAGGATGCACCGGACGCGGGACAGGACGTCCGCGGTCGCTCTCGGGCTCGGGCTCGGGCGCGTGGCCCACGGTCGTCGTCTGCATCACAGCAGGATCCTTGGAGTCGGTTCTGCGCCCGTCAACCTCCACGCTCGCGCTTTGTCGAGACGTGCGACAATGGCCGCCGAAACGCGGTGCGCCGCGGCGGGTCGGAGGGCTACGTGAAGTTCAAGACGTTTCGCGGACTGCTCATCGGGGGCGCGCTCATCGGCGGGATCGGCATCGCCGGCGGCTCGTGCATGTGGTGCATCAAGGCAGAGAAGAACGCGCCGGCGCCGAGCTACGTGCCGCCCACGGCCAAGACGGTCCCCGTCGCGACCATCACCGGCGCCGTCGCCTCCGCCACCGCGGCGCCCGACGCGCCCGCCCACGGCGCGGCCCAACCCGTGCGCGCCATGGACCGCGACGTGCTCGCGCGCATCGCGGGGCCGGTCCCTGGAGATCGCATCAAGGAGGCGTTCCCGGGTCGCGCCTACAAGGTGAGCATCTACAAGGACGCGGGCCACGCCAAGGCCAACCGCGTGAAGATCGACCTCGATCGCAACGGCAAGTGGGACGAGAAGTGGACGATCGAGGACGACGGGACCATCAAGCGACAGGTCGCGCCGCGCGACGACGAGGACTACACGATCGAGTATCGCCTGCGAGGCGAGACGTGGGAGCCCAAGGACAAGAGCTGACCGCCACCGCGCGCGAGGATCAGCCCTCGCCGTCTCGCCGCTCGCCGCTCTTGGTGCGCTCGATCATCCGGTAGAAGCTCGTGCGCGCGACGCCTGCGCGCTCGGCGGCCTTGGCGACCACGCCGTCGGCCTCGTCGAGCAGCTTGCCCAGGTAGTGCTCGTCGAAGCGGTCGAGCACGCGCTTGCGCGCCTCGTGGTAGGTCAGCTCGGTGAGCGCCTCGAGCGGCCGCCACCCGTCGTCCTTGGCCGAATCGAAGAGCCCGCGCGCCTCGGCGCCGAGCACCGCGAAGCGCTCCACGACGTTGCGCAGCTCGCGCACGTTCCCCGGCCACGGGTACGCCATGAGCAACGAGGCAAAATCGTCTGGAAAATCAGACACCTTCGAGCCCGACATGGCGAGCAGCGCGCGCGCGATCGGCAAGATGTCCTCGCGACGCTCGCGCAGCGGCGGCACGACGACGCGCACGACCGCGAGCCGATAGAAGAGGTCGCTCCGGAACTCACCGGTGCGCGCGGCCTCGGCGAGCCGGCGGTTGGTCGCGGCGATCACCCGCACGTCGACCGGCCGCGGATGGGACGCACCGACCGGGCGCACCTCGCGCTGCTCCATCATGCGCAGCAGCTTGGGTTGCATCTCGAGCGGCAGCTCGCCGATCTCGTCGAGGAAGAGCGTGCCGCCGTTGGCCTCCTCGACCACACCCTTGCGCGCGCGGTCTGCGCCGGTGAACGCCCCGCGCTCGTGCCCGAAGAGCTCGCTCTCGATGAGGTGCGCCGGGATGGCGCTGCAGTCGACGACGACGAACGGGCCGCCGCTCCGCGGGCTCTTGCCGTGGATCGCCCGGGCGAGCACGTCCTTGCCCACGCCGCTCTCGCCCTCGAGGAGCACGGTGAGCTGACTCAGCGCGGCGAGCTCGAGCCGCGCGAACAGGTGCCGCATCACGACGGACGTGCCGATGGCGTCGCCGAAACGATCGCTCTCGCTGACGGGTAGGTCGAGCTGCTCGGTCGCCAGGCGCACAGTGAGGGTCGTGGCGCCGAGCGTGAACGCCGCGTCGGCTGTGAGGGTCACGTCGTGCACGCGCACGCCGCCCAAGAACGTGCCGTTCTTGCTCCGCTCGTCGACGACGCGCACGCCCGTCGGCTCGAGGAAGATGCGCAGGTGCTCGCGGGAGATCGCCGGGTCGGTCAGGCGCAGGTCGGCCGTGTCACCCACCCCCACCACGAACGTCGGGTGATCGATCGCGACCTCGCGCGGCGCGTCCGGGCCCTTGCTCACGACGAGGGTCGCGCCGCGAAGCTGAAGACGACCGTGACCTTCGCTGAGGCTGCGCGTGTCCTGCACGAGTGCGATCATAGCGTCCACGGGGCTCATGTTGGCCGTTCACTTGCTCACCTCGCATCCTGGCAGTCCTGTGGGTTGTCCGTTGCGCTCGCAGGGGGCGCACCGCTCGAACTCGGGGCACGTGCCCTGGTTGATGGCGATGCCCCCGAAGAAGCCGAAGTCGAGGCAGTCGCTGAGGCAGACGCCCTTGTAGTTGCCCAGGATCGCGCCGCTCGCGGTGCACTTGGGCGGCACGAAGCCCACGGAGACGAGCGCAGACGGCACGCACAGGTCGCCCGGCTCCTTGCAGTCTCGGTCGTCGAGGCGCTCCTTCATCGACGCCGGGATCGTCGCGCCGGGCACGCACTTGCCGCGGTTGGTCGTGCCCTTCTTGCAGCACTCGGGGAACGCGACCGCCGGCTCCTTGGGCGCGTCGCACGGCACCGTCGCGCACGCGCCCGTGGGCTTGCCGTCGCCCGGGGCGAAGCACGGCACGCAGCGCTCGCTCGCGTCGCAGCCGTCGACCGGGAGGATGTCCTTCTGCGCGGCCACCGCCGGCAGGCTCACGCTGCTGCACCGGCCCTCGGCGTTGCGCACCGAGCGGCACGTCTTGGGAAGGAACATGCCTCCCGCCGCGATGGTCTTCTCGGGCGCGCAGAGGCCGGTCTCGCACTTGGCGAGCTGCGGCGCCACGTTGGCGGGGACGAGCTTCGCGTCGACGCACCGCGCGCCGTCGCCGCACGAAGGGAGCTTGCTCACGTCGACGAGGGGCGGACCCACGTACGGGCACGCGAGCGGCGCCGAGGGGGCCGCGGTGACGCCGCCGTCGGCCTCACACGCCTCTTTGGCCGCCTTGCCCAGGTCGCACACGCCGGTGGGCGTGCCCTTGGTGGGATCCGTGCACGGGACGCAGCGCTGGCCCGCGTCGCACGCGTTGCCCTTGCCGCGATCGAGCAGGTCGGCGTTGTCGGCGACCTGCGGCAGGCACACGCTCATGCAGCGCCCCTCGCCGAAGCTGCTCTGGCACGTCGCCGGGACGCCGCCGCTCTTGACCAGATCGTCGGGCACACACGCGCCGCCCCCCTCTTGGCAGGCGGAGAGCTGATCGCGCAGGGCCTGGGGCATGCCGGCGACGGGGACGCACCGGGCCGCGCCGCCCTTCTCACACGCGCACTTGGGGTAGGCCTCGGGGTCGGCGGGGGCGAGGGACTTGTCGCCCGGCGCTCCGCACGCGGGCCCGCCTTGCGTCGTCGTGCCCGCGTCGCGAGCAGGCGCGCCCACGCCGTCGGTGCCGCCGATGTCGGTCACGCTGCACGCGACGAGCAGCGCGCCCGTCACCCAAGCCGTGAGTGCCTTTTCGTAAGTCATGGCCACCTACCTTCGGGGCCCTCTCTACAAGTCTCGGACCACTCGACGCGCCACCCGCGCTCGGACGGCGACGCCTATCTGTGCGCCAAACCGAAGGAAAAACGCGCTTGTAGGGGCACCTCGCACATGGAGAGGGTCGATCCCATCGCGTGTCTCTCGGCGGCGACACGACGGTGTCCGTTTGCAGTGCGACACGCAAAGCGACCGCCTTTCACGGTCCGGTGACGATGGCATCACCGTTGCTGTTGTGGCGTGCAGGAGGACGCCATGAAGCCCAGCCCCATTCGACTGTCCCTCGTCTTCGTCAGCACATCACTCGCGGTCCTCGTCAGCGCGCACGCCCACGCGGAGGCGCCGCTCGACGCCAACGCCATCATGGCCAAGGTGCTCGAGAGCGATCCGCTCGGACTGAGCGGCGCCGAGGTGAAGGCCAAGATGACCGTCACCGAGAAGAGCGGCCGCACGCGCGCGCTCGCGTTCGAGGCGCGCTCGAGGAAGTACGCCGCGCCGCTCTCCAAGAGCGTCATCGCCTTCAAGGCCCCGGCCGACGTCGCGGGGATGAAGTTCTTGCAGGTGCAGCGCAAGGACGCCGACGACGATCGTTTTCTCTTCACGCCCGAGCTGCGACGCACCCGCCGCGTCGCCGGCACCGCGCGCGGCGAGCCGTTCATGGGGACCGACTTCTCGTACGCCGACCTCGACGGGCGCGACCTCCGCGAGAGCCGCTCGAAGCGCCTGGCCGACACCGTCGTGTCGAAGCAGCCCTGCTACCACCTCGACGTCACGCCCACCGGCTCGAGCGCCGTGTACGGGCGGATCGAGCTGTGGGTCCGCAAGGACAACTTCGTCCCGCTCCGCTGGGCGCTCTACGACAAGAAGTCGAACCCCGTGAAGACGCTCCTCGTCAAGGAGCTCACGCACAAGGGCAGCCGCTGGTTCGTGACGCGGTCGCGCATGACCGACACCAACAGCGGGCGCTCGACGGAGCTCGCCTTCGACAACGTGTCCCCGCGCGATGACATCCCGCTCGAGTCGTTCTCGGTGCGCGCGCTCGAGAAGGAGTGAAAGACCCCATGAACGCCATCGTCGACGTCCGCGATCTCCGAAAGACCCACGGCCGTGGCCCGCTCGCCGCGCAGGCGCTGCGGGGCGTGACCTTCTCTGTCGGGGCCGGCACGCTCACCGCGATCACAGGCCCCTCGGGGTGCGGCAAGTCGACCCTGCTCTCGGTGCTGGCCGGGCTCGACGCGGCCGACTCGGGCTACGCCAACGTCGGCGGCGTGAACCTCACCGCGGCGTCGGCGCGCGAGCTCACGCTGTACCGCCGCCGGCAGGTGGGCGTCGTCTTCCAGGCGTACAACCTCCTGCCGTCGCTCACCGCGGCCGAGAACGTCGAGGCCGGCCTCGAGTTCTTGTCGCTCTCGATCGCCGAGAAGCAGCGACGCGCCCGCGAGGCGCTGTCGTGGGTCGACCTCGACGGGCTCGCCGACCGGTTCCCCGCGCAGCTCTCGGGCGGACAGCAGCAACGCGTCGCCATCGCGCGCGCGATCGCGCGTGAGCCCGCCCTCTTGCTCGCCGACGAGCCCACCGGCAACCTCGACCGCGACGCCAGCGCGCGCATCCTCGAGGTGCTCTGGAACCTCACGCGGCACCTCGGCTGCACCTGCATCATGGTGACGCACGACCTCGAGCTCGCCGGCGCGTGCGATCGCACGATCCGTCTGTCGGACGGGGCCGTCGTGCTCGCCGCGGACGAGAGCGGCGTGCGTCACCGTCACCGCTCGGGCGTCGCGCTGCAGGCGGCCGCGGAGCAGGCCTGGGCACGCGCCGGTCACCGATGAGCACCCTCTGGCGCTTCACGTGGCGTGTGCTCGCGGCGGCCAAGCTCCGCGCCGTGATCATCGGCGTGATCCTCACGCTCCAGGCGGCGGGGCTGAGCGGCGCGCTGATCGCGCAGCGCAGCATGCTGTTCACGCGGACGCACTACTCCGACACGCTGCGGCTGGCCGACCTCGACGTGCAGATCGGCGCCGCGTCGCCCGACGAGCTGCCGATGCAGGCCCTCCGCGCGGTGCCGGGCGTCGCCGAGGTCTCGGCGCGCTTCGTGGCGCTCCGCCAGCTCGATCGCGCCGATCGGCCGCCGCTCCCCGTGCTCGTCCGATACATGGATCTACATGCATCGCCGATCGTGAACGGCGTGACGGTGCTCGAGGGCTCGGCGCTCGACGACGCGCGGCCGGGCGACGTGCTCGTCGACCGCTCGTTCGCCGAGGCCCACGGCCTGCGCCTCGGTGACGAGCTCGTGCTCGACGCGCACCGCGTGCCCGAGCGCATCCGCGTGGCCGGGGTGGGGCTCTCGCCCGAGCACCTCGTGTCGACGGCGAACCCCGAGCAGATGATCCCCGACCACGGCTCGCTCGGCGTCGTGTACGCGTCGCGCGCGCTCATCGACGCGCGGTTCCCGGAGCGGCTGTCGAACGACCTCTCGTTCCGCTACGCGGCCGGCGCAGACCACGAGGCCAC
>JAGQJA010000252.1:0-4649 GCA_020430845.1 Myxococcales bacterium
CCGGACGTGTCAGCCCTCGAGGCCCAGGCGCGCGAGCAGGGCCCGCTCGTCGGGATCGCGTCCCAAGAACCTGCGCACGAGCTCGCCCGGATCCTCACCGTCGCCCGGCGCCAAGATGACGGCGCGGAACTCCTGGCCCACGTCGCGGTCGAGCACGCCCCGCTCGCGGAAGCGCCCGAACGCGTCGGCCTGGAGCATCTCGGCCCACTGGTACGAGTAGTAGCCCGCGGCGTAGCCGTACGGCGAGCCGAACAGGTGCGAGAACGACGCGACCATCGCGTACGTGTCGGGGAGCTCGGTGGGCGAGAAGCGCGAGAAGATCTCGCGCGCCGCGGCGAAGACGTCCGTGGGGCGTCGCTCCGTGTGCAGCGTGAGGTCGACCGTCGAGAAGCCGAGCTGCCGCATGAGCGCGTTGGCCGCGCGGAACGTGCGCGCGCGGAGCATGCGGTCCTTGACGTCGTCGGGGATGGGCTCGCCCGTCTCGTGGTGCCTGGCGAAGAGGTCGAGCGCGTCGCGCTCCCAGCACCAGTTCTCCATGATCATCGACGGCAGCTCGACGAAGTCGCTCACGACGCGCGTGCCCGCCTGCGAGCGCACGGTGGCCTCGCTGAGGATCTGGTGGAGCATGTGGCCGGCCTCGTGGAAGAGCGTCTCGACCTCGCGGTGGTTGAGCAGCGCCGGACCGCCGGGCTTCCGGGGCGGCGTCACGTTGGCGACCACCACGGCCACGTTCTGCTTCTCGCGCGGCGTCCCCGGAAGGCGGTCGACCATGCCGCCCATCCACGCGCCGTCGCGCTTGGTCTCGCGCGGGAACAGATCCATGTAGAACGCACCGATCTGCCCCCCGTCGGCGCCGAGCACCCGGTAGGCGCGCGCGTCCTCGTGCCACACGGCGGCGTCGGCGTCGGGCTCGATCTCGACCCCGTAGAGCGCGCGCACCACGGCGAAGAGGCCCTTCTGCACGGCGTCGAGCGGGAAGTACGGGCGGAGCGTCTCTTCGTCGAAGTCGTAGAGCGCGCGGCGCATGCGCTCGGCCCAGTACGCCGTGTCCCACGCCGCGAGAGGCGCGCCCGCGCCCTCCTTCTTTGCGAACTCGGCCAGCTCACGGTTCTCGCGCTCGAACGCCGGGGCGATGGCCGCGCGCAGCTTCTCGACGAACGCCTTGGCGCCCTCACCCGACTTGGCCATGCGGTCGGCCGTGACGAGGTCGGCGAAGTGCGAGAAGCCGAGCAGCGCGGCCTTCTCGGCGCGCAGGTCGAGGATGCGCTCGATGATGGCGCGGTTGTCGAACGGTCCGCCCGCCGCGCGCGTCACGTTCGCCTTGTAGAGCTCTTCGCGCAACGTGCGGTCGTGGGCGAACGTCATGACCGGCCCGTAGCAGGGCGCCTGCAGCGTGAGCCGGTAGCCCTTCTTGCCCCGCTCCTCGGCCGAGCGCGCCGCGGCCTCGACGACGCCCTCGGGTAGCCCCTCGAGGCGCTCCTTGTCGGCGAGCACGAGCTCGAACGCGGCCGTCGCGTCGACGACGTTCTGCGAGAACTTGAGCGTGATCTCGCTCAGCTCCGCGTCGATCGCCTCGAGCCGAGCCTTGCCCGCGGCGTCGAGCTCGGCGCCGTTGCGCCTGAAGTCGTCGAGCGTCTTGTCGAGGAAGCGCTTGCGGTTGGGCGGCAGCCCCGTCGCCTCGGGCGTCTGCGAGAACGCGCGGAGCGCCTCGTAGATGGGCGCCGAGAGGACGATCTTGGTGTAGAACGCGCTCGCCTTGGGCAACACCGCGTTGTACGCCTCGCGCAGCTCCGGGGTGCCGAGCACCGACTCGAGGTGGCTGGCGACGCCGAGCGCGTAGTCGAGGCCGGCGGTCGCGTCGTCGAGCAGTCCCAGCGTGGCGTCGTACGTCGCGTTCTCCGGTCGGATCGCGTCGAGCGCCGCTTGCGAGCGCTCGAGGAGCGCGTCGGTGGCGGGGGCCACGTGCTCGGCCCGCACGGCGTCGAACGGGATCGGCGTCTTGACCTCGAGGAGCGGGTTTTCCATCCTCGCGAGGATACACGCCCCGCGCTCAACGCGAGAGCACGACCGCCGAGTAGGGCCCGAGCGGGACGGGCAGCGAGAACGGCTCGCCGTCCTTCTGCGCGGCGACCGCGACCACGTCGCCCGACGTCGCGTCGCCGAAGTCGTCCGACCACGCTCGTGCGTCGGTGTCGACGCGCACCTTCCAGGTGCCGCCGGTGGGCGCGCCCACGTCGTAGCGCGTGTAGGCCTTGTTCCGCATGTTCACGAGGACGATGACGTCGTCGCCCGGAGCGCTCCAGCGCCGGAACGCGACGACCTTGTTCTGGTCGTGGCGCTGCACGAGCTTGACGTGCTTGCCGAGCAGCCCGCCGGTGGTGCCGTCGACGTTCTTGCGCAGGGCGATCAGACGCTTGTAGAGCGCACGGATCTTGGCGTGGCTCTGGGCGCGCGACCAGTCGAGCGGCGCGGGCGGATCGCTGAACGTGCCCACCGAGAGCATCTCTTGTCCCTGGAACAGCACGGGCACGCCGGGCGCCGTGAACAGGAGCGCCGCGGCGAGCGTCGAGCGCTTGCGCGCGGCCCAGCTCGAAGGGTCGGCCGCGTCGACCTTCTGGTTGAAGCGCACCCCGCCGTTGCCGACGGTGTCGTGGGTCTCGGTGAAGAGCACGCGACGCATCGGGTCGCCGTCGTAGCTCGAGGTGAGCGCCCACACGATCTTGTCGAGCGTTCGCGCGTCGTCGTCGGCGCCCTCGAGCGTCTCGGTGACCGACCAGCCGAAGCCGTCCCACTGCGCGTCGAAGCCCAGGCCTCCGTCGCCGGTGGGGCGCGTGAGCGAGGGCTCGCCCTTGAGGTCCTCGGCCGTCGAGATCGCGCCGAGCTGGTGCGACCAGTCGTTGGCCGCGCGCAAGAAGTCGCGTCCGCCCGGGACGTCGCCCTTGCCGTCGAGCGCGCGCACGTTCGACGTCGAGTCGAAGCGGAAGCCGTCGCCGCGCATCTCGACGAGCCAGGCGTGCACCGAGTCGAGCAGGAAGTCGCGCACCTCCTTCTTGTCGAACGCCGGCCGCGGGCCCCAGGGCGTGGAGGCGTACGCGGGATCGCCGAAGAAGAAGACGCCGGCCTCCCCCTTGGGGCAGTGCCCGTCGAAGCAGCGCAGCGGCATGCTCTTCCAGCCGTCGACGTGGTTGTAGACGACGTCGAGCCAGACGCGGATGCCGCGCGCGTGCGCCTCGTCGATGAAGTGGCGCAGCTCGTCGGCGGTGCCGTAGCTCGGCTTGGGCGCAAAGTACGAGTGCGGGTTGTAGCCCCAGCCGTTCGGGTTTCCGCCGAACGCGTGCACGGGCATCAGCTCGATGACGTTGACGCCCAGATCGGCGAGCGCGTCGAGCCGCGCGATCGCGCTCTCGAACGTGCCCACGGTCGAGCCCGCCGGCGGGGCGAAGCTGCCGATGTGCAGCTCGTACACGACGAGGCCCTCGCGCGCGGCGCGGCCGAGGGGCTTGGTCTTCCAGCGGTACGCGAGCGGATCGACGACGACGTTGCGGTCGCCGTCGATCTGCCGGCCGTAGGGGTCGAGCCTCGCGAGCTCCTTGCCCGCGGTCTCGAGCACGTACCGATAGCGGTGGCCGGCGCGCGCGCCCGGCACGCGGACGAAGAAGCGCCCGCCGTCTTCTCTCGCCATCGCGGCCGGCGAGCCGGGGAAGTCTCCTTCGACGCGCGCGGCCGTCGCCGCCGGCGCCCACACACGAAAGTCGGTCGCGCCGTCGGTCACGTTCGCGCCCATCGACAGACCGCTCGGCGGCGCGGGCAGCGGCTCGGGCGGCGCGTCGGCTGCCGGCGGCGCGCTCGTCGCGGCCGGCGGGGTGATCGCCGGGCCCGGGCCGTCGGCGGCGGTGCCCGGAGGCGCCGGCGAGCCGCACGCCGCGAGCAGGGCGAGGGTCAGCGAGAGGGTCCGCGAGCGCATGAAAAAGGCCTAGCGCGCGCTCGTGACTCAGGCAAGAGTGACGTGGCCTCCGGCGCGTCTCACCGCCTCGCGCGGGCGTGGATCGGCCTCGATCGGGTACGCTCTTCTCGCAGCATGTCGCACAACTCCTTCGGCCACCTCTTTCGCGTGACGACGTTCGGCGAGAGCCACGGTCCGCTGATCGGCTGCGTGGTCGATGGCTGTCCGCCGCGCATCCCGCTCGACGTCTCCGACATCCAGCCTTGGCTCGAGCGCCGCCGGCCCGGGCAGTCGCGCTTCACCACGCAGCGCAAGGAGCCCGACGAGGTGCGCATCGTCTCGGGCGTGATGACCGACGCCGCCGGCGGCCAGGTGACGACGGGCACGCCCATCGCGATGCTCATCGACAACGTCGACGCGCGCTCCAAGGACTACGGAGAGATCGCCGACCAGTACCGCCCGGGCCACGCCGACTTCACGTACGACGCGAAGTACGGCGTTCGCGACTTCCGAGGTGGGGGCCGCTCGTCGGCCCGCGAGACGGCGATGCGGGTGGCGGCCGGCGCCATCGCGCGCAAGGTCATCGCGGGCGTAAACATCCGCGGCGCGCTCGTGCAGCTCGGTCCCCACGCCATCGACCGCGCGCGGTGGGACGACGCGGCCATCGATGACAACCCCTTCTTCTGCCCCGACGCCGAGGCCGCCA
>JAGQJA010000252.1:4752-7876 GCA_020430845.1 Myxococcales bacterium
AAGCTCGACGCCGAGCTCGCGAGCGCGCTCATGGGCATCAACGCGGTGAAGGCCGTGGAGATCGGCGACGGGATGGCCGTAGCGGCGCTCTCGGGCGAGGACAACGCCGACGAGATGCGCGCGGGCGAGGGCGGTCCGACGTTTCTCTCCAACCACGCCGGCGGGATCCTCGGCGGCATCAGCACGGGGCAGCCCGTCGTCGCGCGCTTCGCGGTCAAGCCCACGTCGTCGATTCTCACGCCGCGGCGGTCCGTCGATCGTTTCGGCGCCGAGGTCGAGCTCCGCACCAAGGGTCGACACGATCCGTGCGTGGGCATCCGCGCCGTGCCGGTGGGAGAGGCGATGATGGCGCTCGTGCTCGCCGACGCGTTCCTGCGCCATCGCGCGCAGGTGGGTGACGCCGTGCCCTGGCCCGCGCGACGTTGAGCAGGCGCGAGCTCGCGAGGGCCGCGAGGTCGCCGACGGGATCGCGTATCAGGCGCGCTTCGCGCGACCGCCACGTGCCTTGCCGGCGCGGCGGTCCTTCTGCCAGGCGAAGAAGCGCTCCTCGTCCCAGGCGTTGACGATGCGGTCGGCGGTGAGCCCGCCCTTGTAGGCGTGCAGGCACGCGTGCGCCATGCGGTCGAGCTCGCTCACCTGGTGCGCGTCGCTCGTGAGCACGAAGAGCACGTCGCGCCCGTGCGCCTGGCGCATGACGTCGAGCGACACGTCGAGGCGGGGCAAGCCGCCGTTGACCTCGAGGGCGGTCTTGGTGCGCGCGGCGGCGTCGAGCACGGCGTCGACGTCGAGGTCGACCGGCGGGCGGCCGCCGATCATGCGCGCCGAGAGGTGGCCGATCATGTCCACCGAAGGGTCTTCCATCGCGCGGAGCACGCGGGCGGTCTGCGCGTCGCGCCCGAGGTCGAGGTGCTCGTGGATCGACGCGAGCGTGTAGTCGAAGCTCGCGCGGAACGCTTCGTCGTAGTCGAGCTCGCCGCCCTTGCCGATGTTGAGCTCGACGCCGTGGAGGATGCGGATGCGCCCGCCGAGCTCGGCCTGGAGCGCGCGGATCTCGTCGCGCTGGCGCTCGAGCGCGTCGCGGCCGACGCCGTTGAGGGCCAGGTCCTCGGCGTGCTCGGTGATGGCGAGCAGTCGATAGCCGCGCGCCATGGCACCCTCGACCATGTCGCGCAGCGGCGAGCGGCCGTCGCCCGAGAGGTCGGTGTGCACGTGGAAGTCGCCGAGCACGTCGCCTGCGCCCGTGAAGGCAGGGATCGCGCGCTTCTCGGCGAGATCGATCTCGCCCATGTCCTCGCGCAACACCGGCGGGATGAAGGCGAGGTCGAGCGCGGCGTAGATCTCCTCCTCGGTCTCGCGCGCGACCACCTTGCCGGTGTCCTGCTCCGCGAGCGCGTACTCGTTGAGCGTCCACCCGCGGGCGAGGGCGCGCTGACGGAGCTTGATGTTGTGACCCTTGCTGCCGGTGAAGTACAGGCGCGCGGCGCCCAGGGCTTCGCGCGGCACGACGCGGACGTCGACCTGCAGCCCGCGCCGAGTGACGACGCTCGTCTTGGTCTCGCCGCGCGCGATGACGCGGTCGACGACTCCCAACGTGGCGACGTGCTCCATGACGCGCTCGGGCTCGGCCGCCGCGACCACGATGTCGAGGTCTCCCACCGTCTCGGAGAAGCGGCGCAGGCTCCCGCAGTAGTCGGCCGCGTGCACGCCCGGCAGCTCGCGGATGCCCGCGACGAGGCGCTCGGCCAGCGGCAAGGCGACCGAGATGGGCGTGCGCGCGTTCGTGCCCGTGCGCTCCACGCGCTCGAGCGCGGCAGAGAGCTTCTCTTCGCTCTTGGCGCCGAAGCCCTTGAGGTCGCGGAGCTTGTGCGCGGCGAGGGCGGCTTTGAGGTCCGCGACGCTCTGTACGCCGAGCTCCTTGCGGAGCCTCGCCACGGCCTTGGGGCCCACGCCCGGGATGCGCGAGAGGGCGAGGACGTCGGGCGGGTGCTTGGCGCGGAGGGCCTCGAGCTTCTCGACCTTGCCCACGTCGAGCAGCTCACGGATCTTGGCCGCGGTGCTCTTGCCGATGCCCGCGATCTTCACGAGCTCTCGCTCTGTCAGCGAAGCGACGTCTCCGGGGTGACCGGCGACGGCCTGCTTCGCCGTCTCGTAAGCGCGCACGCGGAACGATTGCGGGTCGGCCTCTTCGAGGACCGTGAGCTCGGCGAGCTCCTCGAGCATGTCGACGATGTCTTGTCTGCGGTCGGACACGCCGCGAGCATACTCGCCGGGGAGGTGGGGCGGGAGGGGCGACCGGTCAGATCTCGCCGTACGCGCGCGCCACGACACGCCTCGCCACCGACTGCGCGCCCGTGTGCTCGAACACGTTGGTCGTCACGTCGAGCGTGGCCGCCACCACGTCGAGCTTGTCGTCGGCGACCTCGACGTACTGGCGGAGGCGATCGAGCAGCGAGGCCTGCGTGACGCCCGCGCCNNTGGACCCAGGTGGACACCTCGGCGCCGACGGCCTCGGCGTTGACCTCGAGGGTCTGCTTCTTCTTGGCCCAGTCGCCGGGCAGCCACTCGGCCACCTTGCCGAAGACGGCGTGGCCGCGGAGGGCGTCGACGCTGATGCCGCGCACCGCGTCCATGATCTTGCCCATGAAGTCGGGGCCGAGCGGCAAGACCGCGTCGAGCGACGCCCAGGCGGCGAGGCGCATCTTGTCCTCGCGCGCGGCGGCGCCGATCGCGGCGGCGAAGTCGGAGACGCTGTCGCCGGGGAAGCCGTTGGTCAGGCAGAACGCGACCAGCTCTCCGGTGAGCTTGACCGCGGCGTCGACGGCTTGCGCCTCGTCGGGCTTGGGCGTGACCTTCTGCAAGAAGTCGAGCATCTCGACCTTGTCGCCGATCATGCGGAGCGCGCTCGCGACGCCCGCCACCGTGCTGCCCGAATCGACGAGGCGATAGACCTGCACCGCGCGCTGGTAGCCCTGATCGGGGTCGGCGTAGAGGGCGATGGCGCGCTCGCCCACCTGCTGCAAGACGTCGTTGTCTTCCTCGCCCGTCTCGCTGCGGATCATGTCCTCGAGCGAGATGATGTTCGTCCACTCGCCGGGCACGACGTAGTCGAGCGCGCCGAGCACGT
>JAGQJA010000253.1:0-15975 GCA_020430845.1 Myxococcales bacterium
GGCGTCGCGATGCGGAGCTTGCTCGACAGCTCCGCGATGCGTTGAACAGCGCGGCGCTCAATGCGGCCGAGGGGAGCGATCAGCGCGGGGCGCGACGGGTCAACCACTACTGCATCGCGCTGGGCTCGGCTCGCGAGGCGTTCGTCGCGCTGCGGGCCGCGGAGGCGTGGGGCTTCGTCGGCCCTCTCCCCGACGAGGTGCGGGCGACCATGAACCGCGTGATCGGGACGCTGGTGAAGGTTACCCGCTAGGGCGAACGCGAGGCGCGAGACACCAACGCAAACGCAAACGCGCGCTCAGCGACCTGGAGGGCTCGGGTTGGTGTCGCCGTAGCGCGGCGTGCGCGGTCCGGGCGGGCTCGGGTTCAAGTCGCCGTAGCGCGGCGTGCCCGGCGCGGGCGGGCTCGGGTTCAGATCGCCGTAGAGCGGCGTGCCCGTGCTCGGCGGGTTCGGGTTGGTGTGGCCGTATACGGGCGGAGGGCTCCACGGGTCGGGCCGCGCAGCGGGAGCTTGCGGAGACCCCGACGACCGCGGCGCGTCCGTCGCCGTCGACGACGCGCCCTCACCGAAGGAGAGATCGTGTCCGATCGTCTTCGTCTCGAACGAGCGCCGCGGCGAGACGGGGTGCGCGTCCGAGCTCGGGATCGCGTCGGGCACCGCCGGCGGCGCGGCCGAGAGCGGCTCGTGCGCGCACGCGGCGCAGGCGAGTGGCAAGAGGAGGGCGAGAACGCGCGACGGCATACACCTCATTTACGTCGCGCCGGACCGACTGCCAACGCCACCTCCGCCTCGGGCCTCTGTGGCCAGGTCTCCTACCGCACGGTGACGACGTCGAGGACCCCCCAGTGGACGTCGAGCGGGCTGCACGCCGCGCGGGCCGCGAGCACCTGGGTGGCCGCAAAGATCGTGAGAGTAGCCCCGTCCTCCGCGCGCAGCGGGACCTCGAACGGCTGCGCCTCGTTCGTGCCCTCGCGGACGAGCGTCGCCGGTGCGGTGAGCGTGCCACATGCGGCGTCCACGGTCCCGCAGCCCGCCGCTGCCACCATGCGCAGCGCCGGGATTCCCCTCGCGAGCGAGATAGCGGGGCGCTCATACAGATGCGCGATCTCGACGCTCGTCCGTTTCGTGGTGCCTTCGAATCGGACCGTGTGAGATTGGTTCGGCGGCGTCGGCGCGGTCTGGGTCACTTGGACCTCGTCGCCGACCTCGAAGGGCCAGAGCGCCACGGGCATGCAGAACGAGAACGGACTGGCTCGAGACTCGGCGCCCCGCGTGACCTCGAGCGCGAAGCAACGCCCGTCGTGACGCTGCGTCGCGATCTTCAGAGTTTCGCGGGCGACGGACGTGTCGGGGAGCACGATCTTGCGCTCGGGCGGAGCGCACGCGGGCGAAGGGTCCACGTCGAGCCGCATTGCGCGCGCAGCGCCGTCGCCCGTCACGTCGAGGGCACCCGAGGCGCCTCGCCTGATCCGTGCCACGCCTTCCCCTGCCACGAGCCAACGCCCGACGTCGGGCAGCTCGACCACGACCGCCCTCGTCCGCGTCG
The DNA here is from genome assembly GCA_020430845.1 of Myxococcales bacterium. Classification (GTDB taxonomy): domain Bacteria; phylum Myxococcota_A; class Polyangia; order Polyangiales; family Polyangiaceae; genus Labilithrix. Next base: position 1,546 of record JAGQJA010000253.1, read on the forward strand.
GCGTCCCCGAGGGCGCCGCAACCGTGACAAATCCTGAGAGGGTCGAGTGACCGCCAGCGGGCACGCTGATCGGCGTCGGGGTCGACACGAACAGGGACGACGAGAGAGGAAGGCTCGCTCCATTGTCGAGCACGCGCTCGTCGATCGAGACATCTTCGCCGGTTGGCAGCCGAAGCGTGACCGGCACCTCTTGCTCGGTGTCGTTCAGCAGGAACGGTGGCGGCGCCGCTGCGATCGTCTTGTTGTGCACCGCAACGTCGCCGGCAAAGAACGTGTGCTCGGGCCCCTCGACGGTGAGGTTGAAGACCGGCTCGTCGACACGCATCTCCTGGCGCACACGCGTGGGGCGGACTGGCACGGTGGTGCCGTCGTCGAGGACTCGCACGAGCACGGCGAGCTCGTCGATCTCGCGCGCAGGGATCCACTCGCGGCGCTCGGCGTCCCAGAACGGGTGCTCGTCGGTCGTGACGATGTCGTGATCGCCGAGCGTGATGACCCGGACCCGCTGACTCGTGCTCCGGAGAGTCGCTACGACCCGTCGTGCGACGACCGAGCCGTCCTCGGGTCGAAACGAGAGGACCTCGTCGCCGACCTCGAGCTCTTCGATGGGCCGAGACCCCGAGGGTGTGCGGACGCGCGTGCCGCGAACGAAGCAGGAATCCGGCAGGGGCGACGAGCACCCCCAAGCAGACGCGGCTGCGAGCACTGCGAGGAGCGAGTTGCGCATGTGAGGTCGCTAGCACAGGCCGTGCCGCCCCAATCGCCCGCGACTCCTCACCGCCGGCGGCCCCGGGACATGACCTCGCTGTCGCGACGCGACGCGGACGCGATGTCTGGAGCAAGGAGCCCGACGCGCGCGGCGACCGGAGTGAACGGGCGCGCCCTTAGCGCCCGGCGAGGTTGCGGTAGCTCTTGGGCACCTCGAAGAGCGCGTCGTCGAGCGGGCGCGCCTCGATCTTGACCACCTCGACGCGCGACGTCTCTTTGCCCGCCTTGTCGCGCGTCACGACGCGCAGCGGGAACATCGCCCGCGCCGCGAGCTCGCGCCCCCACGCGGGCACCGAGCGGGACGACGGGTCGACGAACGCGCCGCCGCTCACCACGCACGCCTCGTACGTGGTCTTGCCGACCTGGAGCTTCCACACCTCGCACTCTCGATCGGCGACGCGATCCTTCTGGCCCGTCTTGTCGACCTGCACCTCGTCGGGCGCAGAGCCGAGCGCGGCCCCGGCCACGGTCTTCTTCGTGTCGTCGACCACGAAGACGCGCATCGACGACGTGTCGACGAGCGTGCGCGACGAGCCCGCGTCCTTGGGGCGCAGCAGCGTGCCCTTGACGAGGTAGGTCGCCTCGCTCGCCGCGCCGCGTCGCTCGCGCTTCATCACGATCTCGCCCTCGAGCTGCCCGGGCACCTTGGGCACGTCGACCCACGACGTCGACGCCTGCGCGGGCGGTGCGCCGGCGTCCTTCTTCTTCTTGCGCGCGTCGAGCAACGCCTGCGGCACGCAGAAGCCCCCCTCCATCGGTCGGCCGCGATCGTCGTACTCGTCGAGGCCGACCTTGATGCAGCGGATCCCCTCGGCGCAGTCGCCGCCGTCGACGTCGCACGGGCGGCTGCACACGCCCTCTTCGTCGGCCGACGGCTTCATGCACCGCGGCGCGTCGGCGCGGCAGTGCATGTCGTAGCTGCACGGGCCGGCGAGGTTCGACTTCTTGGCGAGCCAGCGCGTGTAGACGAGCGTGACGCCGCACGCGACGGCGAGCGCGAACACCAGCGCCCGCCGGATCACGACCGCGCGCGGGGTCTTCTTCGGGCCGTCGTCGTCGTCGAGCTCCACGCGGGCAGTGTACTCGACACGCGCCCGCGGTTGGGCGCGGCGGGTCGCGGCGCGGATCGGCGCGCGTCAGCCGCCGGAGAGCGCCTGCAAGATGAACACGCGCGCGTCGGGCGTGAGCGCGTCGGAGAGCGCGGCGCGATCGGCGATGGGCTCGTCGCCGACGAAGACGTTCACGTGGCGACGCAGGCGGCCCGTCTCGTCGACGAGGTACGACGCGAGGCCGGGGTGCATACGATCGAGCGCGTCGAACACCTCGCGCACGGTCGCGCCCGGCACCTCGCACTCGGCGAGATCGGGAAAGAAGCGCTGCAGGTGGCGCGTGAAGCTCACGTGGGCCATCGCGCGGCCCTCAACCGAACCGCACCGAGTGCACGGGCGGCAGGTTGTGGCCGACGCATCGCCACGTCTCGCCGCGATCCTCGGACACGTACACGTTGCCCGTGGTGCTGCCGAAGCACACGCGATCGCCGCGCGCGTCGAGCGCGTGCCGGTAGACGACGTCGTACGCGTGCTCCTGGGGGAGCCCCTCTCGAAACGCCTGCCAGCTCGCGCCGCCGTCGCTCGTGCGCGCCACGAAGAGGCCCGCGCCGATCGTCGTGCGCTCGTCGTCGCCCTTGGCCGGGACCACCCACGCCGTCTTCGCGTCGCGATCGTCGGCCGCCACGGCGAAGCCGAAGTGGACCGACACCTCGGGGCGGCTCACGCGCCTCCACGTGCTCGCGCCGTCTTCGCTGGTGAAGACGCCCGTGTGGTTCTGCTGCCAGAAGCGGTCGGGCGCGCCCGGGCACTGCGCGATGAAGTGCGGATCGTGCCCCCACTCGGCCGCCGGGTTCGGCAGGTAGTCGTTGAGCATGCCGCGGTTGCGCCCCTGCCACGTGGCGCCGCCGTCGGTCGTCTCGAGCACGCCCGCGCACGAGACGGCGACCCACATGCGACGGCGGTCGCGAGGGTCGACGACGATCGAGTGGATGCCCGGGACGAACTCGCCGTAGGCCATCGCCGCCGGCGTGCCGCCCCACTCGTTCTTGGTGGTCGCGTCGCCCGCGAACAGATCGCCGCCGCGGCTCTCGTGGTTCCATAGCGGGAGGTTGAGCTCCCAGGTGTCGCCGCCGTCGCGGCTGGTGAAGAGCCCTCCGGGCAGCGTGCCCGCGTGGATCACGCCGGGCTCGTCGGCCCCGCCGAACGCGAGCACCCACACCTTGAGGAGCGCCGCGTCCTTGTACGTGATCGCCTTGTCGTCGGCGCCCGGGCCCTGATCGGGCGTGGGCAGGTGCTGCTCGACGAAGCGCGCGCCCTTGGGGTACGCGAGCTGCGACAGGTGCTCCCACGTCTTGCCGTCGTCCTTGGAGCGCGAGAGCTTGGGGCCCCAGTGCGCGTGGTCCATCGCCGCCCACAGCGTCCCGTCGCGAGGGTCGCGCGCCGCGTAGCTGATCGACATCCCGGCGTGATAGATGGGCCGCGGGGTCCAGCCGCGCGTGAGGCGGTCGAGCACGAGCGTGCCCTTCTTGGTGCCGAGGATGATCTGGTCCGACATGGCGGCGCACGATAAGCCGCGGCGCCGCGGTCGCCAAGGCTCGACATGACCTCTGAGGTCATGTCCACAGTTACCTGCGCGCGCTACCCTCTGCTGTATGCCCAGCCCGGTCGGAGAGCTCTTGCGGCGTTGGCGGACGTCGCGCGGCAAGAGCCAGCTCGAGCTGTCGGTCGACGCCGAGGTGTCGACGCGCCACATCAGCTTCATCGAGAACGGCCGCTCTGCGCCGAGCCGCGAGATGCTGCTCGTGCTGGCGAGCGCGCTCGACATCCCGCTCCGCGAGCGCAACACGCTCCTGCTCACGGCCGGTTACGCGCCCGCTTACCGCGAGACGTCGCTCGAGTCACCGGAGCTGGCGCACGTGCGCGCGGCGATTGATTGCATTTTACAGCAATCGGAGCCCAACGGCGCCGTGGTCGTCGACCGCGCGTGGCGCGTCGTCCAGATGAACGCGGCGGCGCAGCGCATCCTCACCAGCTTCATCGCCGACCCGACGGTGCTCGCCGAGCTGGGAGGCGACATCGCGCTCGCCCTGTTCGACGAGCGCGGCCTCCGGCGCTCGATCGTCAACTTCGAAGAGGTGGCCGGCGCGTGGATCACGCGGCTGCATCGAGAGGCCGCCGCGCAGGGCGCCGACGGACCGGCGACCGGCCTCGTGGCGCGCCTGCTCGCGTACCCGGGCGTGCCGGCGCGGTGGCGTGAGCCCGACCCGACCGAGCAGGCCGCGCTGCTCATCCCGGTGCACCTCCGTCGAGGCGCGCTCGAGGTGCGCCTCTTCACCACGATCACCACGCTCGGGACGCCGCTCGACGTGACGCTCGACGAGCTCCGCATCGAGAGCTACTACCCGGCAGACGACGCGACCGCGCGCTGGCTGCGCGGCGACGGCGCGTCCTGATTCAGGTGCGCGCGCGTCGACATCGCGCCGTCAGGGAGCCGAGGGCACGAGCGAGAAGAGCTCACGCCCGCGCGAGGGGTCGTCGGCCGCGAAGAGCAGGCGCGGACCGAGGACGGTCCACTCCGACGGCATCGAGCCTCGTGCGCCGGGCAGGCTCGGGACCTCGACGCGAGCCGGCGCGCCGCTGCCGTCGACGCTGACGATCTGCGCCTCACCGGACGCGGAGCGCCGCGCGAAGAACGCGCGATCGGCGTACGCGATCACCCCCGAGCCCTCGTCGCCGGCGTGGTCGGCGAGCCACCGCGTGCCGCGGGTCGTGCCGTCGCTGACCCAGATCGCGCCGCCGTCGACGCCGCGTACGAGCGCGTAGACAGAGCCGCGGAGCGTCGCGAGCGGACGCGCCACGCGCGCCACGTCGTCGAGGAGCCGCGCCGTGCCGTCCTTGGTGCCGTCGGTGACGTAGAGCGCGTCGCCCGCGACGAAGAGCGCGCGGTCGCCGAGCTCCGCGAACGCGCGGGGCGCTTCGGTGTAGGGCGCCGCCGTCGCGACGAGGCGCACGGTGCCGGCCTTCGTGCCGTCGGTCGCGTAGACGCCGGAGGCCTGGCTGTACGTGCTCAGGCCGAAGACGGTGCGTCCGCCCGCGAGCACGCCGCCGAGCACGCGGCCCGACCCCGGCGCCTCGAGGATCGACGTGACCCTCGCGTCGTCGATCGACGCGACGCCCGCCTCGGTCTTGACGAGCACACCGCGCGCCGACGGGACGATGGGCGCGTAGGGATCTCGCGCGACGGCCACCTCACGCACCGACACGCCGTCGGTGCGCACGACGCCGTGCGGGCTCGTGTAGTAGACCGCCCCACGCGACGCGGCCACGCTCGGGACGCGCGCGGCGGACGTGGTCACGCGGCGCGTCCCGCGGGTGCTGCCGTCGGACTCCCAGACGTCGCCGGCGTGGGTAAAGTATGTATATGCACCCATCGTCGCGAGCTCGAACGGCGCGGCGTCGTCCGACGCCCCCGAGGTGAGGCGCGCGGTGCCGCGGTGTGTGCCGTCCGACGCCCAGATCTGGGGGCCCGCGCCGTCGTCGGCGCGGAAGAACGCCTTGCCCCCCGCGCCGGCGGTGACGCCCTCGGGCCTCGCGCTCGCGGTCGCGTTCGAGAGGCGCGCGAGCGGCGCGGTGCCGGCCGCGGTCCCGTCGGTCGACCAGAGCTGCGCGTCGCCCACGTCGTCGTCGGCGGCGAGGAGCACGGCGTGGCCGATCGCCCCGAGCGGGCGCGCGTCGGCGTCGTCTCCCAGGGCGCGGAGCGGGGCGGTGCCGGCCGCGCTCCCGTCGCTGATCCACGTCTCGACGTGGGGCGCGCGTGCCACACGGAAGAGCACGCGATCTCCTGCGGCGACGGGAGCGCTCGCCTCGCCGTCGACCCGGACGACGAGCGTGAGCGCGCCGCCCTCGCTCTTGTAGAGGCCGCGCACGCCGCCCTTGGAGGTGAGCGCGTAGAGCGCGCCGCCCGCGGCCACGAGCTCGCCCCCGCGGTCGACCTCGTCGAGGCGCGTCGTGCCCTCGGCGGTGCCGTCGGTCGAGAAGAGCGCCACGCCGAGGAGGCCCGATCCGGGGCCGAAGAAGAAGTGACGCGCGCCGACCGTCGCGCGGCTCGCGCCCGTGAGCCCGGAAAGCGGTCCCTTGCCCAGCTCGAGCGGGCCCGTGCCCTCGACGGTGCCGTCGGACGCGTAGAGCTCGGCGCCGTGCACGTCGTCCCCTGCCGTGTAGACGACGCGATCGCCGACGACGTCGAGCCGGGCGAGGTTGTCGCGGAGCGAGGCCGCGCCGAACCACTCGCGCGCGTGGCGAGCCAGGTGCACGGCGTCGCCCCCCCTCTCGATCGCGATGAGCTCGCGCGCGTCGGAGTCGACGACGGCGAGCACGCCGCGCGTCGTCGCGGCGAGCGCCGTCACCTGCCGGTCCTCCGCGAGCGCGTAGATCTCGGCGGCGCCGCTGCCCGACGTCTTGAAGACGCGGTCGGGCCAGTACCCGCGCGTCGGCGCGGCGAAGTACACGTCCGCGCCGTGCGCGGCGAACGGCAGCTCGGTGAGCTCGATCCCCTCGGCGCCCGGGCGCGTCTCGACGAGGAGCGACGTGCCCGCGGCCGTGCCGTCGCTCGACCAGATCTCGCGGCCGCGCGCGCCGTCGTCGGCGAGGAAGTAGAGCCGCTCGGGCCCGGCGAAGATCTGCGTGATGCGCGAGCCCTCGGCGCCGGGGCGCACGTCGCGCACCAGCTCGACCCGTCGGCCGTCGGTGCGCATCAGCTCTTCGCCGTGCAGCCCGTCATCGCCTGCAAAATACACCCATCCGCGCCACGACGCGGCCGCGCCCACGCCCGGCGCGAGGCGGCGGTTGATGTCCAGCACGAGGGACGCGGTGTACGACGATGTGCGCTCCGCCGGCGGATCGGGCAGCGGCGCGCTGCGGATCGGCCGAGACGGATCGATGCTCTCGACGAGCTCGGCGCGGTCGCCGCCGGTGCACGCGATCGACCCCGCGCACGCTGCCACGAGAACCCAGCTGATTGAACGAAGCGCCATCGTTTCTCCTCCCAAGACCGCGAGCGAACGCCAACAGAGCAAGCGCCGTACCTCCGCGGCGGACGTTTTCAGCGACGCGGTTTCGCCCAGGCGCGCGCGCCCACGCTGGATCGCCGACGCCGCGCGGACGTCGCCGCGGAGAGACAAGCGCGCGGCCGCCCTTGGTGGAGCTCGCGGCACGGGCTATGGACCCCATACCCATGCGCGCTCGGCACTGGCTCTCGGTCCTCGTCCCCACGCTGCTGCTCGCGGCGGCGTGCTCGTCGAGCGACACGTCGCCCACGGGCACGAGCGCGCCCCTGCCCCCCGCCGAGACGGTGATCGAGGGCGCCGCCGTCGTCGACCCGGCGTGGCTCCTCGGGCGCAAGCTCGAGCTCTTGCGGTTCGAGACGCAGACCTTCGCCCCGCAGAACCCGATCAACGTGCTCGCGCACCTCACGCGCAAGCGCCTCGAGCCGGGATACGCGCCGCCCGGCCCCGCGCCCGACGACGCGTGGGACGGCACGTTTGCCGGCTGGGACGCGCTGCGCGACGGCCGTGACTTCAGCGGGCTCTACGTGCTCGCGGCGATCCTCGGCTTCGAGGGCGACCCCATGATCTCGCCCGCGCTCCGCGCCAAGAGCGAGGCCGCGCTCACCCGCTTCAAGTACTGGTACACCGACCCGACGCCCCCGGGCCTCACCGACAACTCGTACTACTGGAGCGAGAACCACCAGCTGCTCTTCCACACGATCGAGCACCTGGTCGGGCTGCGCTTCCCCGACAGGCCCATCGGCACCGACGGCAAGACCGGCAAGGAGCACGCCGACCGCGCCGCGAAGATGATCGTGCGCTGGCTCGAGCACCGCCTGCGCTACGGCTTCGCCGAGTGGCACTCGAACGTCTACTACCAGAAGGACCTCACGCCGCTGCTCGTCCTCGTCGAGCACGCGCAAGATCCGGCGATCGTGCACAGGGCCGCGGCGGTGCTCGATGTGCTCTGCATGGACCTCGCGCTCCACACGCTGCGCGACGCGTTCGGCGTCACGCACGGCCGCTCTTACAAGAAGGACAAGATGAAGAGCACGGACGAGGACACGTGGTCCTTCACCAAGCTCGTCTTCGCGTCTTCGACCTACGACTGGGACAAGGGCGGCGATCCGGGCGCGACCATCTTCTCGGCGTCGACCAAGTACGCCATGCCCGAGCTCGTGCGCCGCGCGGGAGCGGCAGGCGACACGATGGTCGTGCGAGAGCGCATGGGCCTGCCGATGCCCGAGAGCCCGCCCACCGAGGCCGAGCCCGTCGCGCCCGACGGCCTCTCGTACACGAGCGCCGACGATCTACCCATCTGGTGGGGCATGGGCGCGCTCACCGCGTGGCCGGTCGTGCCGCTCACGCTCGAGACGTTCAACACCTACAACCTCTGGGACGTCGAGGACTTCGCGCCGTTCAAGCAGCTCCGCTCGATCACGCCCGACCTGGGCAAGAACCTCAGCGCCTACAACGCCGCGATGCTCAACTTCGGGCTCATGCGCGACGTGGACACGTACACGTACCGCAACGCGGACGTGATGCTCTCGTCGGCCGTCGACTACCGCAAGGGCACGTTCAACCAGCAGGTGCACGCGTGGCAGGCCACGCTCGACGCGCGCGCCATCGTGTTCACCAACCACCCGTTCCGTCCGCTCGCCACCACGGGCGACTGGCGCGACGATCCCGAGAGCGGCGGCTACTGGAACGGCGAGGCGAGCATGCCGCGCTCGGCGCAGGCCGACAACGTGGCGATCCACATCTACGCGCCGCAGTACCCCATCACGAACGAAGCGCCGTTCGACTACTTTCGCTACGAGCCGTACACGCACGCGTACTTTCCGCAGGAGTACTTCGACGAGATCGCGCAGCGCGGGCCGTGGACGTTCGGGCGGCTCGGCAAGGGGTACGTCGCGCTCTACTCGTTCCGACCGGCGAAGTTCCTCACCTACGACCCCAAGACCCAAGCCACCGACGGTCGTCTCCAGCCGTTCGACCTGCGCGCCGACGGCGGCGCCGACAACGTGTGGATCTCCGAGGTGGGGCGTGAGGCCGAGTGGGGATCGTTCGCCGCGTTCGTCGACGCCGTCAGCGCGGCCAAGGTCGAGGTGACGAGCCGCGGGCCCGGCAAGCCGTCGGGCGAGCGCGACGGGTTCGACGTCGCGTACACGTCCCCCAGCCGGGGCCTCGTCACGTTCGGATGGGAGGCGCCGCTCGTCGCCGCGGGCGCGCCGATCCCTCTGCAGCTCGACGGGCGTCACGAGAGCCCGTTCGGCCGCGTCCCGCGCAAGCCTGGGCGCGTCGTGTTCGAGCGAGACGGCTACGCGATCGACATCGACGTCACCACCGGCGTCCGACGGCTCCGCGGGCCGCGCTGACGCCGCACCGCATCACCGCCACCGCGGGGCCGCGCCGTGCGCAGGTTGTGCCACCCCTGTCTTGGCTGTCGGCCCCGAGCGCCGCAACACATCGAAACCATTGAGTTTCAAATGTGGTCCGCGGCGTGCTTTGCTGCGGGCATGCTGCGGCACACCTCCTTCACCGCCCTGCTCGCCCCCCTCACGGTCCTCGTCGCCGCGCTCGGCGGCTGCGCCAAGGACGAGCCCGCGACGCCGACCGCCGACGTCGCGACGCCTCCCGCGACGAGCAGCGGCACACGCCTGCGCGCCAGGGTGCTCGAGGGCGGCGGCGCGCGCGAGATCGTCGGGTTCTTCGACACCGCGCGCAACGAGGAGTGCACCTTCCAAGAAGGCAACGACGGCCGCTGGTACTGCCTCCCCTCGGCCGCGGCGGCGGGGTTCTCGGGCACGTTCGCAGATGCGGCGTGCACCATCCCGCTCGGCGTCGCGTCCCCGTGCGGCGCCGCGCCGAAGTACTTCGTGACCGTCGGAAGCCGCCAGAGCCCCGACGGCTGCGCGGCCACGCGGGGCGTCACGTCCGTGCGGGCGGCGCTCGGCCCCGCCACCACCGCCTACGCCCAGACGGGCAACGGGTGCACGCCGCAGACCGGCGCGTCGGTACCCGAGGGCGCGGTGCAGCTCGGGCCCGAGATCTCCCTCACGGAGTTCGTGTCGGCCGCCGAGACCACGACGAAGAACGGCGACCTCGGCGAGCGCATCCTCCTCGCGGACGACGGCGCCAAGCAGCACCTCGGCTACTACGTGGTGAAGCTGAGCGCAGACTGCACCTTCCAGGTGATGGCCGACGGCACGACGCGCTGCATCCCGCTGACGTCGGGCTCGCAGCTCTTCTACAGCGACGCGGAGTGCACGGCGCCGGCGGCCACGTACTCGTTCGGCAGCGGGCGCTGCGTGAGCGCTGGGGGGCGCCTCGTGCGCGAGTCGACGCCGGACTCGTGCGGCGCGGCGCGGGCCGTCTACAGCGTGTCCGACGACGAGAGCCCGGACGCCGTCGGGGGCACGTACTACGCGCGCAACGGCAGCTCGGCCGCGCCCACCTGCACCGCGCTCCCGCAGTCGTCGCGCGGCACGTCCAACCTGCGCGCGCTCACCGACGTCACGTCCGCGCTGCCCAAGGCCGCGCGCATCGGCGGCGGCAGCGGTCGCCTCGTCCCCGCCTTCGTGGCGACCTCGTCGACGGGCGCGCTCGTCCGAGGTTGGCACGACACCGTGAAGAACGTCGACTGCACGTTCGGCAAGGCGAGCGACGGCAAGGTGCGCTGCCTGCCCACGGCGCCGCGGGGCATTCTTTTCTTCACCGACGGCGCGTGCGCGTCGCCCTCGCGCGTGGTCACCTACGCCGAAGCGGGCGGGTGCACCGACACGAGCTCCGGGCTCGTGCGGGTGGCTGACCGGACGTGCGGCGCACAGGGCGGCGCCGCCGCGTTCGACGCCGACGCCCCGACGCGCATCTACAAGCTCACCGGCGCCCCGCGCGAGGTCCCGGGGGCGTCGTACGCGAGCGAGCCGGGCAAGTGCGCGCGCGTCGAGGCCGTGCGCGCGGCGACGGACGCGATCGAGGAAGATCCCGCGGGGTTCGTCGAGGGCAACGTCGTCACCGAGTGAGCGTCCCGTGCGCGCGGGACGGGCCCGCCGCCTCACCCGCGCTACAATGCCCGCCGATGGTCGGCCGAGCAGATTCTCTTTGGGTCTCGCCGCGCGCGCAGGCGGGGAGGCGATCGCACGCCGGGCCCGACTTCGACGACGACGGGGACCTCGTGCTCGAGCGCGCCCCCAAGGTCGGTCGCGCCAAGCGGTGGTGCGTCGTCTTCTACAACGACGACTACACGCAGAAGTGGTTCGTCGTGCACGTGCTCGAGCAGTTCTTCCACATGAACGAGACCACGGCGACGGCGTTCATGATGGCCGTGCACGAGCAGGGCAAGGGCGTCGCCGGCATGTACACGCGCGACATCGCAGAGACCAAGGCGTCGGCGGTGTGCGAGTACGCGCGTGAGTTCGGCATGCCGCTCAAGGTGACCGCCGAGCCCGACGACGAGGACGACGGGATGTGAGCGGGCTCGCGCGCACGGGCCGGGAGCGCTAGAGAGAGCAGATGGTGCGCGCCTCCGTCGTGACCGCCCTCGCGGCGCTCTTGCTCGGTGCGGAGCCGTGCGGGGGCGGCGGGCTGCCGTCGGCGAGCAACGGGCTGCCGCCCGCACAAGAAGACGCCGGGACCCCGCCGCGCGCCTGTACGCAGACCTCGCGGGCCGCGAGCGACGCGTTCGCCGTCGAGCGCGCGCCCACGTCGGAGGCGGTCGCCACGGCGCGGGCCGTCGCCGACCGCTGGATGAGCGAGCACCCGCCCGAGCGGCTCGAGTGGAGCTGGGGTGAGGGCACCGTCGTCGGCGCGCTCGTCGAGCTCTACCGCGTGACGCTCGACGCGCGCTACCTCGACTACGCCCGCCGCTTCATCGATCACAACATCGCGCAGGGCTACATCGTCACGACGAGCGACAAGTGCCCTCCCGTGCTCGCGGCGATCGAGCTCTTCTCCGGCACGTGCGGCGCGCCGTACGGACGCGTGATCGATCGCTTCGAGACGTACCTCTACGCCGAGGCGCTCCGCACCGACGACGGCGGCGTCAGCCACCTCGGCACGCTGCCCATCTTCGGCAAGACGCTCTGGCTCGACTCGCTCTACATGTTCGGCACGCCGCTCGTGCGCCTCGCCGAGACGCAGGGGAGCACGCGCGCGCTCGACGAGTACGGCAGTCAATTCAAGATCTTCCAAGGGCACCTGCAAGACCCGTCGGGCTTCTTCGTGCACGCTTTCCAGTGGACCGGGCCGCAGGACCCGGGCGTGTTCTGGGCGCGCGGCAACGGCTGGGTGCTCGCCTCGGGGTACGACTACCTGCGCGTGCGCAAGCTGCGCGGAGAGCGCGACGAAGCCGTGGCCGCGTCGCTCGGCCGGCTCGCCGCGGCGGTGATCGAAAAGCAAGACCCCACGACCGGGCTCTTCTGGACGGTGGTGAACCGGCCGGGCGAGACGTACCTCGAGACGAGCGCGTCGGCGCTGTTCGCGCTGGGCCTCGCGCGGGCTTACCGCGTGGGAGCCCAAGACCGCGCGGTCTTGCCGGTCATCGCCCGCGCCATCGCCGGCGTCCGCTCGCGCCTGGTGAACGACGCGCTGGGACGCCCGGTCGTCACGGGCGTGTCGGGCCCCACCGACGTGGGCACGTTCTCGTATTACCAAGGCGTGAAGCAGGCCGACGATCTGAGCTACGGCGTGGGCGCGGTGATCCTCGCGCTGATCGAGACGTCCGGCCTCGAGTGAGGCTGCTCGCATCAAGAGAGGCGGGGGAGAAGGTCACTCACGCCACGCCGCGCAACGTTATCGTTCGGCTGAGCGTTGAACATTCACTTCGACGCCGACCGGCTCGAGGTGGTCGGCCAGCTGCTCCACCTCTGCGAGGGTGCCGCTGCATATCGGTTCGGACTCGCGAATCTGCCGTCCTATGGCCTCGGGCGTCGCGCCCAAGCGCGAGCGCAAGATTCGGAGCGCCGAGATGCGATTGGGTCCGAGGTCACGTACAGTAAGGGCCCACCGCCCTTCGACACGGTAGAAAGCCGCCCGCGCATCGTCGGTCAGCTCCGCGTAATCAGCGACGTAGCGATGGGACTCGTCGGTACACTCCAACGTGCTGCTCAAGCGGAGTCGCTCCCCGGTTGTCGCAACATGCACGAGCTTCGCGTCGGCATGACACTGCGGGCATGTCGTGGATTCAGTGACAGTGTGGCGTCCCATCGCGAGCTAGAACCCTCTCATTCGCATGTAGCGCTCCACGACAGCGTTGAACTACCCGTTCGAACTCCTCGCCCCGGATCGCGTGTTCATCGCTCAGCTCCAGGACCTCGAAGGGCTGATCGGCCAACCAGTCGTTGTGAGCCTCGTCGGCCCACCGCCAACGCCCTCTGCGATCGGCTGGTTGTCAGCCGCGCTACGATGCTGGGCCGTTCTTCATACCATCCACGAAGTACAGCAGATGCGGGCTGGGCGACCATTTTGGTTCGTGCACGACACCGGCATTGAGCAAGGCCTCTAGTCCTGCTTCGACGCGTGCCAGTGGCCAGCTTCGGGCGAGCTCCGGACTTTGCTCCGCAAAGAGCGACAGACGCCAGGCGTCGAAACCGTCACACCGCCCATCTGGGCCGAGGTCCACTTCTACCCCTACGCCGCGGCACCGGAACTCAAAGCCGACCCCGTGGAAACGAAACGACGTGTGCTCGTCCAGTACTCCCTCTCGTGGGATCTTGCCGGCGCAAACGGCGGCGAGCAGGTCGCGCACGCCGTGAGCGGCTCTGACCCTCGTGCACGCTGACTCCGCCGCGCGCTCACCATTCATCGCTTCTTGCCGCTCGCTCTGCTGAGCGCGAGCGCTTCGGCGGCGGGGCGGAGGTAGTCGAGGCCACGGCGGATGGTGATGGCGCCGGGCGGTCCGCCGGAGGACTTGCCGGTGTAGCCACCGAGCTCGGCGACCCATCGCGTGGCGGTCTCCAGGTCCGGCACGTCATCGGTGATGGTCTCGGTGCGTTTTCGATAGTGCCGTTTCAAGAGGATGAGCGTTTCAATCTCGAGCGCCGAGAACTCCACGGTCGCGGGTTCGGTCGGTCGCTCGCGCGACAGGTGCTTGAGGCGTTCTGCTCGGATGGCCACGGCGGCGAGCACAGTAGCCCACCTGATGACGTGGGTGCGCACGCGCAGCTGGTTGTCCTCGACGTTGCAGACGCCGCTCTTCCACGCGCGGTGGAAGTCTTCGACGCGCCATCGCTGCGTGTAGCCGAAGACGACTTTACGTGCGTCCTCGAGCGTATCGACGGGGTGGTTCGTGAGCAGCAACCAGTCCAGCGCCCTGTAGGAAGAGCGGCCGCTTCGACTCGAGCGCGTCGCGCGAGCGCCGTACTCGCGAGCCCACACGACGTTCACGGTCAGATCCTTGTGGCGGAGCAACCGCTTGTCCCGCGTCTTGAGCACGACGCGCGCAACGCGCAGCGCCAAGCACGCGAGCCTCGATGGACGCCCGTCGCGTGCTGGCACTTCGAGCAGGTCGTAGCCGACCGGCTTGCGGCGGCTGAGATGCGCGCGCAGGTAGCGTCGGCGCTGCGTGA
>JAGQJA010000253.1:16068-21678 GCA_020430845.1 Myxococcales bacterium
CCCTCGCGATCCACCTGAAACCAGACACGCGGACCGCGAGGCTGGTCGCCGAAGGCAGCGGTCACACGGGCCACCGCGTCCAGCCAGTGCCTGGTCTCCTTGTCCTCCGTAACCCGCCTTCGCTTGTGGCGCGTCGGCTTCGGGCCACGCGCCCACAAACGCATTCCCGCGAGCCCGACGGGCACCCCAGACGGAGACACCGCGATCGCGTTGATGACCTTCAGCCCACGAGCGCCGCGCTCCCGCGAGCCGATGCTCCCGAAGTCCTTCGTGCGCGCATGATCTGCGAGGTTCAGACTCGTCCCGTCCAACGGCACGAAAACAAAGGGGTATTCGCCGGCGCGCTCGACGCACGCGCCCACCGCCGACTCCAGGATCGCGGCCTCATCAACGTGCACACTCTCGACGAAGTCGTACGCCGCTTGTCGCTCGGCCGCCCGGCAGAAGACCGAGGAGACACGACCACTCGGCTTGCTCGCGACCGTCGCAGCCATCGACACCAGGCGCGCCGTGCGCCGCCGATCCCCGAGCTGTGCTCCGCCAAACTCCTCACGCGCCCAGGCTCTGACTTCTCGACCATCCATGCTCGACGGACGTGCCGGCAACCCCGGAAATTCAGCGGCTTCATGAAAATGAGACCAGTGTCGAGGCCGCGCGCAGGTAGCAGCGAATCAGAGTGACGAGTGCGTAGTCAGGATTCATCGACCGAAGCCTCGCTTGCTGCCCGGAGAACGGCGTCGGCATCAGCATAGCCGTACTGCGGCAGCTGCTCCAACGGCAGGCCACTGAGCTTCTCTTCGGCTCTCTGAACAAGGGGCAACGATGCGTGTAGGTACACGCGATGGGTGCTTGTCCGCTCGCGCGCTGGGCGGCGCTCGCGCTCGCAAGACCGCGTGGAAAGACGCTCGTGCGGGTGAGAGCGCCTCCGGCGGGGCGCTCATGGTCGCTCGCGCTCTACTTCTTCACGCACGTGCTCGCGAGATGCGGCATGCGCCCACGCCTTCGGAGGCGCGGCTGTGGGAGCGGCTGCGCGGGTCGCAGCTCGGCGTGGTGTTTCGTCGGCAAGTCGTGATTGGCAACTACTCTGCCGACTTCGCGGCGTCGTCCGTGCGGCTCGTCGTCGAGGGAGACGGCGGGTGTCATCTCGGGCGCGTGCGGCTCGACGCGAAGCGCGACGCACGGCTCGCGCGGGCGGGGTGGCGCGTGGTGCGCGTGTCGGGCGAGGAGAGCTTGGCGTTCGCGGTGGCGAGGGTCGTGGCGGCGCTCGCGCGGTAGGGGAGCGGCGCGACCGCCTCGGCGACGAGCACCCTCCACACGGCACTCCGCCAAGCCGTGCTCCCTCGCTATTCCAGTATTTCTACGCCGACCAGTTTACCGCTCTCGTCAAAGTCGAAGTAGAGGTCGGGGCCGTAATACTGAATACCGAGTGATCGAAGGGTTACCTGCCTCACTACTTTCACAGTTTCTGTAGCGCGATCAACAACCGAGAGGTAGGCGACGACGTCCCCGTCATCGTCCTCTTCCGACACTTCGAATGAGACTACTGTCCTTCTCACAACCACCTCGCGGGCTCTTGGGTCAAAACCCTGGCGTAGACGTTCCGCCACAGCTTGCCATGTCACGTTGATGTGTCTTTTGGGAGGCTTCCAGGTCAAAACTTTCTTGAGTTTGAGGACCCCGTTCTTCACTTGATACGCGACGGCTCCGCCGCTCCCGAAGCCGGGCACAATGAGGCGATCTGGGCGCGCAGAGTCTACAATCGTCTCAGCGGGCTCCACTAGTTTCGAGGCGCCTACTCGCGTTCCCGAGCTGTGCACGTCCGATCGTCTCCTGCGCCCACGTCGTCGCGTCTCCGTGAACGCGAAATCGGTCATCGCTCGGGTCGCAGCGGCTCCGTGGCCGCCGGGCTGATCACGCAGGTTCGTGCCTCATTGAAGGGAACGCCACCGCAACCGAGTCCGCGTCCAGATGCTCGAGTATCTTGTCGACGTCTTCAAGGAGCACTGTTTCCGGGATCTCGACGGAGTACACGCCAAACTGGTCTAGCCCCACCGTGTTGCACTCCAGAGCCCGCAACTCCGCCAGCACGCGGCCGACCGTCGTGTCCGAGTTGCTCGATTTCAATAGCCAGAGCGTCGAACGCCTCGACCTTGAGACGTGCCACCAAGAAGCTACGTCAGAACCCGCGTCGCCAGGTGCAAAGCGGATGATGTCGTCCACCGACAAGTCCTTGACAAATAGCGGTGGCACGAGGGCTACGTAGCCTTCCGTGGTCCTACGGAAGGGCAGAGACTCGGCCGATACTGGCGGCCATCCGTCTTCGACTTCCAACGGCAGGGTGAGGGATACGATCGATTCTCTCGAGCTACTCACGCGCGTGCCTCTCTATGGGACATTCCGGACATGGCAACACGGGGACAGTGCTCGTCCGCTACCCTGCGTCTCGATCGGTGCCTGCCTTGATGATTTCCCACAGACGCCCGCATGTGGTGTGCGTCCAAACACCTGCGTCACCGATGAGACACGTCTGGGCGTTGTGGACCTCGAAGTTGTAGCCGTCTCAGTGGAGTGCGACGCGACCGCGTCGACGACGCGCATCTTACCGTGAAGCACGTGGACGCTCGCGCCTACATCCAGGTCGCCCGACCCAGTCGTGTGGTCCAGGGACCAGGGCGGGTGCTCGGCGGCTACGCGCACCACTTGCGTCATCCCGTCGGCGCCCTCGTGCTCACGGGATCGACGGAGCACGAGATCATCCACCGCGCTGCGGAGCTCGACGCGCAGTACCTCCTCGAGCCGATCGAGGGCATCGCGGCGTTGCAGCCGTTTGCCCGCCGCGCGAGCCTGCGCCGCAAGCCCCCGAGCTCGATCCGGTCTGGGTCTCCGAGCTCGGCGTCCGCTGCGGCCTCTCGCGGGCGCGTCGCCCGTAGGGCGTTGGCCCGCTGGCCGCCTCCTCTTCCATTCGACCTGAACCGCTCGTGGCCTCGACGGGGGCTTGTCCTCGAGTGAAGCGGGGCGCCGTCGCGTGCGCGCGACACCGGGCGGGCGGTGCGTCTTGTCGCTCCCACGGCCCCGGCGGTCAGGTAACATCCTGGGTCGTGCGTCTCGGGCTCATCGGCGATGTCCACGCCGAAGATCAGAAGCTGCGCGTGGTGCTCGACGTCCTCCGCGCCGAGGCCGTAGACCGGACCCTGTGCGTCGGGGATCTCGTCGACGGACCGGGCGATCCCAACCGGGCCATCGCGCTGCTCGGCGAGGCCGGCGTCGAGTGCGTGCGCGGCAATCACGACCGCTGGCTGCTCGAGGGCAGCATGCGCGATCTGCCCGACGCCCACCACGCCCGCGACCTCACCCCCGACAGCATCGCGTCGCTCAAGGCGCTGCCGCTGACGCGCGCCTACGACGCCCCCGTGGGCAAGTTGGTGCTCTGTCACGGCGTGGGCGAAAACGACATGCAGGAGCTCAAGCCCGACGAGCGCGGATACGGCATCAGCTCCAAGAAGGAGCTGCTCGCGCTCCTGTTCGACGTGAACGTCGCGTGGATGGTGGGCGGGCACACGCACAGGTCGATGGTGCGTCCCTTCCCGCGCGGCGGAGACAAGGCGCCGCTCGTGGTCGTCAACCCGGGCACGCTGCTCACCGGTCACGATCCGTGCTTCGCCGTGATGGACATCGCCCGGCGGCGCGTCGACTTCTACGACATCTCCGACGATCTGCGCGTCACGCCGGGCTCACGCGCCGTCTTGTGAGCGCGCGTCAGTAGAGCTCGGCGTAGATCGCCTCGACCAGCTTGTCGGCCGCCGCGCGCGCGACGCCGCCGCGTCCCTTGACCCCGTTGGCGAGGAAGACGAACGCGACGGGTCCCGAGAGCTTGCCGGCGACCGGCGTGGCGGGCGGGAGCACGTAGCCCGAGAGCGCGATCGCGTCGTCGAGCGTCCCCGTCTTCGCGCGGATCGCGTGGCTCGCGCGGTGACCACGGAAACGCCTGTGGAGCGTGCCGTCGACGCCACCGATCGCGAGCTGCGCCAAGAACTCGCCGCTGGTGACCGGATCACGCAGCGCGTAGCGGAGGACCTGCGCCGCGCTGTGCGCCGTGACGCGGTTGGCGTCGAAGAGCCCCGAGCCGTTCTTGATGACGATCCCGGTGTCACCCAGGCCGTTGCGCTCGAGCCACTTGGTCACGACCTCGGCCGCGTCTTGGCTCTTGGCCGGCCGCCCCTTGGCCTCGCCGCCGAGCGACTTGAAGATCATCTCGGCGTAGAAGTTGTCGCTCGCCTTTCCGAGCGACAGGAGCAACGTCGAGAGCGGCTCCGACGCGTGTCTCGCGAGCACGCGGCCCTTGGTGCCCGAGCCGAGCTTGACCTCGCCCGTGACCTTGACGCCGCACTCGTCGAGGATCGCGCGGAGCGCATAGCCAGCGAGCAGCCGCGGGTCTTCGACACGCCGCGTGTAGCGCACGAGCCGCGAGTCCTCGGCCACCGCGCCCGAGAGCTTGGCGCTGAGCCGATCGCCCGCGCCGGCGAGCGCGAGGCCCACCGTGTCAGCCCCCGACTCGCCCGTCTTGACGGAGCCCGAGACGTCGACGAAGCCCGGCGGATCGAACGTCGTGATGGCCGCCTCGCCCGCCTTGGTGGGGCGCACCGTGAGCGTCACGGTGTTCTCGTTGACGGCGACGGCGGACACGGGCGCGCGGAAGGCCGCCCACTCGTTCGGCTGCTGATCGAAGGCCGGCGGCGTGGTCTCGGCGTCGAACGCGCCCTGATCGACGAGGATGTCTCCCTCGACGCGCTTCACGCCGTGCGCCTTGAGCTCTTGGGCCATCTCCCACAGATCGCGCGATTGGAGCGAAGGATCGCCGTCGCCGCGGAGCACGAGCCCCGACACGGCAGACCCCTTCGTGGAGCCGCGGAGCGTCGTGTGGTACCTGTGGCTGCCGTGCAGGATCGCGAGCGCGGCGGCCGCCGTGTAGATCTTCGCGTTCGACGCGGGGTTGACGAGGGTGTGCTCTTCGGACGCGCCGAGGACGGCGCCCGTGCTCACGTCGAGGACCATGACGCCGACCTTGGCCCCGTCGAGCGCCTTGCTCGAGGCGAGCGCGCGGACGGCGGCGGCGATGTTGTCGTTCTTGGGGCCCGCGGGCGCGGCCGTCTTGTGGCCCGAGGGGCCGGGCGGAGGCTCGGCGAGCGACGCGGTCGGGCGGCCGAGGCAGAGCGCCAGCGCGATCAGAGCGACGGTGCGCGCCGCGCGCGCGGTGGACCTCGAAGACATGACGGGTTTCTTACGACGCCTGGGCCGAGCGTGAAAGGCCCAGCGTGACCGGGCGCTCTGTTCTCGCCGTCGTCGCGCTCGCGACGTCGCTCGCGGGGTGCGGCGGGTGCGGGCGCGCGGACCCCGACGCAGGCCGCGCGATCGAGGTGGGCGTCGCGACCGACGCAGAGACGCTCGACCCGAGGTACGCCACCGACGCGGTGGCGATGCGCGTGACGCGGCTCGTGCACGCGGGGCTCGTGCGCCTCGATCCAGACTCCATGGAGCCCCTGCCGTACGTGGCCGAACGGTGGGCGTGGCGCGACGCGCGCACGCTCCGCGTCGAGCTCCGCGAGGGCGTGC
>JAGQJA010000254.1 GCA_020430845.1 Myxococcales bacterium
CCCGGCCACGGCTCCGGAGCTGGTGAACGTGAACGCCAACGTGCTCTCGGTCTCGTCCCCGTCGTTCACGGCCGACGGGCTCGTGATGGCGATGGTGCGCGACGCGGCGGGCCAGCCCACCGACGGCGTCTTCGTTTCGATCCGCGCCTCGACCAACGACGTCTTCCCCGTGCCGACCTTCGCGCGCTCACGCGCGAGCAACATCAACGCGCTCGGCGACGCGTTCCTCGTCCCCGGAGGCGAGTCGCTCTTCATGGCGCGCGTGAGCGCGACCAAGTACGACCTCGAGGAGGCCCCTCGCGACGTGAAGATGATCTACGGAGACGGCGGCTTCGTCGACTACGCCGTCGCGCCGAACGTGGTGAACGTCAACGCCACCAACGCCGACGACCGACACCCCGTCGTGAGCAAGGACCTCCTCACGCTCGTCTTCGCGTCGAACCGCGCGCCGGGCGCGGGCGAGAACACCGATCTGTATCTTTCTACGCGCGCGGGGCCGGCGGGCGTCTTCACGGCGCCGGTGCGCCTCTCCGAGCCCATCAGCTCCGACGCCGCCGACAGCCCGGGCACGCTGTCCGACGACGGCTGCGCGCTCTACTTCACGAGCAAGCGCGCAGGAGGGTTCGGCGGGTGGGACGTGTACGTCGCGCACCGCCCGCAGTGAAAGGGTAGGCGCCGGTCGGCAGCCCAGGCGCGATCTTCGTGTGTCGCGCCCGGGCCGAGGACTCACCGCGAGGACTCACCGCGGGCCGATGGCCGCGATGCGCGCGATCTGCCGGATGGTCGGCTGATCGTCGAAGAGCACCTTGGGGTTCGTGCCCTTGCAGTCGTCGAAGCGAACGATGCGGTTGCGACCCGAGTCGGCCACGTAGATCCGGCCCTTGGCGTCGGCGGTGACCGCGGCGAGGCCTTGGAACTGGAGATCCGTGTTGATCCCGGTCGAGCCGAACTTCCCGGCCGACGGCCCGAGCGCGCACGCGACGCGGTTGTTGCCGGTGTCGGCGATGAGCAACGTGCCGTCGGGCATGTACGCGAGCGCGTCGGGCCGGTTGAAGCCGTCCTTGTGCAGCTCGGCGCCGCTGGACGGCACGAAGATCACGTTCGAGGCGAACGCGGAGCTGCACCCTGCCGACGCCGCTTCACCGCCGGCCTTGAGCGCGACGCCGCACGCGTTGAACTGGATGGTGGCGCCGGCGGTCGGCGCGCCCGCAAACGCGACGCCGTCCCCGAAGAAGTACTTCTTGGCCGTGTAGTCGCTGAAGAGGAGCTTCTCGCTGCCGTCGGGCGCCGCGTACGCGGCGACGTCGTAGGGCTCGGCCGTGTCCGAGATCTTCCACTCTTTCCAGTCGGCGTCGGCGAGGTCGACGAGGCGCACGATGCGATGGTTGTTCCGGTCGGCGACGAAGATGTGGCGATCGGTCACGGCCAGGCCGACGGCGCGCGAGAACTCGCCGACGCCGGTGCCCTGCTTACCGTACGTCTTCTGGATCGTGCCGTCCTCGAGGTCGAGGCGCAGGACGGCGCTCGACGAATAGTCCGTCACGTAGAGCCCTGCCGGGGTGAGCGGGCCGGGAGCCGCCGCGTCTTGGCCGGGCGGAGGAGGCGCGGGCGGCGCCGCTCCGTCGATCGTGATGGGGGGCGCGGAGGCGTCTGCCTGGGGCGCCTCGCTCGTCGTCGAGTCGTCGCAGCCGGTGAGCGCGAGGACAGACGCGATGGACATCGCGCGAAGGTGACGCATGGGCGGGCTCCTTTCGGTGGTGTTTGCGGTGTGGTGCGAGACGGTTGGACGTCGCACACGGCCTTTCGTAACACTGCGCGCGCGTCACCCAAAGGCAGACGTGCCCCGGAAATCAATCGGGATTGACGATGCATTTGTCGCGGCGCAAGCTCCGCGCATGGACGACGTCGAAGAGGCGGCGCGCGCGTTCGGCGAGCTCTATCCCGCCCTGTACATCGCGCTCCATCGTCGCGACGGCAAGCGCAGGTCGCTGACGAGCGCGTCGCGCGGCGTGCTCATGCACTTGGCCCAGACCGGGCCCCTGACCATCGGTGAGTGCGCGGCCCACCTCTCGCGCGCCCAGTCGGTCGTGAGCGAGATCGTCGACCAGCTCGAGAGCCACGGGCTGCTCGCGCGCGTGCGCGACGAGAGCGACCGACGCCGCACGCTCGTCTGGCTCACCGACACCGCGCGTGAGCGGCTCGTCGAGGAGCAGGAGGTGCTCTCGCGCGCCGCGGTCACGCGGGCGATGCGGCGCATGCGGCCTGCCGACCGCGCCAAGCTCCTCGAAGGGGCACGCGCGCTGTTGGTCGCCGCGAGAGGAGACGACGCGGGCGCCGCTGAGGTGGCCCGCGATGAGCGTTCACCCGAGAGGGGAACGAGGAGGAAACGAAGATGAGCGACAAGCATCCGTGTGAGAGCTGCTCGATGCCGATCGAGACCGGGGCGTACTGCGTGCACTGCGCGGACGCTGACGGGAAGCTGCAGCCGTTCGAGGACCGCTTCGAGAAGATGATCGGGTGGCAGATGCGGCAGAAGCCGGGCCTCTCCCGTGAGGACGCCGAGGCCCAGACGCTCGAGTTCATGCGGCGGATGCCCGCGTGGAAGGACCACCCGCGTGTCCGTCGCTGAGCGCCACCCTCGCCCCAGGGCGCAGCGAGCCGGTACGGGCTAGACGCGACGCTCGAGCACGGCGACATCGAGCCAGCGCTCGAGCTTTCGGCCCACCTCACGCATCGTCCCCCGTTCGACGAAGCCCTCGCGCGAGAAGGCCGTGAGGCTCGCGCGCTGCTCGGTGCAGATCATCGCGATGATCGTGTGCAGTCCCACCTCCGCCGCCCGCGCCATGAGGCGGCGTGTGAGCTCGCGCCCGAGGCCGCGGCCGTGCTCGGAAGGGTCGACATAGATGGAGATCTCGGCCGTCGCCGCGTAACCGCCGCGGGAGCGATAGGGGTCGAGGCTGCCCCAACCGACGACCTCGCCGTCGGTCTCGGCCACCACGGCCGGATGGTCGCGATGGCGCCGCGAGAGCCAGAGTGAGCGCTCCTCGATTGGCGTGGGCTCGAGAGCGAACGTGCACGACGACCACGGGACGTAGTGGTTGTAGATCGCGTTGATGCGCTCGGCGTCGCCGGGCGTGGCGTCGCGGAGGGCGTAGTCGGGACGGGGGAGTGGCCGGAGGTCGGGCGGCACGAAGCGCGCGCGCGCCTCCTCCGACATGACGCGGTCGCGCGTGTAGTGCTCGAGCATCACCTGCTTGTCCGCCGACGCCGCGAGAACGCGTCGCAGCATCGTCTCCGCGTCTTCTCCGCGCCCCTCGTGCACCATGCCCGCCAGCAGATCCACCCATGCCACGGTGAGCGTCTCGTGGTAGCCGGTGGAGCCGAGCACCCGGTTGAGGTTCTGGATCCCGTCACGCATGGTGGAGAGCGCTCGACGCCTCCCGCGGGTGCGGACGAGGTACGCGGCAGATGCCACGTGCGCAGCGTGGGTCCAGCGCTCCTCCGTCACGGCACCCGCGATGAACGCGTCGACGAGCTCGATGACCTCGGCCTCTCGCATCGGTGCCTCACTCGCCTCTTAGCACGCGGGGCGCGGCGGAGGGCGAAGTCAGAGCTCGTCGACGGTCAATCGCCCGCCCGTCACTTCGCCTCGACGTCCGCCGACACCGCGTTCGAGGTGCCACCGCGGTCGTCGACGAGGCGCACCGTGATGACGTACTTGCCCGCGCCCGGCGGACCGAGCGCGAGCGCCACCGTGACGGGACCCGAGGTCTTCCCGGTCGCGGCCTGCACCGGCGCGCGCGGGAGCGTCTGGCTGCTGCCGTTCGGAAGCGTGACCTCCGCCGCGATCTCGCGGACGTTGCCGTCGGGCGCTTGGAAGTCGACCGTGCCGGTGAGCGCGCTGACCGAGCCCACGGGGATCGACTTCGGCGTGAGCTCGAGGTTCGAGATGGATATGGGCGCCGCGGCGGGCTGCGTCGCGTCGCCGTCGCTGGATGCGCAACCCGCGAGCGCGAGGAGAGAGAAGGGGAGGACGAGGAGCGTTCGAGCCGGAAGGGACTTGTTCATGGGCCGGCGCGCAGTGCATCACGCGCGCCAACGCGACCGCCTCGCGTCTTCGTTCGATCGCGTCCTGACACCAGCGCGAAGCTTCGCGGTGGGCGTGTAGTCGGGTTCGCGCGCGGGCCGCCTCGATGTCAGGAGGTGCCAGGATGCGTCAGCGTCGCCCGGGCACGAAGAAGCCTCCGCCGCCGAGCATGAGCCGAAGGTAGCCCGCGGTCATCCGGGCGGGCGCGACGCCGCTCAGCGAGGCGCCGTCGAGCTCGTACGAGCTCGGCACGACGGTCGTGGTGACGCCGAGATCGAGGCCCGCGGCCCAGCCGCCGCCGCCGGGAAAGTAGAGGCCGAACGCGCGGATGCCCGCGTCGAACGTCCAGAAACCACCGGTGAGCGTGCGGTCCTCGCCGGGGGGCAAGAGCGGAACGCCGCCCAAGCTCATCGCCGCGGCCGTGCGGTTGCGTACGGTCACGCTCGTGCCGAGGCCGCCGAGCCCGATGTACGGGATGACGAGCGCGTGCGGCCGATTGACCGCCGCGATGCCGAGCTCGAAGCCGCCGCCACCGCCCGAGATGCGCGCGCGCCCACGGTCCGACGATTCGGTGGGGAGGATGAAGCCGTAGCCCTTTCCGCCGAGCCAGAGCCGCCGCCCGATGAGCGCGCCGCCGCCGCCGCCGACCGTGAACGCCGTGTCACCGCGTTCGAAGCCGGGCCCGAGCGCCGCGGGATCGCGAAGCGCCTCGTCGAGAAAATGAAACGAGCCATGCATCGCGCCGATGGCGAGGTAGCCGAGCCCGCCCCACGCGTAGGGTGTGTGCGCGCGCTCGTGCGGGTCGCCGTGGTGCTCCCGACGCTCTTCATGGCTCCACGCAGGCGGGCCGCGTCGCCCGCGGTGGTGACGCTCGTCGTACCCGCGTCGCCCACGCCAGTCGTGCCCGCCGCGTTCGTGCCCGCCGCGCTCGTG
>JAGQJA010000255.1 GCA_020430845.1 Myxococcales bacterium
TGGGGGAGGCGGGGTCGAGCGCGGTCGGGGGGGGGGCGGGCGGGGTGGGGGCGACGGGCGGGGCCGGCGCGACGGGCGCCGCGGCCACGGGGGGGGGGCTCTCGGTGAGCGACGGAGGCGGCAGCGCGACCGACGGAAGCGCGGGTGCGGTCGCCGTCAGGGGAGGCTCTGCAGTCATGACGGGCACGGGCACGGGCCGCGCGGCGGCCTGCGGCGGCGCAGCGTCGCGAGGCATACGTTGCCAAGCGACGACGGCGGCGACGGCACACACGATGGCGCCGCCGACGAGCGCGCCCATGAGCGCGGGCGCGCGAAACCCCTGACGCGACGACGGGGAGCCCGACGACCATCCCTGCTGCGGGACGCTCGCGGCGGTGGGGACGAGGCGCCGCATCGAGTCTCGCGCGCCGCCGAGCCCCGACGCAGAGACGCGCGCGAGCACCATGGCGATCGGCTCTTCGGGGCAATAGGGAGCGAGCGCGTCGGCGAGATCTTCGACGCACGCGAAGCGCTCGTCGGGATCCTTGGCGAGGGCGTGCATGACGATGGCGCGCAGCTCTGGCGGCACGTCGGGCCGCACGATGGGCGGCACCGGGTCGACCATGATCTGGGCGATGATGGCCTTGGCGTCGCCCTCGAACGGCGTGGTGCCGACGAGCAGCTCGTAGAGCACGACGCCGAGCGCCCACACGTCCGTGCGCACGTCGACCGACGCGGTGGACCGGATCTGCTCGGGTGACATGTAATAGGGCGTGCCGAACGAGCTGTCGGGCGCGGTCATGCGCGACGCGTTCCGGCGCGCGTCCTTCGCGAGCCCGAAGTCGAGCACCTTCACCAGCTTGCGGTCGCCCGCGGCCGAGCCGAGATCGCAGATGAAGAGGTTCTCGGGCTTGAGGTCGCGGTGGATGATCCCCTGCGCGTGCGCGGCGGCCATGCCCTGCGCGGCCTGACGTACCCAGTCGCACGCGTCGACGACGGAGAGCGCGCCGCGCGACGACAGCTCGACGTTGAGGTCGCGACCGTGGAGCAGCTCCATGGCGAGGAACGGCGTGCCGTCCTCGAGGTGATCGACGTCGTACACGCGCGCGACGTTCGGGCTCTGGAGCTGCACGACCGCGCGCGCCTCCCGCTCGAAGCGCTCGACGAGCTCGGGCACCTGCGCCCACTCGCGCGACAGCACCTTGAGCGCCACCGCGTGGTTCATCTTGATGTGCTCGGCTTCGTACACCTGCGCCATGCCGCCCGCGCCGAGCGGACCTATGACGCGATAGCGGCCGTTGATCACGGCGCCAGGCGCAAGAACGAGCATCCCCTGGAGCGTACCACCAGAGGCCCCATTGCGGGAGGCAACGCCCACCAGGAGCGTCAGCGCTGGATACGTACAGTGGGCGTCGCCCCGGTGAAGCTGGCACGCACTGTGACGCTCTCGCCGGCCCGCAGCGTGAACCGTTCGCCGCGCGTCTCTCCGGTGGCGTCGAAGGTGAAGCGGGCCTCGTGCTGCCCGGGATCGAGCGACAAACGCACGGGACACGCACCTCGACCTACACCGTCGACCGTCACGCGCGTGCCGGGATCGCCGAAGAGCGCGACCGT
>JAGQJA010000256.1 GCA_020430845.1 Myxococcales bacterium
CGACGGCGAGACCTTCTGCGAGATCGGCGAGAACGTCCGCGGCGTCGACGCGTTCATCATCCAGTCGACCTCGAGCCCCGTGAACGACCACGTCATGGAGCTGCTCATCATGGCCGACACGCTCCGCCGAGCGTCGGCCGCGACCATCACCGCCGTGCTCCCGTACTACGGCTACGCGCGCCAGGACCGCAAGGTGGCGGCCCGCACGCCCATCACGTCCAAGCTCGTCGCCGATCTCATCCAGGCGTCGGGCGTCGACCGCGTCGTCTGCGTCGACCTGCACGCCGGGCAGATCCAGGGCTTCTTCAACGTCCCCGTCGACCACCTCTACGCGATGCCGGTCATGCTCGAGGACTACCTCAAGAAGAACTTCGACTCGTCGGCGGTCTTCGTCTCGCCCGACGCGGGCGGCGTCGAGCGCGCGCGCGCGTTCAGCAAGCGCCTCAACGCCAGCCTCGCCATCGTCGACAAGCGCCGCGAGGCCGCGAACGTGAGCGAGGTCATGCACCTCATCGGCGACGTCGAGGGCCGCGACTGCATCATCGTCGACGACATGATCGACACGGCCGGCACGCTCACCGGCGCCGCCAAGGCCCTCATGGACCACGGCGCCAAGAGCGTCGTCGCGTGCGCGACCCACGGCGTGCTGTCGGGGCCGGCCATCGAGCGCATCGAGGCCTCGGCGCTCCGCGAGGTCGTCGTGGCCGACTCCATCCCGCTGACGCCCGCAGCGCAGGCCTGCCCCAAGATCAAGCAGGTGAGCATCGCGCGCCTGCTCGGCGAGGCCATCAAGCGCATCCACAACTCCGACTCCGTCAGCTCGCTCTTCGCCTGAGCAAAATCGCTACCGTTTTCGGTGGCGCGATGGTATCCATCCGACCCCCCGCGGGCGAATGCCGCGGGCCACTGCGCCCAAGAGCGCGTCTTTGTTGGAGATTTCGTCATGAGCCACGTCGCCGTCACCGCCGCTAGCCGCAAGCCCGCTGGGAAGTCCGAGGCCCGTCGCCTCCGCCGAGCCGGCTCGATCCCCGCCGTCGCGTACGGCAAGGGAGAGGCGGCCCACCCGCTCGCCGTGGCGCCGGGCGACATGATCAGCGTCCTCAAGAGCGAGGCCGGGCGCAACAGCGTCATCTCGATGAAGGTCGACAACACCGACCTCCTCGTCATGATCAAGGACTACACGCTCCACCCGGTGACGCGTCGCCTCGAGCACATCGACTTCATGCGCGTGTCGCTCGACACGCCGGTCGAGGTCGACGTCCCGCTCACGACCTCGGGCAAGGCGGCCGGCGTCGCGGCCGGCGGCGTCCTGCACCAGGTCTTCCGCACCCTCCCGGTGCGCTGCCTCCCCAACCAGATCCCGCTCAAGATCGACGTCGACGTGACGGCGCTCGCGCTGCAGGAGGTCGTCGAGACGAAGGACCTCAAGCTCCCCGAGGGCGTCTCCGTGCGCCTCCCGGCCGACCTCACGATCATCGGCGTCGTCGCGCCCGAGAAGGATCGCTCCGAGGACGAGGCCGCCGCCGCCGCCCCGGCCGCTGCCGCCGCCGCGCCCGCCAAGGACGCGAAGGACGCCGGCAAGGACGCGAAGGACGCGAAGAAGAAGTAACGCGTGCACCTCGTCGTCGGCCTGGGCAACCCCGGGCGGAAGTACGAGGGCAGCCGGCACAACGTCGGCTTCATGGTCCTCGACGCGCTCGCGCGCGCGCACGGCCTACCCGAGCTCAAAGAGAAGTTCTCTGGCCTATGGGCCAAAGGGGAGCTCGGCCTCGGCGGCGAACGCGCGCCGGTCGCGGTGCTGCGTCCGACGACGTTCATGAACCTCTCGGGCGACAGCGTGCAGCCCGCCGCGGCGTTCCTCAAGGTCCCGCCGGCGTCGGTCATCGTGGTGCACGACGAGATCGATCTGCCGTGGCGCGACGTCCGGGTGAAGCTCGGCGGCGGCCACGCGGGCCAGAACGGCGTCCGTCACATCATCGCGCGGCTCGGCACCCCCGACTTCGTGCGCGTCCGCGTAGGGGTGGGCCGCCCGCCGCCGGGTTTCCGCGGCGACGTCGCCGACTGGGTCCTCGGCGCCTTCGACGCGTCCGAGCGCGCCGAGCTGCCCGACGTGCTGACCGAGGCGTGCGCCGCGATCGAGCAGGTGATCCGCGAC
The DNA here is from genome assembly GCA_020430845.1 of Myxococcales bacterium. Lineage (GTDB taxonomy): Bacteria > Myxococcota_A > Polyangia > Polyangiales > Polyangiaceae > Labilithrix. Next base: position 2,156 of record JAGQJA010000256.1, read on the forward strand.
GGCGCGAGCAAGGCGATGACGGCCGTGAACGCTCGGGCGGGCGCGCGCCGGGCTCCCTGACGCCCGCCCCACGCGCCGCGCTGGGCCCCTCCGGCCCGGTCTTTCGCGATTTTTTGCTGGGATCCGCGGGACGCCGTGCTAAGAGGGCCGCCCGTTTTCCTTGCTCACGGCAGCGTCCGTGGGCTCCCTGGGCCGCGTCGGCCCGGGTGACCCGGAAGGAGATTTCATGCAGACCGAGATCCTCAAGTCGAGGGAGTACGAGACCATCTACATCCTCAAGCCCGACGTCGACGCCGAGAGCGCCGAGAAGGTGCAGAGCAGGGTGAGCGAGGTCATCGGGCGTGACGCCGGCAAGCTCGTCAAGGTCGAGTCCTGGGGCCGTCGCAAGCTCGCGTACCCCGTCCAGAAGAACAAGAAGGGCGTCTACATGTACGTCAAGTACATCGGACGCGGCGGCCTCGTGGCCGAGCTCGAGCGCAACCTCAAGCTCGCGGACGCGGTGCTCAAGTTCCAGACGGTGAAGCTCGACCACGACGTCGACATGGAAGCCGTCACGGTCGACCCCGAGGAGGTCAAGCTCCAGAAGCTCGACCTGCCGGCGGAGGACGAGGCGGAGGAGTCGCGCGAGAAGCAGCTCGGCCTCGTCGACGCGCCCATGGAGCGCAGCCACCGCTCGCACTCCGACGACGGCGCGCGCGCCGGCGCGGACGACGAGAGCGGCGACGAAGGCACGCCCAGCGCGGCTCCGGCCGCCAAGGACGCGCCCGCCAAGGACGACACCGGGGCCTCTGAGTAAGCAAGGGATAAAGCCATGGCAATGATGGATGACGACAGGGACTTTGGCCGCACCCCGGACCTGAACGCAGACGCGCCCGGCCGCCGCCGCGGTGGCAAGAAGCGCGTGTGTAAGTTCTGCGCCGACAAGACGGTGCTCATCGACTACAAGGACCCGCAGGCGCTGCGGTACTTCGTGTCGGAGCGCGGCAAGGTCGTGCCGCGACGAATCAGCGGGAACTGCGCGCGTCACCAGCGCAAGGTCACGCTCGCGATCAACCAAGCGCGTAACATCGCGCTCTTGCCGTTCACCGTCTCGGTGTCGGTCTGAGAGGAGCGGGACGATGGCATCGACGCTTCAAGTGATTCTCCAGGGCGACGTCGACAAGCTCGGCAAGAGCGGCGAGCTCGTCAAGGTCAAGCCGGGCTACGCCCGCAACTACCTGCTGCCGCGCTCGCTCGCGGTCCGCGCCACCACGGCGCAGATCAACCGCCTCAACCACGATCGCGCCGTCGCGCTCGCGAAGGCCGAGAAGGCCAAGAAGGAGGCCCAGGAGGTCGCGACCAAGATCGGCGCGCTCCACCTCAAGCTCGCGCGTCCGGTGGGCGAGGACGGCCGCCTCTTCGGCTCCGTCACCGCCAAGGAGATCGAGTCCGCGGCCAAGGCCGAGGGCGTCACGATCGACCGCAAGAAGATGCAGCTCGGCGAGCCCCTCAAGGCCGTCGGTCTCGTCGAGATCCCGGTCAAGCTGATGACCGACGTGATCGCCACCCTCAAGGTGGAGGTCGTCGCGAAGTAACGCGACGACGCGGCACGGGCCCTGCTTTCGCAGGAGCTCGAACCACGAGCGCCCTGGCCCCACGAGGTCCAGGGCGTTCGGCATTTCGAGGGGTACTCTGTGGAAAAGATGCGCGCATTCCGTACGCAAACCGTGGAGAACCCGGCCCCCATCGAGGGTCGGGTCCCTCCCAACGATCTCGACGCCGAGGCCGCCGTGCTCAGCGCGGTGATGCTCGACCCGTCCGCGATGGACAAGGTCGTCGAGCTGCGCCCCGAGCATTTCTACTCCGAGGCGCACCGGCGCATCTTCGAGGCGTGCCTCGAGCTGCGCTCTGCAGGACAGCCGGTCGACGTGCTCCAGGTCGCCACGTACTTGCGCGACCGCCAGCGGCTCGCGCAGGTGGGCGGCATGGGCTACCTCACCGAGGTCCTCAACGCCGCGCCCGTCGTGGCCAACGTGGCCGCGTACGGTAAGACGATCCACGAGAAGTGCCGGATCCGCCAGCTCATCCTCGCGTGCCAGCGCGTCGCCGCGCAGGGCTACTCCGACTACGGCGAGCCGCAGGCGTTCATCGACTCGGCCGAGCAGGCTGTCTACAACATCGCGCGGACGAGCACGTCGGCGACGACCGAGAAGCTGCTCGACGTCATGAAGAAGTCGTTCAAGCAGCTGAACGACGCCGTCGCGCGAGGCGACCGCATCACGGGCGTGCCGAGCGGCTTCGACCGCCTCGACAGGCTCACGGCAGGGCTGCACGAGGGTGACCTCTCGATCGTCGCGGCGCGCCCCGGCATGGGCAAGACCAGCTTCGTCCTCAACGTGGCGGCCAACGTCGCGAGCCCGCGGGGCCGCGAGGTGGCGGGCAAGCCCGACGAGCGCTGGGAGGAGGCGGGCGCGGGCGTCGCGGTCTTCTCGCTCGAGATGCCGCGCGAGCAGCTCGCCAACCGTATGGTGTGCTCCGAGGCGCGCGTCGACGTGAGCAAGATGCGCACGGGGCACCTGGGGCCGCAGGACTGGAGCAAGCTCACGCAGGCCGCGAGCTACCTCGGCTCGCTGCCCATCTGGATCGACGACTCTCCCGGCCTCGGCATCCTCGAGCTGCGCTCCAAGGTGCGCCGCCTGCAGGCCGAGTACGACATCGTCGACGACGAGGGCCGCAAGACGCGCAAGATCGGGCTCGTCGTCATCGACTACCTCCAGCTCATGAAGGGGCGCGAGGGCGCTCAGTCGCGCGAGCAGGAGATCAGCGAGATCTCCCGCGGGCTCAAGGCGCTCGCCAAGGAGCTCAAGGTGCCCGTGGTGGCGCTCAGCCAGCTCAATCGAGCGGTCGAGACCCGCGGCGAGAAGTCGAAGCGACCGCAGATCTCCGACCTGCGTGAGTCGGGCGCCATCGAGCAGGACGCCGACAACATCCTCTTCATCTACCGCGACGACTACTACAACAAGGACGAGTCGGCCGAGCCGAACATCGCCGAGCTCATCGTGGCCAAGCAGCGCAACGGGCCCACGGGGACCGTGCGGGTGCGCTTCGAGAAGCAGTACACGCGCTTCGACAACCTCGCCGAGGGCGACTACGAGGACATGGAGGGGTGAGCGGGCGCCTGAGGACTCTCGTTGCCCGCGCGCCGCGCCTGCCCTAAAAGGCGCCTATGCGCGAATCGCCCCTCGCCAAGCTGACGCTCGAGCGCCGCGTCCTCGTGACCGTGGGCGCCGGCGGCGTGGGCAAGACCACGACGGCGGCCGCGCTGAGCGTCGCGGCAGCCCGCCGGGGCCGGCGCGTCTTGTGCCTGACGATCGACCCGGCGCGGCGCCTCGCCGAGAGCCTGGGCATCGCCGAGATGAGCGCCGACGCGGTCGAGATCCCGCGCGCACGATTCGAGGCCGCCGGCGTGCCGATGGAGGGGTCGCTCACGGCGATGATGCTCGACACCAAGCGCACGTTCGACGAGCTGGTGGTCAAGCACTCGTCTACGCCGCAGAAGGCGCAGCAGCTGCTCGACAACAAACTCTACAAGTACGTGTCGACCTCGCTCGCGGGCACGCAAGAGTACATGGCGATGGAGAAGCTCGTGGCGGTCAAAGACGACCCCCGCTACGACCTCGTCGTCCTCGACACCCCGCCCACGGCCAACGCGCTCGACTTCCTCGACGCGCCCGAGCGGCTGACCGACGCGCTCGACAGCGCCACGATGAAGTGGTTCATCGAGGCCTTCGAGTCGAGCGGCAAGCTGTCGCTCAACGTGATCGCGCGCTCTGCGGCGGCCGTGCTCCGCGGCATCGGCAAGATCACGGGCGGCGGGTTCCTCGAGGCCATGGCCGAGTTCTTGAGCGAGCTCAACGACCTCTTCGGCGGGTTCAAGGAGCGGGCGGCTCGCGTCCAGCGCACGCTCCGCAGCCCGGAGGTGGCGTTTGTCCTCGTGACCAGCCCGTCTCCGCCGAGCCTCAAGGAGGCGCAGTACTTCGCCGAGCGCCTCGAGCAGCACGGGATGCCCAAGGGCAGCTTCATCGTGAACCGACTGCACGTCACGCCGCCGTTCGCCGAGACGGGCGTGACGCAACGTCAGGCCGAGGACGGGCTGGCCGCGCGCGACGTCTCGCTCGAGGACGGCGGCGCCGAGCGGTGCGTGCAGGCGCACGGCGATCTGGTCAGGCTCGCCGCGCTCGACGCGCAGAACCTCCGCGTGCTCGACGCGCACGGGACGCCCATCGTGCGCGTCGCCGAGCTCGACACCGACGTGCGCGACATCGCCCTGCTCGCCGCCGTCGGCGAGATCCTCATGGAAGGCGGCGTCTGAGCGCCGCTCACGCCTCTTTGCGGCGCCGCTTGCGCTTCGACCGGTAGGCCACACGCACGGGGACGCCCTCGAAACCGAACCGCTTGCGCAGCTGGTTCGAGACGAAGCGCTGATACGAGAAGTGCACCGCCTCGGGCGAGCTCGCCATGACGACGAAGAGCGGCGGCGAGGTCTGCGCCTGCGTGACGTAGTACAGGCGCGGCGCTCGGCCTCCCTGCGTGGGCGGCGAGCGCGTGGCGAGGATCTCTTCGAAGAAACGATTGAGCTCTCCGGTCGTCACGCGCTGGCGGAACGACGCGGCCACGGCGTCGATGGTCTTGAACAGCTCGCCGAGGCCGCGGCCGGTCTTGGCGCTCACGTGCACCAGCGGGACGAACGGCGCGAACGACAGCTTCTCGCGCGCGTCCTGCTCGGCCTTGGCGATCTCTTCTTTCTTCATCAGGTCGCACTTGTTGAGCGCGATCACCATGCCGCGGCCGCGGTCGGCCGCGAGCCCGAGGATCTTGGCGTCTTGCTCGGCCACGCCCTCTTTGGCGTCGCACATGAGCACGACGACGTGGGCGCGCTCCATCGCGGCGACGGCGCTGTGCACGCCGAGCTGCTCGACCTGGTCCTCGGTCTTGGTGACCTTGGCCTTGCGCCGCAGGCCGGCCGTGTCGATGAACACGTACCTCTTGTCGCCGCGCTCGACGAGCAGGTCGATCGCGTCGCGCGTCGTGCCGGGCCGCGAGTCGACGAGCATGCGGTCCTCGCCGAGGATGCGGTTCATCAAGCTCGACTTGCCGGCGTTCGGCTTGCCGCAGATCGCCACGCGCGGCAGGGGGCTCTCGTCGTCGGCGTCGGGCGCGTCGGCGGGGGGCAGCGCGTCGACGATGGCCGACTCGAGCTCGCCGAGGCCGCGCCCGTGCAGCGCGCTCACCGGGTACACGGTCTCGACGCCGTGTCGGTAGAGGTCGAACGCGTCCGCGTCGTTCTTGGGGGCGTCGGCCTTGTTCGCGGCGAAGAGCACGGGCTTCTTCGCGCGCCGCAAGAGGCCCACCGCCGCGCGGTCTGCGCTGGTCAGCGGGACCTGCGCGTCGGACACGAAGACGATGACGTCGGCCTCCTTGATCGCGGCCTCGACGTGGCGCGCGATGCCGCTCTTCATCGGGTCGTCGCTGTCGGGATCGTAGCCGCCCGTGTCGACGAGCGTGTACTCGCGCCCGAAGGCCGTGGTGTCGGCGTAGTTCCGGTCACGCGTGACGCCCGGCTCGTCGTGCACGATGGCGAGGCGGCGCCGCGCGAGCCGGTTGAAGAGCGTGGACTTTCCGACGTTCGGGCGGCCGATGATGGCGACGCGCGGCAGGCCGTACGTGCCCGCGGGCTTCGCGCGCAGCGTGTGGCGGGGATGGTGCTTGGTCATGATCGGGCCTTGGCTCGCTTCGCCGGCTCGCCCCGCGGCGCCGGCTTGGCGTCACGAGGTCGCGGCGCCCCCGGCGCGGGGGTGTGCGGCTTCTTCTTTTTCTTCTTCGCCTTCTTGCGGGGCGCGCGCGCGCCCGCGGCGTCGTCGGTGTAGCCGAGGTCGGCGAGGCGCTCGGGATCGTCGAACCATCGCGGGCTCGCGCGCACGAAGATCTCGAGGTGGATGGGGTGCCCGACGAGCGTCTCGGCGCGCTTGCGCGCGTGGGTGCCCACCGCCTTCAGCATGGCGCCGCCGTCGCCGATGATGATGCCCTTGTGCGACTCCTTGGCCACGTGGACGGTCACCGCGATGCGCGAACGCTTGGGGCCCGTCTCGAACGCGTCGACGCTGACGGCCACGCCGTGCGGGACCTCTTGCCGCGTGCGCCGCAGGATCTGTTCGCGCACAAGCTCGGCGACAAAGAAGCGAACGGGCTTGTCGCTCAGCTCCTCGGTGTCGAAGAGCGCGTCGCCCTCGGGAAGCAGCGCCTTGACCTCTTTGACGACGCGGTCGACGCCGTTGGCCTTGAGCGCGCTGACCGGCACGACCGCGGCGAACTCGCGGAGCGCCGACAGCGCCGTCAGCGCCGGCAGCAGGAGCGAGCGGGGCGTGACCCGGTCGATCTTGTTGAGCACCAGGATCGTCGGCGTCTTGGGCGGGATGGTGCCGAGGATGCGCACGTCCTCGGGATCGGGCTTGAACGCCTCGTCGATGCGCGGGCCGCCGTCGGTCATGAAGATGGCCACGTCGCACTCGGCCGCCGCCGAGCTCGCGACGTCGTTCATGCGCTCACCGAGCCGATGGCTCGCGCGGTGGAACCCGGGCGTGTCGTAGAACACCAGCTGCGCGTCGTCGTCGCTCAGGATCCCGGCGATCCGATCGCGCGTCGTCTGCGGGTGGTGGCTTGTGATGGCGATCCGCTCGCCGAGGCAGGCGTTGAGAAACGTGCTCTTCCCGACGTTCGGCCGGCCGAGGAGGGCGACGGTTCCTGCGCGCATGGCGCCGCATAACACATCCACGGAGCCGCCCACACGTCTGCTTGCGCCCCGGCCGCCCGGAAAGTAAAGAGATTCGGGTACCTGAAGATGCGCCGCGGCGTATCCGAACGCCCGAAGGGCCGCTAGGCTGGCCGCACCGACGGCCACCCGGTTGGGCCGCGCAGTGGATCGCTTACTTGCTTGGGAGCCCTTGGATGGCGGAGCGCACGAAGGACAACGACGGCGGCGGCGAATCGTCCGAGCACGCCGACCGCGAGGACGATCCGGCGCCCGCCGAAGGCAGCGCGGGGGCGGACGCATCGGCCGAGGACGCCGCCGGGTCCGAGCCAGAGGACGGGGCGGCCGAAGGCGCAGCGCCGACCGAGGCCGGCGACGACGAAGAGGCGCTCGCCGCGGATGACGCGGGTGCGGGCGAAGACGAGCCGGCCGACGACGACGAGCCGGCCGACGACGACGCGCCCGAGGAGCAGGGGTCGGGTCTCTGGCCGCTCGCGCTCTCTGCGGGCGTGGCGATCGCGCTGTTCTTCGTGCTCCCGCCGCTGACGCGCAGCGGGATCTGGGACCCGCACGAGCTCAACGTGGCCGACCTCGCGCGGCGCATGGCCGTCAACCTGCACGGCGCGGGCAACCTGGCCCTCGAGGGGGCCGACAACTCGCTCCCGCACCTCAACGATCTGGGCCGACCGCAGGTGCCGTTCACGTCGATCGCCCTCGGCTTCAAGGTCTTCGGTCTGCAGGAGTGGGCGGGCCGCGCGCCGCTCGCGCTCTGGGGCGTGCTCGGCGTCGTCGCCACCTACGGGTTCGTGTCCAAGCTCGTCGACCGGCGCGCCGGCGTGTTCTCGGCGGTGGCCCTCGCCACGACGCCGCTCTTCTTCGTGCAGGCGCGCACGATGCTCGGCGACGTCGTCACGATGTCCGCGCTCGCGATGAGCTTCGGCGGTCTCGCCGTCGCGGCGTTCGCGCAGGGCGCGCGGGGCAGGGCGCCGTGGCTCCTCGTCGCTGCGCTCGGGCTGGCCGCGGGCTACGGCTCGCGCGGTGGCATCTTGGGCGTCGCCGTGCCCACGCTCGCCATCGGCGCGGCGTGGGCGGTGTCACGCAGCGCGGGTCGCGCGTCGGACGCGCTCGCCGACATCGTCGGGGGCGCCTCGCTCGCCGCGGGTCTCGCGTTCGCGTACCTCGGCTATCGCGTACTTTCGTCCGACGCGGTGAGCGATCTGAGCCCGTACGTCGGCGCCATGATCAAGCCGCCCGCCAAGTACCCCACGTTCGACATGCTCGTCGGTCACCTGGGCCCGGCCATGGCGCCGTGGAGCGCGTTCGCGCCCTTCGCGATCGGCCGCCTCTTCATCCCGCCGAGGCAGACGCAGCCCGAGGCCTTCCAGCGCGAGAGCCACGCGCGGCTCGCGCTCTTGACGGCGGCGGCGCTCTGCTTCGGCGCGCACGCGTGGCTCGCGGCGAGCACCGACCTCATCGCGTTCTCGGGCGTCGCGATCCTCGCGGCCGCGTGCGGCGTCGCGCTCCGCGACTACGAGAGGGGCGCGCACCCGTCCGTCGCCGTCGGCGTGGGCACGGCCGTGCTGCTCGGCCTCTTCCACCACGACTTCCACAAGATGCCCGAGAAGGCGTTCAACGCCTTCGCCATCGCGAGCGCGACCTTCCCCGAAAGCTTCAAAGAGAAGGCCCTGTCGCTCTGGACGGTGGCGCTCGTGGGCTTCGCGGGTCTCGGCTTCCTCACGTTCGTCGAGCGCGATCGGCGCTCGCGCCGCGCCGAGCGCGAGCCGTTCGACACCCAGCGCTACCTCCGGATGCTCATCGCCCTGCGCGACGCCTGGGACGGCCTGCTCGCGCTCGCCTACTTCGCGCTCGTCGCGGGCGCGTCGCTCGCAGGCCTCATCGTCTGGATGGGCATCCGCTACCACTGGAAGTGGCTCCCCGTGCTCTCGTCGCAGATGCGCGACGTGGTGCTCAACGCCTGGTGGGTGACGGCGTTCGTCCCGCTCGCCGCGGTGCTCGGCCTCCTCTACTGGGCCGACGTCTGGGTGTGGGCGTTCGGGCGCTCCCGCCCGTTCGCCAAGGACTCGTTCACGCGCGGATTCGAGCCGTTCGAAGAGCTCGCGCGCCGCCTCAAGGACGCCGACTTCAAGCGGTCCGTGCCCGACCTCGTCATGGGTCGCATGAAGGTGACCGAGCGCGACCTGTCCGAGGGCCTCGACGTCACCGATCTCTTCGTCATGACGCCGCTCATGTACCTGCAGGTGCCGGCGCTCGTGTTCGCGGGCCTGCACCTCAAGGGCGTCCGCACGTTCGTCGCCGCCGCGCTCGCGATCCCGAGCGGCATCGCGCTCATGCTCTTGCTCGGCGCGCTCGGCGACGCGCTCCGCGGAAGCCGCGCCGCGTTCCTCGTGCTCGGGGGCCTCGTCGTCGGCGCGGTCCTCTGTGTGGGCTACTACCCGGCGCTCGCCAACCAGCTCTCGCCCAAGGAGGTCTTCGAGACCTACCGGCGCGTGCGCAAGGGGGACGAGCCGCTCGCGCTCTTCGGCGTCGGAGGCCGCACCGCGGCGTACTACGCGGGGGGCCAGCCGCTGGCGTTCCGCGACACGGCGAGCGCGTACGACTGGCTCTCGGGTCCCGAGACAGGCCGGCGTTTCCTCGTCGTGCGCTCCGAAGAGCTCGCGCAGCTCAACCAGGCGCACCGCACGCGCGTCCACCAGAACCTGCCCGTCGTCGACGCGCGCTCGAGCCAGATCATCCTCGTGGCGACGCGCCTCTTGCCGGGCGAGGCGAGCGAGAACCCGCTCGACAAGATCATCCTCCCCGAGCCGCCCAAGCCCCAGCGGCCGCTCGAGGTGTCGATGGAGGACAAGCTGGCGGTGCTCGGCTACGACGTCACCGACCCGCAGGGCCGCCTCGTCGACCGCGTTTCTCCGGGCCGCACCTTCCACATGAAGACGTACTTCAAGGTGCTCGCGCCGGTCACGACCGAGTGGATGATGTTCATCCACATCGACGGCTTCCGAAAGCGCCACAACGGCGACCACAAGGTCACCAACGGCAAGTACCCGTTCTCGATGTGGCAGGTGGGCGACGTCATCGTCGACGACTACGAGTTCAAGCTCGAGCCGAACTTCACGCCTGGGGCGTACACCGTGTACTTCGGCCTCTTCTCGGGGGACACGCGCCTCAAGGTCACCAAGGGCCCGTCCGACGGCGACAACCGCGTCAACGGCGGCGCCCTCCGGGTGCAGTGACGGCGTCCGAACGCCCGAGAAAAAGACCCGACGCGACACTAGCCGGCGCCCGAAACAACAGCTATGCGGCTTCATGCGACACGCGAGGTGTCGCCGGAGCCGATGGATGATGAGCAAAGACGAGGGGAGCCCGCCGCGCGTCGGCGGCGCTGGGATCGACGACGCCGAGGTCGAGAGCGGCTCGGAGCGGCGCGAGTACGATCGCTACGAGGTCGAGTGGTCCGTCGACTGCGTGGCGAGCGACACGTTTCTCTACGCGTCCATCGCCAACATCAGCGAGATGGGGATCTTCGTGCGCACGACCGAGCCGCTCGCTGTCGGCAAGCCGGTGCGCCTCGCCTTCGCTCCGCCGGGGTGTGAGGCGTTCAAGCTCCAGGGCGAGGTCGCGTGGGTCAACCCGCTGCGCGCCAACGGCGACAACCCCAACCCGGGCATGGGCGTGCGCTTCGTGTCGCTCACGCCCGACGAGCGCGAGCGCCTCGTCGCGGTCATCCGCGCCATCGCCTACGTGCGCGAGCCGACGCGGCCGGACTGAGCGCTGCGGACGCGGCGCGTCCGACCTCGGCGACACGCCGCGGGGCGCGTCACTCGACGGGCATCGGAAAGAGCCGGCTCACGATGCCCGCGGTCGGCGCCGTGCGGTCTTCCCAGCCGATCGCGAGGAACGGCCCCGAGCCCCCCGCCACCGCCACCGGCGTGGCGCGGGTGTGCCCGTCCTGGCGGCTCGCCTGGAACTCGCCGGTCTGCCCGTCGACGTTGTTGAACAAGAAGCCCGACGAGCCGCCGAGCAGTCGCGCGCGCACGTGACCCGACTCTGCGTCGAGCCACGCGACCGCGTAGGCCCCGCCGACCGCCGCGGGGAGCGCCGCGATCGTGGGCTGGGTCTGCACGCCCTCGAAGACGACGTCGTTGATGCGCGCCGCCTGGTCGCCGCCCACCTTGGAGCCGGTCGCCGTGAAGCGCTGCACGAAGATGTCGCCGCCCGCGGCCCACGTCACGGCGAAGCGTCCGTCGGGCAGGGACGCGACGCGCGGGCGCTCGGCGGCGCCGCCTTCGTTCACCGTCTGCTCCAGGCCCTGACCGACGCCGTCCTCGTTGAGGATGCGCAGCTTGGCCGCGGTGCCGCTCAGCCACACGGCGACCCAGCCCTGCGGCGTGCCCGCGAGCGAGACGCTCTTGTTGCCCGTGCCGGTGCTGATGTCGGTCTGGTTGCCCAGCGTCGCGGGGGGCGTGAACGTGCGCCCTGCCACCTTTCCGAGCGAGGCGTCCTCCCACGCGACGTAGAGGCGGTTTCGCGGGCCGGCGGCGATGGCAGGGCTGCCCTGGATGTTGGCCTCACCCGCGCCCGCTGCGCCGTTGATGCCGAGCGGGGCGCCCTGCTGCTCGGCCACGAGCGCCGAGTCCATCGAGCGCAGGTGGATGTCGATCCCGTTCGCGCCCGGTGAGTCGTCGTCCTGGAACGCGACGTAGTACTTGCCGTTGAGGAACGCGGCTTGCGGCGTCGACTGCTGACGCGGCGCGGGCGAGGGCGGGAACGCGGCGCCGTTGGGGAGGAAGATGCTCCCGGCCGCGAGCGCCGGCGGCGTCGTCAGCGGCGCGAGGTCGGGGCCCATGGCGCGGAGGGCGACCTCGACGTTGTTGCCGCCGCCGGGCACGGCGCGATCGGTGTAGAATGCAAAGAATCGCCCCGTGGTGCCGGTGCCGGCCGGCCAGAGGAAGAACGGATCGCTCTTGTCGTTGGGGCCGCCGGTCTGCGTGCCCGTCTGCGAGCTGCCGACGCTCAGGAGCACCTCGCGCGAGAGGCAGCCCTCGTCGCACGTGGCGCTCGCGCCGGGCTCACACTGCTCGGTGGGCTCGAGCTTGCCGTTGTTGCACTGGGGCGGCGCGACGAACCGGAGGAGCTTGATCTCGAGGGTCGCGCGCTCCTCGGAGATCTTGGCGGTCGTGCAGCCGATGGCGACCGGCGCGTCGGCCGAGTCGACGGCCACCGCCGAGAAGACGCGGTCGGTGTCGGCGCGCGCCACGGAGAGGTCTCCGCAGAAGCGCAGGCCCAGCCCACAGCCCGACGAGCCGAGCTCGCCCTTGGCGACCTGCGTGGCCGCCGTAGGATCGTCGAGCGAGGGGAACGTGACCTCGCCGCGGGCCGGCGCGCAGGCGGCCTCGGCGCCTTCGTAGACGACGATGCGAACCTTGCTCGCCTTGTCGAGCAGCGCGCGGGGGGCGCTGAGGCTCGTGTCGACACGCACCGACGTGGCGGGCGCGCGGTCGCCGCAGCCGATCGCGATCGCGAGGCCGAGGCTCGGGCCGAGCAAGGGAGAGAGCCGGAGTCGCATGCGCGCGCACTCTATCTTATGCGGGCCGATCCCGCAGGCGATTTGAGGGCCCCGCCGTCAGCCGAAGATGCGCCCGAGCAGGCCCCGGGGCGGCGCGTCGAGCTGCCGGACGACGTCGATCCCGATGAGGGCGAGCGCCTCTCGCGCTTCGGCGCAGGCGGGCTCGGGGCCGCCGAGGATCGCCCGCTTGATGCCGCGCTTGGACAAGAAGAGCGCGAGGCGAGCGGCCCAGTCGCCCAGGGCCTCCGGATCGTCGGTGGGATATCCGCACGCCACCGCTACCGTCGCGCCGTCGACGTCGACGAGGCACGCGGGGCACTCCCACGCCGCCGACGCGGCCCGCCG
>JAGQJA010000257.1:0-362 GCA_020430845.1 Myxococcales bacterium
GAGGGCCGCGGTCCTGGCGGCGGGGGGGCGGTGCGTGGGGCCGGCGGCGTCGACCGACGTGGGCGGCTCGGGCCCGTCGACGATCGTGACCCCGAGCACGCGACCGATCATCTCGACGCTGACGCGGTCGCGCACGTCGGCGAGCGGGGCGATGGCGTGCGCGAGCTCGGCCACGTTGGCGAAGCGCTGCTCGCGGTCGGTCTTGAGGCAGCGGAGGATGGCCTTCTCGAGCGCCGCCGGGTAGTCGGGCACGTGCACGCTCGGCGCGTCGGGGATGTTGCGCAGGATCGACGCGATGACCTCGGGGACGCTCTCGCCGCCGAAGGGCACGTGGCCCGTGGTCAGCTCGTAGAGGATGACGC
>JAGQJA010000257.1:395-25343 GCA_020430845.1 Myxococcales bacterium
TGAGCTGCTCGGGCGACATGTAGAACGCGGTGCCGAGCACCGTGGCCGTCTGCGTGAGCGCCTGGTTGGCGGGCTCGATCATCTTCGAGATGCCGAAGTCGAGCACCTTGACGATGTCGCGCTGGCCCGGATGCTTGGCGATGAAGAGGTTGGCCGGCTTGAGGTCGCGGTGCACGATGCCTGCGGCGTGCGCCTCGGCGAGCGCCTCGCACGTCTCGAGCACGTAGCGGACCGCGTCACCGACGGGCAGCGGACCGTCGGCGGCGAGCGCAGCGCCGAGATCTCGACCCTCGAGATACTCGAGGACCATGTACGGGATGCCGCCCTCCATCTCGCCCACGTCGATGACGCGCGCGACGTGCTCGCCCTTGATGCGCGCCGCGGCCCGCGCCTCGCGCGCAAAGCGCTCGACGACCTGTGCGTGCGCCATGGCCTCGGGCAACAAGAACTTGAGCGCGACCCGCTGATCGAGCTGCTTGTGGCGCGCCGCGACGACCACGCCCATCCCGCCCTGGCCGAGCACGTGCTCGACCTCGTACTTGCCCGCGAGGACGTCGCCCGCCTTGGGGATGTGCTTCGCGTCGCTCACGCCGTCAGCCCCCGTCTCCGATGGCGCCACCGTCACCGGTGCCGGCCCCTCCGTCGTCGGGGAAGGGGAGGCCCGTCACGCACGCCGGCGGCACCGGCGTCACGTACACGCCGCCGCCGTCGGCGATGCTCGCGAACACCGAGAAGAACACGTCGGGCGCTCCCTCGAACGTGAACACGCTCGACGCAGGGAACGACCCTCGGACGAGATCGCCCTTCTGCTTGCCGTCGAGCGTGGCCCAGCGCACGTTGTTGCCGACGGCGTAGAACGCGCACTTGGATGTGGCCGCGATCCGCCGACGCAGCGTGATCCCCTCGAACGGGAGCCCGTCGATCGGCGCGGCCTCGAGGAGCGTGTAGATGTTGCCGGGATCGCCCGGGGTGACGCGGTAGATGCCGCTGTCGCGCGCGCTGAGGACGCCGCCGCCGTTGGGGACGAAGAGCGGCGCGATGGAGTCGATGCGCTTGCCCTGCACGGCGACTTCGGGCGGCTGGCACTGCGGCGGGAGCTGACCGAAGTCACACTCGGTGAGGTTGCCGATCTCGTCGCCGAACACGAACGTCGGCGTTCCCGGGACCGCGGCGATGGCCGTCGCGGCCACGTTGCCGGGCGGCGTGATCTGCGCCGGCGGGCCCGACGCAGAGAGCTGGAAGTAGACGCCGCCGCGCGTCTTGTCGCCGAACGTCCACAGGTACTCGCCGCCGGGGCCGAACGCGAAGTCGGTGAGCGGAAGCCCCGGGGGGAACTGGACGATCTTCTCGAGGGGGACGGTGAACTCGTTCTGCGCGTCGGACAAGATCGCCGTCGTGGGCGTGGTCGTGCCCGCGAGCGTGATCGCGGCGATGGGGCCGTTCTCCGCGACGATCCACGGGCGCGGCCCCGCGCCGGTCGGCAGATCCGTGACACCGATGCGCTGCGCGCTGCCCGGTGGAACGTCGATGCGCAAGACACCGCCGCCGGCGTCGCCCGCGACGATGAGGTAGGGCCCGGCGAGCGCGAAGTCGCTGACGAACGACTCCTTCATCACGAGGATCTGCTCGCCGACGGGAGGCTGCGGCGTCACGGGCGTCGCGTCGACGCAGAGCGGGTTGGCGGCGGTCTTGGACGCGCACGTGCCGAACGAAGCGTACACCTGGGCCGTGCCCTTGCCGACGAGGGCGCACACCGACGGCGGCAGCTGCGCCGCGTTGCCTTCGAGCTTCCACCCTGCTTCGCCCTGGTCGAGGGGGATGAAGCACTTGCCGGGCGCGGTGCATTCGCCGGTGTCCTTGGTCACCATGGCGAGGTTGAGCTTCGAGAGGTCTCTCCCGGGGTCGAGCGTGACCCTGCACCCGCCGCCGCCCGCGATCTCGACCGGGGTCGCGTCGGCGAAGCACTTCTTGGGGTCGAAGCAGTTGCCGAGCCCGCCCTGTCCGAAGACGGCCTCTTCGCTGAAGTCGGGCAACGTCGACGAGTCGATGAACGAGTCCTGGCAGACGCCGTCGATGTACGTCTGATCGGGGTCGGTGCAGCCCGGCGTCACGCCGCTCGTCGTCGGATCGTACGGGTTGAACTCGTCGGCCAGCTTGCCCACGTTGCCGGCGCCCCCGTCTCCCCCGGCGCTCGCGCCCGCGTCGGTCGAGCCGACGGGACCGCCGCTGGCCTTGGGCGGCAACAGCGGCGTGGGCAGCGAGCCCGAGACCGAGATGCCGTCGTTGACGAAGGCGAGCGGGATGCGCAGCAGCGCGATGCGTCCGTCGCGCGGCACCGTCGTGCGCACGTCGCGCAGGACGCGCGGCTTGTTCTCTTGGAACGCGACGACGCGGACGCGGATCGACTGGTTGGGATCGTCGGGCTCGGCGATGGCGAGTGTCGCCGGCAGGAGCACCTCACCCTCGGGCGTGACGCGGCCGATGAAGTTGTGCTTCACCGCCGAGCCGGTCTGGATGTGCACCGAGACGATGTTGACGTCTTTCGGCGCCTTCATGTCGGTGTTGATGGCGAGCATGAGCCCGCCCTTCTTGCCCGCGCACGCCGCGTGAGCGCCCGCCCAGACGGGGAGCAGCGCGAGCAGCGAGAGCTTGAGGGCGTGGCGAAGGCGCATGGGTCTCAGGATAGGTGAACCGCGCTGGGGGTGGGTCACGACCGTCGCGGTGGTGTGAGGCCGTGTGTGGTCAAGTGCCGCCGTCGACGATTGCACCGCCACCGCCCGTGTCGGTGGCGTTGCACTGCGTGGGCTTGGAGGCGCGGTAGATGCCGCCGCCGCTGCCGAGATCGCCGTATGCCGCGAGGTACAGGCTGCCCGCGGGCCCTACGGCGACGGCCAAGATGGGCTTGCCGGGGACGTCGCCGATCTTCCCCTTCGCGGAGCCGTCGCCGCGCACCCAGAAGAGGCCCTGGGAGGTTGCATAGTACACGCAAGCGCCGTCCGTCGCGATCTGCCGCCGGAAGTACTGCTCGCCTTGCAGACCGGTCGTGTCGTCGGTGGTGAGCGGCACGACCGCCACGGGCGGGCCGATGTTGAGCCTCCGCACGCCCGCGCCCCGCTCGGTGAAGTACGCGGTGCTCAACGCGCCGGAGCGAACGGCGATGGCGTCGACCTTCAACCCGGCGCCGAGGACCTGTCGTCCGGGGCACGTCGTGACGTTGCCCTGCCCGTCGAGCGCGCAGCCGGTCAGGCCACCGCTGTCGTCGACGACGGCGATCGTCTGCTGCGCGACGACCACGTGCGTGGGCGTGCCGACGAACGGGATGGTCGAGAGATCGTTCACGGCGCCGCCGAGCCGCTTGCCGTAGACCTTTCCGGTGCCACCCGAGCCCGTCGCCCAGTACGTCGCCTCGCCGCGGAGCAGGCCCACGTCGTTGATCGGCGTGGTGGGGACGGTGACGGCGGGGTCGCCGCGCTCGAAGTAGGTCGTCGCCGTGCTCGTGTTCGTGAAGAGCGCGTTGCCGGGATCTCCGAGCGTGACGATCCACGGCACGTTCATGCCGGGCACAGTCGAGATGCCCTTGCGGCTCGGTGTGGTGAGGTCCGTTTCGGCGCCGCCGCTCCCTCCGGCGAAGATGGCGCGGTTGTCGTCGACGGCGAGCGCGCTCACGAACCCCTCGGGCACGACGAGCGAGATCCCTTGCTCCGGCACGGGTGCCGGCGGCGTCCCCGTCGTCCCGTCGAGGCAGAGCGGGCTCTCGGGCGTCTTCGAGCCGCAGGCGCCTACGGACGCGTAGATCTGCGCGATGCCTTTGCCCACGAGCGTGCACACGATCGGCGGGAGCGAGACGACGGCGCCGCCCTCGACCTTCCACCCACGATCGCCTTGGTCGAGCGGGATGAAACATTTGCCCGGCTCGAGGCACTCGCCCGTGTCCTTCGTCACCATGGCGAGGTTGAGCTTCGAGACGTCCTTGCCGGGGTCGAGCGTGATCTTGCACGACGTCAGGTCGAGTCGGTCGGCTCGAGGCGTGAGCGTCTTGGGGAGGGGCTGCGGACGCAGGTCGCCCGCGCCCGCGTCGACGGCGCCTCCTCCGTTCTGCACGGCCGCGGCGCCGATGGGCGCCGCGTTGGCGAAGCACTTCTTCGCGTCGAAGCACGCGCCCACGCCGCCTTGGCCGAAGACGGCCTCTTCGGTGAAGTCGGGGAGCGTCGCGGGGTCGACGAACGAGTCCTGGCACGTGCCGTCGATGTACGTCTGGTCCGGATCCGAGCACCCGGGCGTGAAGCCGCTCGTGGTCGGATCGTACGGGTTGAGCTCCTCTCCCCCGAGGCCCGCGCCCGCGTCTCCAGAGCCGATGGGGCCGCCGCTCGCCTTGGGCGGCAAGAACTTGTCGGGCAGCGAGCCCGCGACCGAGATGCCGTCGTTGACGAAGGCGAGGGGGATGCGGAGCAGCGCGATGCGCCCGTCGCGCGGGACCGTGGTGCGCACGTCGCGGAGGACGCGGGGCTTGTTCTCTTGGAAGGCGACGACGCGGACCCGGATCGACTGGCTGGGATCGTCGGGCTCGGCGATGGCGAGGGTGGCGGGCAGGCCGACCTCACCCTCGGGCGTGACGCGGCCGATGAAGTTGTGCTTCACCGCCGAGCCGGTCTGGATGTGCACCGAGACGATGTTGACGTCCTTCGGCGCTTTCATGTCGGTGTTGATGGCGAGCATGAGCCCGCCCTTCTTGCCGGCGCATGCCGCGTGAGCGGCAGCCCAGATCGGCAGTGCCGCGAGGAGGGTCAGGTTCAGGGCGCGGCGCAGGACCATGCCGCTCAGGATACGGACCCGCCAGACGCAAGCGCAACCGTAGCGGGCCCATGAATACCGCAGCGGTACCGATTGAATCCGAGCTGCGATTCGTGTGCGGTCCGCCGTCCCAGCGCGCATTTCCGGCACCTCTGCCACGCGGGCGCTAGGCTGTGCGTCGTGAGTGAGTCCGTCTGGGGGTTCGGCATCGTGCGGTCGCAGGAGCTCTCCGGATCTCGCGCGCTCTTCGACGAGCTGTGCGCCGCGGCGACCAAGGCCACAGGCGTTCGGATGGCGCCCTTCACCGCCACGAGCTACCGGGAGCTGGCCGAGGCGCTCGAGCGCGGCGAGGTGGGCTTCGCGTGGATGCCGCCCGTGCCCAGCGTGGAGCTCGAAGAGCGGCGCATCGCGTCGGTGCTCTGCGTGCCGAGCCGTCACGGGAGCACGAGCTATCACGCCGCGCTCGTCGTGCGGCGCGGCGGTCCCAAGTCGCTCGACGAGCTCCGCGGGCGTCGCGCGGCGTGGGTCCAGCGCGACAGCGCGGCTGGGTACATCGTGCCGCGTGCGCACCTGGCGGCGCAGGGGTTCGACGTGCTCCGGTTCTTCTCTCGCGAGGTGTTCATGCACTCGCACGAGGCCGTCGTCGATGCGGTCGCGTCGGGCGAGGTCGACGTCGGCGCGACGTTCTGCGCGGTCGACGATCGCGGCAAGCTCCTGCGCGCCTCGTGGATGGACGCCGACGGTCAGAGCGCGAGGCCCGTCGAGACGATCGCCACGATGGGCCCCATCCCCAACGACGCTCTTCTCGCGTCGATGGAGCTGCCGGCGACGACACGGGCCTCGATGACGCGGTGGCTGCTCGATCTCGACGCCGCGGGCAGGGACATCTTTCGCCGCCTGCTCGACGCGGCCGAGTTCCGCCTCGCACCGCCGGGCCACTACGACGCGCTCCGGCATGCCCTGCGGGCGGCGCGCGCGCGGGGGTACGACTCGATGCCGCCCCCGAGCCGCCGACTGCTGGTTGCGCGGCCGCGCAAACCAGGGAGCTGACTCGGCGCCCGCGACGGCCTCCAGCGTCCTGACGGCCCGAGCCCATCCGCGTCGAGACACGCCTCGACCGGACCCACACCCACCCACTTCTTTTAGATCCTTCCCGGATCGCGACCGTAGACCCCCTTCACGGCGCGGGTGCCGGCGGGACCGGCGGTCCGGCATTGGTGGTTTCTCTCATGTTTTCGACGAGGTGCGTGATGCGAAGGGTCCTCTTTGTGGCGGCGACGGCGATCCTCATGACGGTCAGCAGCGCGGCGCTCGCGTGCAGGCCCGGGCCGGGCAACGGCAACGTGGGCTTCATCGACGACGACGATGTCCCGACGGTCAACAACATCTCGTTCCAGGCGAGCCAGCTCTTCCAGCGCGCGCAGATGCTCGAGTCTTCGGCGTCGAGCCGCGACGCCGAGGCCAACCGCATGGATCGCGAGGCGTCTCAGCTGCAGGGACGCGCCCGCCTCCTGCGCAACCAGGCCGCGTTCGTCGCCGACGGCGACCGCATGACGCTGATCAGCATGAGCAACGAGCTGCTCCAGCAGGCCGCGCAGAAGCGCATGAACGCCACGAGCGAGCGCCAACAGGCCATGAGCCTCCGCACCCAGGCCCGCACCATGCGAGCGCGCGCAATGCAGCTCGTGCGCGTGGGCAACGGAAACGGCGGCGGGTGGCGGGGCCGCAACGTGAAGGTCGTCCCTCGCACCGTGCGCCCGGCGCCCAAGGTGCCCGTCGACACCCAGATCTGAGGCGGCGCAGAAAAGTTTAGGAGAATCGAAGACTTGCGAGGCAGGGAAGGTTTCTTGCCCACCCACGTATTAACCGCCGCTCGGCCATGTGGGACACACTCGCTTCCTTCTCCTGTCTTCGACTTGATGTGACGGACCGCGCGTCCGTCGCGTCGGACGCCGCACTCGCGCTCCCCGCGCGCGGCCTCCGCTTCGCGACGTCGCCCGTCGACCTCTCGGCGCTCTCGCCGGCCGTCGTCGGTGTGGTGCTGGGCGCGCTCTTCGGAGTCGTCGCGTTCATCGGAATCGCTGTCCTCGTCACGCGTCGCGGTCGCGATCGCGCGCCGGCGGGGGCAGCCGCGGCCTTCTCGGACGAGGTGGTCGTGATCCCTCCCTACGCGACGCTCCCGGTCGATACGTCGGCCGACGGCTCACCCCGCGGCGCGCGCCCGTCACGCTCTCCTTCCTTCGTGCCCACGAGCGAGCTGTCAGCCCGCGCTCTCTCGGGCATGGGTTACGACGTCGACCTCGGCGCGCCGGGGCTCACGCCCGCTCCCGCGCAGGCGTGGGTCAGCGCCGCGTCGTCGTCGGCCGAGATGCTCTCGAGCGATCTCCTCCTCGACGAGGACTCGCAACCGGCGCTCGGCTCCGTGCCCAAGGCGCCTGACACGGCGCCGATCCTGGGCACGCCCGTCGTGATGGTCGGCGCGACCCACCAAGAGCCTTCGCGCCACGCGCCCATGCTCCCGCCCCCCAGCGGTCCGCGCGCCGCCCCGCACCCGCTCAGCATCCTGGGCAAGATCCCCTCGCTCGCCGCCGAGCGCGTCGAGCCCAAGATCGCCGGCGCCAACGTGGCGGACCTCGAGCTCGACGACAACCCGACCGAGATCGCCGAGACCGTGTTCGACGAGCCGCCTCAGCCGCGCCGTCGCGGGTCGCGCCCCAAGATCCGCCGCGTCGAGCCCGCCTCGCCGCGCCTGCCTGCGCCCCGCCCGGCGGCCGGCCGTCCCGCCTCGGCGCCCGACATCGCGCGCGACTCGCGCCCCGCGCCGTCGCACTCCGGCATCGTCTTCGGCGCCGAAGAGGGCGATCCCACCGAGGTCTTCTTGGTGCGCAAGGTCGCTCCGCGCGGCGCCTGATCCCCGCCGCCGGCCCCTCCCTCGAAGGCTTCGCGGCGCGGGGCGCTCACGGCGTGAGCACGACCGATACGTTGTCGAAGCGCGCCACGCACGCGGCGGTCGACTCGGCCACGAACGCGCCGATGACGACCCGCGCGTCCTTGACCTCGGGCGAGCGCGTGGGGATCTGCTGGACGTCGACCAGCGGGGAAGCCTCGTCCCGATCGATCACGGCCCGCACCCGGCCTGCCGTCGTGGAGAACGTCGCCTCGAGCGAATAGTGGATCCAGCGCTGGGTCGGTAGCGTGCGCAGCGCGCCGTAGAACGCCTTGGCGGGGCCTCCGTCCCCCTCGTGACGCTCGATGGCGAGGCCCGTCTGTGGCCCCGTGAACAGCTCGAGCGCGTCGGACTGCAGTGTGGGCCTGTCAGGCTCGAAAGGCGTACCCCACTCGATCTTCAAGTACTCGAGCGTTCCACTGCCCGGATCGCACAGGTATGCGTCGAGCTCCACGCGGAGCGCCGACGGGGTCGAGGGCATCTTCCACAGGAGCCGCGCGAACGCGTCGTCGCCAGGCGCGGCCGGCACGTTGCTCACGAGCACGGTCCCGCTGTCCGTCCCCGTCGCGCTCGCGGGCTCTCGCGAGAGCGACGCGCCCTGCGACACGTGCGAGCTGGTGAAGCCCGTGGTCAGGTCGGCCTCCTCGAACGACGCGCAGAAGGCGGCGTCGTCGGGGCAGAACGACGAGCCGGCGTCGCGGGCGGGCGGCGCGGCCTCGGCGAGGGTGTCTGTCGTCGCGTCGCCGGGGGACGCAGCGTCGCCGGCCGCGGTCGGGCGCTCGCTCAGCCCCTCGGTGGAGACGAGCAGCGAGCAAGAGACCGTGACGGTGAGCAGGGCGAACAGCGCCGCGAGACGCGTCGGGGTCACCTGGTCAGCCTATCGCGGAACGGGCGCCCGCGCCGCGTGAGCGCCGTCGATCGTCATGGGGCTTGCTGGGTCGCCACGAGCGTACGCCACGCCCCGTCGGCCGGGCGCGGCACGCCGGCCGCGTCGCGCAGGCCTGTCGTCGCGAACGGACCGAGATCGAGCGACGGATCGGCGTCGTTGAGCAAGAGCCACGTCGCGTAGCGCAGGCGCGGTCCGAAGAGCTGGTGCATGCGCGCCGGCCACGCGGCCTGGTCCGCGGGGCTACCCGCGTAGGGCGCGCTCGGCGTCGCGCGCCAGCCGGTCTCGGTGATGGCGAGCTCGCCCGCCCACCGGTTGCGCAGCTCCGCGTAGTGGTCGTCGGGCACGGCCGCCGGTGTGTCGTAGTCGAAGAACGGGTAGCTCGTGACGCCGAGCACGTCGACCTTGCCGGCGACGTCGGCGACGAGCTGCCACTGGGCGGGCTCGGACCAGCCGTTCTTGGCGCCGGCGCCTCTCAGGTGATCGTACTGGTATACCGTGCCGACCTTGGTGGTGGGGCTCGTCGCGCGCACCGCCTTGGCGACGTCGTCGAGCTCGGTCAGCCAGTCCGCCCAGTCGGCGGGGTGCGAGAGGAACCAGGTGTTCACCTCGTTGCCGAGGAACAGGTACGCGGGGCGGAGCTTGGCGGCGAGGCCCACCACGACATCCTTGTATCTTGCACGTGTCGTGGGGTTCGACCAGTTGTCGACCAGCTCGGGCGCGCACGCGAGATCGGGCACGCCGCTGCCGCTCGACCACCCGACGACGAGCGAGAGCGTGAAGTCGTAGGTGCGGGCGTCGGCCTCGAGCTGCTGTCCGACGGCGGGAGGAGTGCCGCAGCTCGGACGGATGGCCCCCCCGTCGCGCCAGCCGATGTGGTGCGCGACGAGGCGCCCGTGCGCTCGCCGGGCCGCGTAGAAGGCGGGGCGGTTCGTCTCGCCCGCCCCGGTCCCGAGGCCCACGGGAGAGAAGGTGACGCCGAGGTCGAGCGGCGGCGGGGCGGCCGCGTCGGGCGGGGCCGCGTCGGGCGCGGTAGGCCCGGGGCTGGCGTCCACGTCGGCGCTGGCGTCGCCGTCGGAGGCGTCGGCCGACAGGGGCAGGGGCGTCGGCCCGCGCACGCACCCGCCCAGGGCGACGAGCGCGCCGACCGCAGAGGCGAGAGAGAGCATCAGGCGCACCCGTCCATTGAAACACGTCCGCGGCGTGCGCGCCCTGCCGAGGCGAGGCCGCCCCACCGCCCCAAAGAGCGCCCGCCGGTCGACGGCCCTGGACACCCCGCCCCAGGCGTCGCATGTTGTGGCCGATGTGCCCGCGGTGTCGCCAGAACGCGCCGATCGTGTACCGCGGAGTCACCGCGTACTGCACGGCGTGCGGTGCGTCGCGCATGCCCCTCGCCACCCAGTCGGTGAACATGGCGGGGCAGACGTCGAAGGTCGGCGGCACCGTGGCCCGCGTCTTCGGCTGGCTCGTGATGGGCGGCGGACTGCTGTTCTCGCTGCTCTTGGCCCTCGTGCTGCAGCTCGCCATCCCCGAGGGGTACCTGGGTTACATCTTCGGGACGCTCTTCGGCCTGCCCTCGGCGGTCGTCGGCTTCTTGCTCCTCCGCGGCGGCAAGAGCCTCACCAAGAGCGGCGAAGAAAAAGAAAAGAGCACCAAGGGCCAGGCGCTCTTCGCGCTCGCCAACCTGCGCGGCGGCGTGCTCACCGCGGTCGACGCGGCGGGCATGCTCGGGGTGCCCACCAAAGAGGCAGACGATCGCCTCACCGCGCTCGCCAAGGAGCACCCCGACTACGTCACGGTCGACGTCTCCGACGACGGGGTCGTCCTCTATCGCTTCCCCAACGCGCACTGGAACGCCATGCACTACCAGGCGCAGCAGGCGTGGGCGGCGCAGCAAGGTCGCCACGAGTGGTGGGTCGCCAACGGACAGGGGCAAGCCGCGGCGGGCGGCGGCGTGCGCGTCGGAGCCGAGACGCGCGTGGCGACCGACGACGCCCGCGCCCGCGCCGAGGCCGAAGAGGCCGCAGAGCTCGAGGCCGAGCTCGACAGGGCGGCGGCGCAGAAGGGCCGCTGAGCGTGGCCGAGCGGGGGCGCGGCGCGATTTTATGCGCATGCATGCTTTTCTGCGCGGTGGCCCCCGCGTGCAAAGGAGACAAGACCGTCGCGCCGCCTGCCAGCGCCGCGGCCGGGGCCAACTCTGCCGCGCAGGCCGGGCTCGACGCGGGGGCGAGCACGGGGCCCGCCGCCCCGGCACAGCCAGATGCTGGGGCGCCCGACGAGACCGCCGCCGACGCGCCTGCCCGGCCGTCGATCACCACGGTGGCCGAGGTGCTCTTCTTGGGCGCGGGCGAGGCCAAGCTCGCGGGCCCGTGCCCCGTCAGCGTCCCGGCCGAGGCTCGCCTTCGCTGCTTGTTCGACGAGCGCTACCGCGGCGACGCCAAGGCCGCGAGCCTGGCCTACGAGCTCTGGACGCGGCACGCCATCGTCGCGGGCGTCGCGCCCAAGCACACGATGAACGGCGGCTACCGCGGGATGATCGCGCTCGAGCCGGCGGTGCCCACGGGCGCCGACCGCAAGCACCTCGAGTGGATGGTGACCAACATGAAGGACTTCGAGTCCTTCTTCGACGCGTTCGCCAAGGCCCGCGCCGACGCCGGCGCCCCGCCGCGCGTGAAGTTCCGTTTCCGCCCGCTCGTGCTCCGCTTCATGCGATCCCCGCGCGGGCGCACCCCGAGCGCGTACGCCAGCGACTGGAGCGTCTCGTACAACCTGGCGGGCTCGCTCTGGCGCTCGGTCGACGCCGCGCGCGAGACGATGTTCCACGAGATCTTCCACGACAACGACGACGACTGGTCGCCGCCGGCGCTCGGCGAGATCTACCGGGGCATCCTGGCCAAGTGCGGGACGCGGGTGCCGTGCCTCACGCCGTACACGCCGAGCGAGATCCAGGTGCGAGGCGGCACGTACTACTCCTTCCAGCCCGGCAACGGCGACTCGGTGCGCGAGTACGCCGCCGACCTCGCCACCCGGTTCTTCCGCGAGAACCGCGACACGCTCGCCGGGGCGCCTCCCAAGAAGCCGTTCAAGTGCGGCCCGCCCGAGAACGCCCGCGCGTGGGGCCTCATGCGCGACGCGTACTTCGGGGGGCAAGACCTCGTGCCGGCATGCCCGTGAGCCGCCGCGCGGTTGCGCGCGCGGCCCGAGCCCGCTATGGCGGGGGTCAATGAAACACGTGCGTACCATTGTGGTCGCCGCGCTCGCGGCGGGCGCGGCGTGCTCGAGCCCCGACACCGAGCTCACGGCGCTCCCGCGCGCCCCCGTGGAGATCGTGACCGACGATCTCGGCGTGGCCCACGTGTACGCCAAAGACGACGAGGACCTCTTCTTCGCGGCCGGCTACCAGATGGCGGCCGATCGCCTCTACCAGATGGAGATGCTCCGGCGCTTTGCGTACGGTCGCCTCGCCGAGGTGCTGGGGGATGCCGCGCTCGAGCGCGATCGGCTCGCGCGCGCGTTCGACCTGCCCAAGTGGGGCCGCGCCGACGCCGAGCTCACCGCGCGCGAAGATCCCGAGCGGGCCAAGCTCCTGCGCGCCTGGGTGCGCGGCATCAACCGTCGCGTCGACGAGGTGCGGCGGGGGGCGGCGCCGCGGCCCTTCGGCTACCGGCCGAGCGAGCACGACTTCTTGCCCGAGGCGTGGGACGACGCCGACCCGTACGTGGTGCTCAAGGGGGCAGGCTTCGCGCTCGACCGCACCATCGAGTTCGAGATCGCGCTCACGCTGCTGTCGCGCGTGTACCCCGAGGCCATGGCCTCGATCGACATCCTCAAGCCTGCTCGCGACGACACGAGCGTGCCGCCCGAGGACCGCGGCGCGCTCGGCCTCGGCCCCGTCGGCGTGGGGACCAAGGCCGCGCCGCCCCGCCCGGTCGAGCCGCGAGACGGGCGCGCGAGAGACGAGGAGGTCCGGGCCGCGTTCGCCGATCTCCTCCGCTTCGCGCGCGCGATGCCCCGCGCGTCGGGAAGCAACAACTGGGCGGTCGACGGGCGCTTCACCGACACGGGCAAGCCGCTGCTCGCGGGCGATCCCCACCTGTCGTTCGAGTTCTTCGGCGCGCCGTACCCCATGCACCTCTCGAGCGTCGAGGGCGGCGGCTCGTACGACGTGGCCGGCTTCGCATATCCGGGCACGCCCGGCGTGGCGCTCGGGCAGACCGACAAGATCGCGTGGGCCGCGACGAGCGCGTTCGGCGACGTGACCGACGTCTGGGAGATCGTGCGAGAGGGCGACAGCGTGCGCCTCGGCGACGCGCTCACCCCCATCGCGCTGCGCGACGAGACGATCCGGGTGCGTCTGCCGGGCGCGCCCTACGGCCAGGTGCGTGAGGACGCCTTCACCTACGAGGACGTGCCCGGTCACGGCGTCATCATCCCGCGCGAGCTGGTGCGGCTGCCCGTGGGCGGGCCGTACATGGTGGGCTGGACGGGCTTTCGCGCGAGGCCGGCGCGGTGGTTCATGGAGCTGAACCGCGCGCGGTCGCTCGACGACTTCGAGGGGGCGGTCGGGCGGATGCGCGAGATGAACTACGCGTTCGTCGCCGCAGACGCGACGGGCATCGCCTACAAGACGGGCGTCGAGGTGCCGGTGCGTGGCCCGAGCGCGAGGCCGTGGGAGGTGATGAAGGGCAGCGATCCGGGCGCGCAGTGGACGGGCGCGATGCTCGACGCGTCGCGCAGCCCGCGCGGTCGCGCGCGTGAGCGCGGTTGGATCGCGACCGCCAACAACGATCCGCTCGGCTTCGTCTCCGACGGCAGCATCGAGGGCGATCCCTTCTACTTCGGCGCGATCTTCGACCCCGGCTACCGTCGCGCGCGCATCGGCGCCGAGCTCACGCGCCGCACGCTCGCCGCGAGCTCGGCCGGTCCCAAGGTCGACGTGGGCCAGATGCAGGAGCTGCAGCGCGACGTCCGCTCGAGCCTCGCCGACGATCTCGTCCCGGTCATGACCGCCGCGTTCGCCAAGGTGGCCACCGACGCGTCCCTCGCCGAGGTGCGCGGCGACGCGTCGCTCGAGGCGCTCGTGAAGATGCTCACGGCGTGGGACCGGCGCATGACACGCGAGTCGCCCGAGGCGCTCGCCTTCCACGCGCTGCTCCACTTCACGACGGCCGAGGTGCTGCGGGACGACATCCCGCTCGCGTACGACTTCGCCGTGGGCCTCCAGACCGTGTTCGCGCTCAAGGTGAGCGTCGAGGCGCTCCGCGGAAGGTACCCGCGTGGCGACGGCGTGCTCCAGGGCGGGCGCGATCTCGTGGCGATGCGCGCGGCCAAGAAGACCGCGGCGTGGCTCGACAAGACGTTCGGCGGAGTCGATCGGGGGACGTGGGCGTCGCGCAAGGTGACGCGCTTCGACCACGCGTTCGGCTACGGCGTGAGCCTCTTCGACGTGCCGTCGCAGGGCGGAGAGGACACCATCGACGTCGCGCAGAACATCGCGTTCGGCGAAGACCTGCCCGTGTGGGCGTCGAGCTACGTGCCGGTCGAGCGCACCGTGGCCACGTTCGACGCCGACGGTCGGCCCAAGCTGTGGGTCACGTTCCCGGTCGGCGCGAACGCGGACCCGACCTCGCCCGAGACCTCGCGCGCCAACGCCGATTACGTCGAGGGACGCTACGCGCCGCTCGCCACGCGTCGCGGAGAGGTCGACGCGCGCGCGGTCTCGCGCCGCGTGCTCACGCGCTGACGGTCGCTCGACTCACGGTGGTCCGTGGTACATCCCGAGGTCGGGGAGCTTGCGCTTTGCGTGCACGGTCACCGAGCTGTCGGCCCCGACGGTGTACTTGTCGTCCGGCCCCCAAGGCTCGAACTTGCACAACGCGGGCTCGCTGGGGCACTCGGCGCGTTTCGTGTCGTTGATGAGCTTCGGCGCCGTGCAGTCGAGGCTCTCGTCGGCGCGGAGCGCGCACGTGTGGACGAACCGGAGCTTCGCGACGAGGTACTCGCTGTGCGTCGTGACCACGAGCGTCGGCTGCGTCGTGCCCTCGGCCACCGTCACGCCGTGGAGTGAGGACTCGCGCATGTTCACCGGGCAGCCGAGGTCGAGGTGGCTGTGGGAGCTCGACCAGAGTCCCTCGGCCAGGCGCCACCCCTTTGCCGTGCGCACCAGCGCGGTCGTGTCGTCGCTGCTGCCGTCCTCGAACGTGGCGGTGGCGAGCTCGAGGAACGGGCCTGACGCCTTCAAGAGCGGGGACGGCTTCGTGGTGCAGCTCGCGGTCAGCACGTAGTCCGAGGGGTACTCGTCGCGCAGCTGCTTCTGGAACTTGGGCAAGAGCGGCGCCATGGCCGCCTTCTGCTCGGCGCAGAACGCCGCCGGGGAGGCGAACCACGCGCGCGAGATGCGCTCGCGGTACGTCTCGTAGCTCGGGCGCGGCGGGCTGAACGAGCCCACGTACACCCGCGGCGGGCCCTTGGGCGGCGGCGCGCCCGCACCGGGGGTGCCCAAGACGAAGAGCTCACTCACCGCGAGCTCCTTCCAGCTGGCTTTGGTGCCCGCGACCGTCTCGAGGATCTCGATCTTGAAGTCGCCGCCGTCCTGGTCGACCGGGATCGCCTGCGGCTTGCGCACGTCGACCGACAGCTCGTGCTCGCCGAGCGCCTTCCCGTCTTTCGACACGCGCACGCGCTTGATGCGGTGGTTGGCCGTGAACAGATCGGTGCCGTCGCGCGACGTGGCGTCGAAGCCTGCGCTCAGCTCGAACCGCGCCACGTGTGACATCTTCGGGACGCGTACGCCGATCCAGCCGCCCACCAGGTCGCCCGTCTTCGAGTTCCAGGCCGTCTCCTTCTTGCGGTCGACGAGGTGCTCCGGGAAGTCCTTCGGGTTGGCGACACGCGACGAGACCGAGACGACCACGTGCGTCGCGTAGAGCAGATCGGTGAGCGCCTCCTTCTCGGGCGCGACGGCCTCCGAGGCGGTCGTCCCCGCCGAGGACGACGGCGCGAGGGCCGCGTCTGGCGCGGCCGTCGGCGCGGGGTTCTTCTTGCACGCGCCGAGCGCGGCGATGGTTGCGAGCGCGAAGAGCGTGCGCTTCATTTCTCGACCTCCCCTCTTGGTGCAAGAAGGTACCCGCTCTCGGCGCGTCGATCACTCCATTCGATCGACGCGGCGCAGCGTGGGGAAGAGCGCCAGGCACGCGAGCACGACGACGCACGTGCCCACGCCGCCGACGATCACCGCGAGCTCCGGGCCGAGCCACGCGGCAGTGACCCCGGACTCGAACTCGCCGAGCTCGTTCGACGCGCCGATGAAGACCATGTTGACCGCGCTGACGCGGCCGCGCATCTCGTCTGGGGTGCGCAGCTGGATGAGCGTGGAGCGCACGACCACGCTCACCATGTCGGCCGCGCCGAGCACGAAGAGCGCGACGAGCGAGAGGGCGAAGCTCTTGGACGCGCCGAACACGATGGTCGCGAGCCCGAAGACGAAGACGCCCGCGAACATCGTGATGCCTGCGCGGCCTTGGATCGGGCGTACCGAGAGCACGAGCGCCGTCAGCGCCGCACCGACCGCGGGCGCGCTGCGCAAGATGCCGAGCCCCCACGGTCCGATGACGAGCACGTCGCGCGCAAAGATGGGCAAGAGCGCGACCGCGCCGCCGAGCAACACCGCGAACAGGTCGAGCGTGATCGAGCCGAGGATGGGACGGTCCTTCCACACGTAGCGGATGCCGGCGAGGAGCGTCGACATCGACACGGGCGCCTTCTTGCCGGTCTCGCCCACGTCGCGCGTCGAGGGCCGCTCGGCCGCGGGCGGGACTGTGATGGCGGCCACGCACACGAACGCGACGGCCGCCGAGGCGGCGCAGCACACGTACACGCCGGTCGCGCCCCCGAGCGCCGCGTAGAGCACGCCGCCCAGCGAGGGGCCCGCGATCATCGCGACCTGCCAGAAGGTGGACCCGAGGGCGACCGCGCGCTCGAGCTGCGCGCGAGGCACCAGGTTGGGCATGAGCGCCTGCCCCGCGGGCCCGCTGAACGCGCGAATGGATCCCAGGCACACGAGCACCGCGTAGATGGGCCGCACCGACGTGGAGTGAGACCGCGCGTGGAGCGCGAGCAGCACCGCGGCCGAGGCGACGCCGGCGTGACAGACCAAGATGATGCGCTTGCGGTCGAGCCGATCGGCGACCTGCCCGCCCGGGATCGCGAGCAAGAACGCGGGGAGGAAGAGCGCGAGCCCGGTGAAGCCCAGCTCGAGCGGGCTCCGCGTGATCGCGTACACCTGCCAGCCGACGGCGACGCTGAGCATCTGCGTCGCGATGATGAGAGAGAGGCGCGACGCGAGGTAGAGCGCGTAGGGACGTTGCCGCAGGAGGCTACGGTTGTCGGTCATGGGCCTCGCGGCGCACCATCGCGCGGCCATGTTGCCGCCGCGCAGATCGGATGACAAGGGCGCGCAGCTGCGCCATGCTCCGCCGGCCATGGCGCTCGATCCCGCGTTCGTCGAAGACTGCCCCTACGGGCCGGGCGGTCTGCTCATCGACGATGTGCTCGAAATCAGGCCCGAAGACAACCTCGTCGTCGCGCGCATGCCGACCTTCGACGACCTGCCGCTGACGCGCGAGCAGCGCGCACACCCGGTGCGGCACCCTCGGCACGTCAGCGGCGGGCTCATGGTGCACATGACCGGCATGGTGGCGTTCGTGCACACGTACTTCGTGCTCGGGCTCCGGCACGCCGACGGGTGGATCGGCTACGGCGGTCGCATCTACTCGGCAAAGTTCCGCGCGCTCGCCAAGCCCGGCGAGCCCATGCGCCTCGAGTGCAAGGCCACGCAGCTCCGCCAGACGCCCAAGAGCGTCTTCGGTCGCTACGCGTTCCGCTTCTTCCAGGGCGACACGCTCGTCTACGAGGGAGACCAGAGCGCGCTGTGGATGAAGGTGACCGAGGACGATCCCTTGCCCGTGGAGCCCTGACGTGGCCGCAGCCAAGAAGAAGGCGACGGCCAAGCGCGCGCCGCCCAAGCGCAGGACCCCGAAGAAGCGCGCCGCGCAGTCCGAGGGCCTCGACGCGCTCGCGTGCGCGCTGCCGGCGGGCGATACGTCCCTGGCGCGCCTCGAGGCCCAGATCGTCGCCGAGGGCGGGGCGATCCTCGGCAGATACAAAGAACCGCTCGGGGGTCACCCGTGCCTGCTGGCGGCGCTGCCCATCGGGGCGATCGAGCCGACGCCGTTCCAGCGCGACCTCTCCGACGCGCACCACAAGCGGCTCGCCGAGGTCATCCAGAAGACCGGGCGCTTCCTCGATCCGGTGATCGCCGTCACGTCCCCGCGCCTCGAGGGGAAGGCCGACGACGGTCCCGGGTTCTGGACGCCCAACGGTCGGCACCGGCTCGAGGCGATGCGACGCCTCGGCGCGCGCGCCATCACAGCGCTCGTCGTGCCCACGCGCGAGATCGCGTGGCAGATCCTCGCGCTCAACACCGAGAAGGCGCACAACCTCAAAGAGCGCGCGCTCGAGGTCGTGCGCATCTACCGCGGCCTGCTCGACGAGGTGCCGTCGCGGCCCGAGTCGTCGTTCGCGTTCTACCTCGAGGACGCGTCGCTCGTGACGCTCGGCGCGGTGTACGAGAGCCACCCGCGGTTCGCCGGCGGCGCGTATCACCCCATCTTGCGCCGCGTGCTCGGCTTCTCCGACGCGCCCATCGCCGAGGTGATCGCGCGCCACGAGGCGCTCGCCGCGCAGCTCGTCGAGGTCGAGGTGGCCGTGTCCGGCGTCGTGGCGCAGCTGCGTGAGCGCGGCCTGGTGAGCCCGTACCTGCGCTCGTTCGTCGTGGCGCGCGTCAACCCGCTGCGGTGGGTCGAGGGCGAGCCGCCGCCGGCCGAAGAGGTGCTCGAGAAGATGCGCGCGCGCGCCCTCAAGATGGACGCGTCGAAGATCCGGCAGGAGCACCTGGCCCGCGCGGGCGGCGTGGCCGACGACGACGCGTAGCGCGAGCGTTGCCGTCACATGCGGTCGGGATAGCGCGACCGAGCGCGCGAATCCTGCCGCGCGCCTGCTACGATCCAGCGATGCACCGTCGGGCAATCGGGCTTGGAGCTGCCGTGCTTTTTCTTGTCGGCGCGTGCGGGGCGTTCTCGTCCTCGTCTGTCGAGCCCGCGGGCGACGGCGGCGTGGGCACGCCGGACGGCGCGCTCGGTGACGGCGCGGCGGACGACGCCAGCGCGGCGCCCGACGGCGCGAGCCTCGACGACGGACGCGCGCCCGACGGTGCGGCGT
Source organism: Myxococcales bacterium (assembly GCA_020430845.1). Classification (GTDB taxonomy): domain Bacteria; phylum Myxococcota_A; class Polyangia; order Polyangiales; family Polyangiaceae; genus Labilithrix. The sequence continues at coordinate 19,298 of JAGQJA010000257.1, forward strand.
CGTGCGATCAGCCCAAGGGCACGTCCACGCCGTGCACGTCGTGCCTGGGCACGGTGTACCTCATGTCGGGTTTCCCGTTCGGGCTCGTGAGCTCGGGCAGCACGCTCTTCTACCTTGCGCTCGTGAGCGACGGCGGCCCCGACCCCCGCAACGGGTCTGGCGTGGGCAGCGTGCGCAAGCGCGTGCTGCCGAACGGTGCCGACCTGCTGCTGAAAGGAGACTTGCCCGCCCCGTCCCACCTCGCGGTGAGCGGAGGTTTTCTCTACATCGCCCAGCGCGGATTCAACGCGAACGGGCCGGTCGTCCAGCAGATGAGGGCCGACTGCAGCGGCGCCACGTGCACCCCGGCGCTCTCGACGACCCTCCCGAACGACCCGTGGGACATGGTCGCGACGTCGAGCGGCGTGGCCGTGCTGGGCGACGGCATCGTCACGTTCGTCCGCGGCGGGATCATCACCACCCAGTCGCTCTCGCTCGGTCCGTATCGGGGCATCGCCGCGTTCGGCAACCGCGTGCTCGTCGGCGGGGTGTCGCAGCCCGATCTCGTGCTCTTCGACGACACGGGCAAGGAGCTCCGCCGCTACACGTTGCCCCAGCGGGTCGGCGCCATGACGGTCGAGGGTGTCGTCGCCCTCGCGATGGCGTGCGATCGAGCGGCCGTCCTGCGCACGAGCGAAGACGGCACGAACACGGACAAGCTCTCGTGGCTCGACTTGTCGACGGGCACGTTCACCGACCCGATCAGCGTCGAGCGCCAAGTCTTCGCGGTGCGGATGGACGGGACCCACACCTACCTGGGCAAACCAAACGGCGGGGGCGTGTGGCGCTACGAGAACGGCAACCCGCTCGTGTCCGGCGAGCGGATCGTCTCCGGCACGGACACGTGGCGGCTCGCGATCGACGACGAGGCGCTCTACTACGACGTGCACGACAAAGGGCAGATCGTGCGGATCGCCAAGGGCAACTGAGCCCCGTGCGGTCGTCCGTCAGAGCACGGTGTGCAGCAGCCGGTGGCTCTTCTTGTCGAGCGCGTCGAGCTCCGGGATCTCGAAGCGGTTGCCGTCGACGTCGAAGATGAGCAAGCGCTGGTCACTGAGCCACCGCGCGCCTTCGAGCAGGTTCTGCACGACGAACTCACGGCTGCCCCGGTCGGTCTCGACCTCGAAGTAGCTGATGCCCAGCTCGTGGCGCACGCTGACGATGCGGGTGATGATCGCCGTCATGTAGCGCTGGCGCAGGGCCGTGCCGACCGTCTCCTGGCTCTCGCGGTCCAGCTCGCGCACGTCGTCGATCACGTGCAGCTCTTCGCCGTCCTCGTCGAGGATGGCGATGTACTGATCGGGGTGCGTGAGGGGCGAGATGCGGACGATCTCGACGTGCTTGTGCGTCGCCCCCGAGATGATGGCCACGGGGCCTGCCCCGTTCTGGTAGAGGCGCACCGCGGCCTTGGCCGCAGGGCCGGCCTCTACGGCCGCGAGCACGCGCTCACGCCCCTCGCTCCCGGCGAGCTCCCCCGTCATATCAAACGCGACCGACATGCCCTTGACCTCAGCTACCACGGTTTCCCTCTGCCCGTCTGCCCCCAAGGCCGCGCTCTCTCGGCGCGTCACACTCTGACGGGGCAGCGCCGCGATCTCTTCAATCGCGCGCTCCGTGGGCGGTGTCTGCGTCATAACGTTGCGTAACCTATGCACAAAGTGCGCGTCACCCGTTCGGGTGACCGGCCGACGGACCATCCCTCACGCGTAGTCGATCGGGATCTCGTCCGACTCCCACCCCCATCCCTCCTGCTGCGCCTCGAGCGCCTGCACCATCTCGTAGAAGATCCCCTTCTTCTCCATGAGCTCCTGGTGTGTGCCGACCTCGGCGAACCGCCCCTGGTCGACGACCACCACGCGGCTCGCGCGGCGGATGGTCGAGAGACGGTGGGCGATGATGAACGTCGTGCGCGACTTGGCGAGCTCGTAGATCGCCTCTTGGATGGATCGTTCGGTGCGCGTGTCGAGGTTGCTCGTGGCCTCGTCGAGCACCAGGATGCGCGGGTCGCGCAAGACGGCCCGCGCGATGCCCACGCGCTGCTTCTCGCCGCCCGAGAGGCGGCAGCCGCGCTCGCCGACCTCGGAGTCGTAGCCGTCGGCCTTGCCGAGGACGAAGTCGTGCGCGTTGGCGATCTTCGCCGCGCCCATGACGTCGTCGAGCGTCGCGTCGGGCTTTCCGTATGCGATGTTCTCGCCCACCGTGCCGTTGAAGAGGAACGTGTCCTGCATCACGACGCCGAGCTGCGAGCGCAGGTCGTGGAGCTTCATCTTCTTGATGTCGACGCCATCGACGAGGATGCGGCCGCTGTCGACGTCGTAGAAGCGCGTGAGCAGGTTCATCGCGGTCGTCTTGCCCGAGCCCGACCGGCCCACGATGCCGATCGTCTCTCCCGGCATGACGTCGAGCGAGACGTCCTTGAGGACCGGGTGCTCCTTGTCGTAGCCGAACGTGACGTTCTCGAACGTGATCCGCCCCTCGATGCGGGGCATCGGCACGGCGTCCGGCGCGTCCATGTCCTCGGCGGGCGTGTCGAGGATCTCGAAGATGCGCTCCGCGCTCACGAGCGCGTTGTTGACCGAGTTGCCGGTCTGCACGAACCACTGGAGCGGCCCGAGCAGCATCCACAGGTACGCGATGAGCGCGGTCAGCTCGCCGAGCGAGATCTCGTTGCGGAGGACCTGTCGCCCGCCGATCCACCACGCGAAGTACGTCCCGCACGTCATCGCGAAGCCGATCATGCTGAAGAAGATGAAGCCGCGCATGTCGGCGCGCAGGCTCCGCTCGAAGACCTTGTCGTTGTTCTGCTTGAACTTGTCGACCTCGTGCCGCTCTCGCCCGAACGCCTTGACCACGCGGATGCCGGCGAGCGTCTCGCCGAGGTGGATCGAGAGGCGCGTCCACCGTACGCCCACGCGCTCCCACGCGCGGTTCATCGGCCGCCAGTACTTCGCCGTCGCGAGCGCGACGAGCGGCACGGGCGCGACGACGATCAGCGTGAGGAACCAGTCCTTGTAGAGCAAGAAGCCGAAGACCCCCGTGAGCATCACGGCGTTGATGACGACGGCCGGGACGTCGTTCGCGAGCAGACCCTGCAGGCGCCCCGCGTCGTTCGTGAAGCGGCTCATCAGCATGCCCGCCTGGCGCTCGTCGTAGAACGCGATCGAGTGGCGGAGCAGCGCGCGACAGAGCGACGTGCGCACGTCGATCGTGATCTTGCTGCTCATCCACATGGCGATCCAGCCCTTGACCGTGCCGACGGCCATCGAGACGAGCTTGAGGCCGAGGAGCACGCCCACGTAGAAGTACAGGCGCGAGTGCGGCGCGCCCGGGACGAGGACCTCGTCGATCATCTTCCCGATGACGAGCGGCGGCACCATGTCGATCCCGATGCTGCCGACCATCAGCGGGATGAGCACCGCGACCGCCTTCTTGTACGGCGCCAGGTAGCTCAAGATGCGCTTGAGCGTCACGCGCTTGACGAGGCAGAACGGGCACACCATCCCGCGCTCGGGGAGGTAGCGGTCGCACGAGGGGCAGCGTTGCCGCTCACGCCTCTTGACCTTCTTGAGCGCCCCGCCTTTGACGAGCTCGCCGATGCGATCGGCAGCGTCGGCGAACGTCGGGGCCGCGGTGCTCGAGACGTACACCGACACGGGCGTCTTGTCCTTGCGCTCGATGACGAGGCGCGCCCCGCCGACGAGGGATCGCATCTGCGCCGACGTCACCTCACCGAGCGAGATCTCGAGCGGCGCCTCTTCGGCGTCGAGGATCACGATGCGCTTGTCGGTGACGATGAGCCACCGTTGTCCGAAGCTGAGGTCGGGCGACAGGTCCGCGGCGACCCGCACGTGCAGCTTCTCGTCGCCCTCTGCCGCGGCGATGCGCTCGGCGAAGTCGTCCGGCGGCCGCTCGACGAGCGGGTTCTTGTCGTCGCCGGCCTTGTCGTCGCGGGGCGCGCTCATGACTCGAGCGGCGCCTCCACCGCCTCTTGCGCCTTCACCATCTCGTAGAAGACGCCCTCTTTCGACATGAGCTCGTTCCAGCTCCCGAGCTCGACGATGCGCCCGTGATCGATGACGACGATGCGATCGGCGTCGCGCACGGTGCCGAGGCGGTGCGCGACCACGAACGTGGTGCGCCCCCGGCGCAGGCGACGCATCGCCTGCTGGATCTGCCGCTCCGTCGTCACGTCGAGCGAGCTCGTCGCCTCGTCGAGCACGAGCAGCCGCGGCTCTGCGAGCACCGCGCGCGCGATGCCGACGCGCTGCCGCTCGCCGCCCGAGAGGTGCGAGCCCCGCTCCCCGGCCTCGGTGTCGTAGCCGTCGTGCATGCGCGTGATGAACGGGTGCGCGTTCGCGAGCTTCGCCGCGCGCATCACGTCGGCGAACGTGGCGGCGGGCGCGGCGTAGCGGATGTTGTCGGCGATCGTCCCGCTGAAGAGGAACGAGTCCTGGAGCACGATGCCGATCTGGCTCCGCAGGTCCTCGAGGCGCACGTCCTTGAGGTCGACGCCGTCGACAGACACGCTGCCGGAGTCGGGATCGTAGAACCGGCAGACGAGGTTGATCATCGTCGTCTTACCCGCGCCCGAGCGCCCCACGATCCCGATCTTCTCGCCCGGCGCCACCTCGAGGCTGAAGTCCTTGAGGACGGGGCGGCTCGGGTCGTAGCCGAACGTGACGTTGTCGAACTTGATGCGTCCCTCGAGGCGCCCGAGCTTCGTCGAGCTCGGGTCGTCGTACTTCTCGGCGCGCGCGTCGAGGATCTCGAAGATGCGCGCCGCGCCCACGAGCGCCTTCGTGATCCACCCGTTGAACTCGCCGAACCACGTGAGCGGGCCGTAGAGCATGCCGACGTAGCCCTGGAACGCGAGCAGCGTGCCGAGCGTCATCTTGCCGTCGAGCACCTCGAGGCCGCCGAGGATCCACAGCATGAAGCCGCCGGCGCTCGTGATGATCCCCATCGTGTTGCCGAGCTTGGCGTTCTCTGCGTTCGTCGCCACGTGCAGGTCGTGCACGCGCTGGCTCCGCTTCATGAAGCCCTCGGTCTCGCGCTCCTCTGCGGCGAACGCCTTCACCACGCGGATGCCGAAGAGCACCTCGGCGAGCTTGGCCCAGTACTTGGTCTCGGCGAGCCACGCGCGCATGTGCCACGGGAGCATCTTCTTGCGCGTGAACCCGCCCCAGACCCAGATGAGCGGCATGGGGACCAGGACGAGCAACGTGAGGCGCGCGTTCATCGAGAGCGTGAACGCGAAGATGCCGATGAACTTGAGGACGTTGAGGACGAGGTCGGGGATGCCGCCGATGAGGAACTCGTTGAGCGTGCCCGCGTCGTTCGAGATGCGGCTCATGAGGGCCCCGACCTCGCGCCGGTCGTGGAACTTGATGGGCGCGAGCTCGATCTGCCGATACAGATCGTTGCGCAGATCCATGATGATCCGCGCGCCGAGCCACGAGCTCGTCCTCTTGTGGACGTAGCCGCCGACCCAGCCGAGCAGCTGCGCGCCGAGCAGCCCGAACAAGATGAGCAGGAGGAGCCACGCGCGGGCGTCGAAGTCGAGCTTGCGCTGGTTGAGCAGCACGCCGTCGACGAGCTCGCGCGTGAGCATGGGGGGCACGAGACCCACGGCCGTTCCCGCGGCGGCCGCGAGCGCGAGGAACGCCACGCGCGCCTTGTGCGGGCCCAGGTAGCTCGCCACGCGCAGGAGCGCCGTCTTGCGGTCGAGGCAGAAGGGGCACACCCCGCCCACCTCGGGCAGTCGGCGCCCGCACGTGTGGCAGTGCAGCCGATCGAGCTCGCTCGTCGCGAGCTTCTCGCCGCTCCGCAGCTGCTCGATCACGCGCGCGAGCTCGCTGACGAGCGGCGTGATCGACGACGAGTGCGGCATGAGGATGCGGTCGCCCTCTTTGGGCACCAGGATCAGCTGGCCCCCGCCGACGACGCCGCGCGTCTTCACCTCGGCCAGGTCGTCCTTGCCGATCGCGCGTGAGCCGGACGCGTCGAC
>JAGQJA010000257.1:25450-25977 GCA_020430845.1 Myxococcales bacterium
CGCGCGCGGGTCTCTACGTCCTCGGGCGGCGTCTGCCGGAGCAGATCATCGATGGGGCTCGGCGTCTTCATCGGTGATCACGCAGACGCCTTGGCCAGCGATGGTGAGGGTGTGCTCGGCGTCGACGCGCTTGACGTCGCCGCCGGTGGTCCCGTCGAGGACATAGACGCTCTTCGGCTTCACGCCCGGGGCGAGCTCCGACAGAGGATAGCTCCGCTCGTCCTCGCGCAGGTGGGCGATGTACGCCGATCGCCGACCGCTCGGCGACGTGGCCACGACCGAGTCGAAGCTCCACGGCTCGTGGACGGGGAACACGATCTCGTCGCCCGTCTGCACATAGTCGGCCGCCAGGCGCTTCGCGTGGAAGACGGGCCGCGGCGTGCCGTCGAGGTCGAGCATGCCGTAGCCGCCCTCGCTGTCGACGCCGGCCCAGAACAGCTCGGCGTCGGCGCCGCCCCGCATGAGGTGGATGAGCGCCGACGCGTTGAACGCCGCCGTGAACCGCGTGTTGTTGAAGCGGCGACGCA